>DDPM01000102.1:0-439 GCA_002342165.1 Hylemonella sp. UBA2468
GCCATCACAGTCGTAGTCGGCCACGATGCAAATGGGCGCTTGGCGCGCCATGGCGTCGGCAAGTAACGTGGCAGCGGCTTGCGTGCCCAACATGTCTGAAGGGGGCAGCAATTTGGCCAAGCCATCGTCCAGTTCAGCTGGGTCGCTCACGCCGCGGGCGGCAAACAAACGCGCCAGCAGGGGGTGAACGCCTGCTTGCTCCAAGGCCCAAACTGCACGTGGGGGAATGTCCCGAGGGGTGATGTTCACAGTTGCTCCATAAAGGCATGCCGCCGCGCAGTGGCCGAGGGCTGAAACACGCGTTGGATTCTTGACCAAGCCGACACGTGACCGCTGCAAAAAGTCAGCGATTTAAAGGCGCTGCACAGTGTGAGGCCGATTTGGCGGTGTGGCGCATCTGGTTCTGATGCCCCAGCATGGGCTGAGTGCACCTTGGTCA
>DDPM01000102.1:461-4111 GCA_002342165.1 Hylemonella sp. UBA2468
GTCTAGCGCGCGCCAAGCCTCGCCCCAAGCCTGCCAGTCGCCTTGCAAGGCAGGCCAGGACAAGTCTTGTGCATATTGCATGTAAGGGCTGAAAGTTGAAGGGCTGGATGTGGAGGTGCCATCACACGCACCAGCGCCACTGATCCAAAAGGAATTGACGGTGGGTCGGCGGGCGTGGCTGCGCGCCTCGTTGACGGGGTGGGTGTACATGAGCATTTGCATTTCATTTTGCAAACGCCGCAGCGTCGGGTGTGCGGGCATCCACGGGGTCAGGTCTTGGTCTAGAGCGCGCTCCAAAGACACATATGCAGAAGAAAAAACATCAGAAGTCCGAAAAACCTCGCCTTTGGCCAACCATGAGCTTGGCAAAGGGGGCTTAAAAGTGTCGGAATGCTCCACCAGCAGAAGTTCTATGCCGTCTTCTGCAAAGTAGGGCTGCATGCTTTCAAGCAAAGCGTGCAGTTCTGGTGCGCTCAATTGCAGCTCATGGGGGTCGCTGAGGGTCACTTGGGCTTGCGCCACCTGCCAATAGCAAGGGGTAATCCAAGCCCAAGCCCATTGCCCCAGCGGGTCCAGCCCCATGCGCTGTGCATGCCAAGCTGCCCAAGCGGGTGCCAGGGGGTTGAGCTGGTGCGCGCCTGCCCATAGGCGTTCATGCACAAATGTGGGCGATTGTTGCGCAATACTCTGGACTCCTTGGGGCAACAACGTCTGCAACAGGGCGTCTAGATTAGGCAAATTCAACCGGCGCAGGGCTTGGCGGCTGGCGGGATCCTCACACACTGCAAACGGAACCAACACGTGTGAGGGGGCTGGAGTAGCAGCGGCTTGCGAATCAGGAGGCATAGCTTGTATTGTCTACCGCCGCCGGGTCCGCAAATGGCGAATAATCAAACCTCGATTCACCACTCCCTCCAAAAGCTTCGCCCACATGCCATTTCCTTACGAACTCATTTTGGGCTGGCGCTACACCCGAGCAGGTAAGGCAACGCGCCGCAATGGGTTCATTTCGTTTATTTCGGCAGTGTCCATGCTGGGCATTGGCCTTGGCGTGGCCGCCCTCATCATTGTGCTCAGCGTGATGAATGGTTTTCAAAAAGAAGTGCGTGACCGCATGCTGGGCGTGGTGTCGCACATTGAAGTGTTGGCGCCCTACGGCGACGCCTTGACCAACCTGGCCCAAACCCTGAGCGTGGTGCGCGCCCATCCGCAGGTGGTCGGAGCTGCGCCTTTTATTGGGGCACAAGCCTTGGTGGCTCGGGGCGAAGACATGAAAGGCGCTGTGGTCAGGGGCATAGACCCAGCCCTTGAGCCCACGGTAACCGGCCTGCACATCGCAGCACTGTCTCAATTGGTGCCCGGTGAATTTGGTGTGGTGTTGGGCAGCGAATTGGCGCGGTCTTTGGGCGTGCGCACGGGCGGCAAAGTGACTGTGGTGGCCCCCTCGGGTCAGGTGACCCCTGCTGGCGTGGTGCCTCGTCTTAAACAAATGACAGTGGTGGGTACTTTCGATTCGGGGCATTTTGAATTTGATGCCTCGCTGGCTTTGGTGCATGTGAACGATGCCGCCCGCATTTTCAAGCTCGAAGGCCCCACTGGTCTGCGCTTGAGGTTGCGCGATCTGCACCAAGCCCCGCGTGTGGCTGAGCAGTTGAGCTTGTCCTTGGAAAACCAGTTTTATGTGCGTGATTGGACCCGCCAAAACCGCAATTGGTTTGCCGCTGTGCAGCTTGAAAAACGCATGATGTTCATCATCCTCACCCTGATCGTGGCGGTCGCGGCGTTTAACTTGGTGTCCACCTTGGTCATGTCGGTCACCGACAAACGTGCAGACATCGCTATTTTGCGAACCCTTGGCGCCACCCCGCGCAGCATATTGATCATCTTTGTGGTGCAGGGCGCTGCGGTGGGCGTCATGGGCACTTTGGCTGGATTGGGTTTGGGTTTGGCAGTGGCCTTGAACATTGATGTGCTGGTGCCCGCCCTGGAGCATTTGTTGGGAGCAAGTTTTTTACCTCAAGACATTTACCTGATCAGCCGCATGCCGAGTGACCCGCAAAGCGCAGACATCGTGCCCATCGCCTTGATTTCATTGGCACTGTCTTGGGTAGCCACCTTGTACCCCAGCTGGCAAGCCAGCCGCGTGAACCCAGCTGAGGCACTTCGTTATGAATAGTCTGGTGCTGGATGCTCAGGGTTTAAGCAAGCGCTTCAAGGAAGGCCCGTTGGATGTGCAAGTGCTGCAAGGGGTGGACTTGCGAGTGCAACGCGGAGAAACCTGGGCCATAGTAGGAGCCTCGGGTTCGGGCAAGAGCACGTTGTTGCATGTGCTGGGGGGCTTAGATGCGCCCACGCATGGCACGGTGCATTGGCTGGGTCAAAACATCAGCCGACTCAGCGCTGCGCAGCTTGGACGCTTGCGCAACCAGCACTTGGGTTTTGTGTACCAGTTTCATCACCTGCTACCGGAATTTACGGCGCTGGAAAATGTGGCCATGCCTTTGTGGATAAGGCGTCAGCCCAAAACCCAAGCCGCTGCTGCGGCAGAACACTTGTTGGCAGCGGTGGGTTTGTCGGGCCGCTTGCACCACAGGCCTTCAGAACTGTCAGGTGGAGAGCGGCAGCGCGTGGCGATTGCCCGGGCGTTGGTGACCCAGCCCGCCTGCGTGTTGGCCGATGAACCCACGGGCAACCTGGACCGTTCCACCGCTCAAGGCGTGTTGGACCTGATGCTGAACCTTGCCCAACAACAGGGCACCGCTTTTGTGGTGGTGACCCACGACCCCGCCTTGGCGCAACGTTGCGGGCATCAGAGTCAGCTGGTACAAGGCCGACTCTCAAAACCCTGAGTGCCCTGCCATGAAGGGCTGGATCGATACCCACTGCCACCTGGACGCCCCGGAATTTTTGGGGCAACACCTGCAGGTGCGCCAGCGCGCGGCCTCTGTGGGCTTGTTGCACTGTGTATTACCTGCGGTAGAGGTGGCCAACTTTGACGCCGTGCGCCGGTTGGCGCACCAAGGCGTGGAGTGCGATGGCCAACACTTTAAGGACAGTTACGCCCTTGGTATTCATCCCTTGTATGTGCCGCAGGCGCCGGAATCTGACCTGAATGTGTTGGACCAAGCACTTAGGGACCATGTTCAGGATCCACACTTGGTGGCCGTGGGCGAAATAGGCTTGGATTTTTTTGTGCCTGAGTTGTGCACGCCCGCCATGCGGGACAAACAACTTTATTTTTATAAGGCGCAGTTGCAACTGGCTGAACTTCACGAGCTGCCCGTGATCTTGCATGTGCGCAGGTCTGCAGACCTGTTGCTCAAGGGGCTTCGGACGCGCCAGCCCCTGGGTGGCATTGCCCATGCCTTCAATGGCAGTGGGCAGCAAGCCCATAGCTTTTTGGACTTGGGCTTTAAATTGGGTTTTGGCGGCGCAGTGACGTTTGAGCGCGCCCAACAACTGCGACGTCTTGCCATGGATTTGCCCATAAGCGCCTTGGTATTTGAAACCGACTCCCCCGACATTCCGCCTCACTGGCTTTACACCACTGCTGCTGAGCGTGCGCTGGGCCAGCCGCAGGGCCGCAACGAGCCTGCAGAATTACCCCGCATTGCGAAAGTGGTGGCGGGTTTACGCGGCATCAGCCAAGA
>DDPM01000102.1:4126-14772 GCA_002342165.1 Hylemonella sp. UBA2468
CAAGAGGCCTTGCAAGCCGCAACCCTAGTCAACGCCTGCAGCGCTCTACCAAAGCTGCGCGCGCTTTTGTCCCCAAGCGCCCCCTAGCCAACTCACCCCAAGATAATCACGCCATGAACACACCGCCGTTGCCCCTTCCTGACCTGACCGGAAAAGTGGCCCTCATTACTGGCGCCAACACTGGCATAGGCCGTGTCACGGCTCGAGAGCTGGCCCGCCACGGTGCCCGGGTGTTTTTGGCTGGTCTTTCGCGAGAAAGAACGCAGCCGGTATTGGACGAAATTCGGTCCTGGCCCACGCTGATGCCCGGCTCGCACGGCTCTTCAGCGGGTCCGCAAGTGGGACAGGCTGAATGGTTGCCGCTTGACCTGGGCGACTTGCATTCCGTAAAGGCCTGTGTCCAAGCATTTTTGAGTCTTGGGTTTCCGCTTCACATCTTGGTCAACAACGCGGGTTTGGCGGGTGCGCGCGGCTTGTCCGCCAGTGGCTTTGAAAAGGTGTTTGGAGTGAACCACATGGGCCACTTTTTGCTCACGCAATTGTTGCTGCCTAAGCTCAAGGCCACGGCCTCTGCCTATGGTTCTGCGCGCGTGGTGACGGTGGCCAGTCGGGCTCACCGCAAAGCCCAGGCATGGAACTGGGAGGCTTTGCAGCAACCCACCCGAACCCTTACTGGCATTCAGGAATACGGTGTGTCTAAGCTGGCCAATATTTGGTTCAGTGCAGAGCTGGGCAGACGCCTGCAGGGTACTGGCGTCACCAGCTATGCCTTGCACCCCGGCGTGGTGGCCACAGAGGTGTGGCGTGCGGTGCCCTTGCCCTTTAGGCACCTGCTGAAGTTGCGCGGCATGATCACCCCAGAAGAAGGTGCCCGCACCTCGCTGTTCTGTGCCACCTCTGCGCAATGCGCGCATGAAACCGGCTTGTATTACGACCTTTGCAGGCCTGTTTTGCCTACTCCCTTGGGGCAAAACCCAAGCCTGGCCCGCGCACTTTGGGAGCGCAGTGAGCAGTGGGTACAGCCCTACTTGTGAGCCAAAGCACTTCCAAATCCGCTGGAGTCTCAAAAGCTGTTCCAGCAGCAGCCGCGGTTTTGCCCGAGGTGCATTTTTCGGATTGGGGGGATGTGCGGCACATGCACTTGGAAACCGAGTGGATTCAGGGCTCCATGCGCATAGATGACCCCAATGCCTTAGTGCATGAATACATACAGCGCATGTTTGCCTGGATGCTGTTTGTGGAGCCTGACAAGGTGCCCGGTCTACAAGCCTTGCAATTGGGCTTGGGGGCAGGGTCTTTGACCAAGTTTTGTCATAAGGTGCTGCGCATGCCCACCACTGCCATTGAGCTCAACCCGCAGGTGATTGCCGCTTGCCGCGGTTGGTTCAAGCTTCCAGCCAACACAAAACGCATGCAAGTGGTGTTGGGCAATGCGGCTGAAGAAATTCGGCAAGTGCATTGGCTGGCCAGCGTGGATGCCTTGCAGGTGGACTTGTACGACGCACAAGCCGCCGCCCCTGTGCTCGACAGCGAAGCGTTTTATGCCGATTGCCGCGCCACCTTGACGGAGCATGGTTGCATGACCGTCAATTTATTTGGGCGCTCGTCCAGTTACCAGCTCAGCCTTCAAAAAATGGCCAAGGCCTTTGGGTCAGATACCTTGTGGGCTTTCAAGGCCACGCGTGAGGGCAACACCGTGGTACTGGCCCAACGCACGCCGCAGCAGCCCAACCGCAAGCTCTTGGTACAACGTGCTGAGCTCATACAAGCACGTTGGGCTTTGCCTGCACTGAAATGGATCAAAGGCTTCAAACCGGTCGACCTATGATCTTGTGGGCAACCCTAGGGATATCCCTAGGGTGAGCCAAATAGGTGGTATCCACATCCTGAAGGTGCATAAATACAAGGCAGAATGCGAGCTTCTTGAAATCTTTAGGAGATCTTTAGTGAATATCAAGAGTCAGAAAGACTTTTATTCCGGACTCATGTTTACGTTGCTGGGTCTGGTTTTCGTCTATGGCGCTTCCAGTTACAACTTGGGTACTGCTGCTCGTATGGGTCCAGGTTACTTTCCCACTTTGCTTGGAACAATCCTGACCATTCTGGGGGGGATGATCACCATCACCGGCTTCACTTCCAAGGCAAAAGACGGCGACAAGATCGGCAAATGGGCATGGAAGCCTTTGTTTTTTATCATCTCCTCAAACTTGTTGTTTGGTCTCCTGCTCGGCGGGCTGCCCAAGCTGGGCATTCCCTACATGGGGATGGTTGCCGCTATTTTTGGCTTGGTCATTGTGGCCAGTTTGGCTGGTGAAGTCTTCAAGCTCAAAGAGGTGCTGATCCTCAGTGTGGTTTTGTCGATTGGCAGTTACTTGGCCTTTGTGTTGCTGCTGAAGCTGCAACTGCCCGTTTGGCCTGCTTTCATAACTGGTTGAGGAGACCCTAAATGGATTTGATCAATAACCTCAGCTTGGGTTTCGGCGTTGCTTTCAACACCACCAACCTGATCTACGCCTTCATCGGTTGCCTTTTGGGCACTTTGATTGGCGTGTTGCCCGGCGTGGGCCCCATTGCCACCATCGCCATGCTGCTGCCTGCCACTTATGCGTTGCCCCCAGTAGCCGCGCTGATCATGTTGGCCGGTATCTACTATGGCGCACAGTACGGTGGATCCACCACCGCCATTTTGGTGAACTTGCCCGGCGAATCCTCATCGGTGGTGACCATTATTGACGGGCACCAAATGGCCAAACGGGGTCGCGCGGGCCCTGCCTTGGCGGCTGCCGGTATTGGCTCTTTCTTTGCCGGTTGCGTTGGCACTTTGATTTTGGCGGCCTTTGCGGCCCCTCTGACGGAAGTGGCCTTCAAGTTTGGACCTGCCGAATACTTTTCGCTCATGGTATTGGGCCTGATTGGTGCCGTGGTGTTGGCCTCGGGGTCTTTGCTCAAGGCGGTGGCCATGATCATTCTGGGTTTGCTGCTGGGCTTGGTGGGTACCGACGTGAATTCCGGTGTGGCACGTTTTTCGTTAGACATTCCGGAACTGACGGACGGCATTGGCTTCATCATCGTTGCCATGGGCGTGTTCGGCTATGGCGAGATCATTGCCAACCTTTCAGTTAAAGAAGAAGACCGCGAGGTCTTCACTGACAAGGTGAGCAACCTTTACCCCAACTGGGAAGACATCAAGCTCATGACGCCTGCCATTCTGCGTGGCACGGCTTTGGGTTCTATGCTGGGTATTTTGCCCGGTGGGGGTGCTTTGTTGGCTGCGTTTGCGGCTTACACCGTCGAAAAGAAAACCAAGCTCAAAGCTGGCGAAGTGCCTTTTGGCAAGGGCAACATTCGCGGTGTGGCCGCTCCCGAATCTGCGAATAACGCCGGTTCGCAAACCTCCTTCATTCCTTTGCTGACGCTGGGTATTCCACCCAATGCCGTGATGGCTTTGATGGTGGGCGCTATGACCATCCATAACATTCAGCCCGGCCCACAGGTGATGACCAGCAACCCCGAGTTGTTCTGGGGTCTGATTGCCTCCATGTGGATCGGCAACCTGATGCTCATCATTTTGAACCTGCCCATGATTGGCATTTGGATCAAGCTCCTCAGCGTGCCTTACCGTTGGTTGTTCCCCGCCATCGTGCTGTTCTGCGCCTTGGGTGTGTACACCACCAACAACAACACCTTTGACATTTGGATGGTGGCAATATTTGGTGTCGTTGGCTATATCTTTATCAAGCTGGGTGTGGAGCCTGCGCCTTTGTTGCTGGGCTTTATCTTGGGCCCGATGATGGAAGAAAACCTGCGCCGTGCGCTTCTGTTGTCTCGCGGTGACTGGACCGTGTTTGTCACGCGGCCTTTGTCGGCCACATTGCTGGCCTTAGCTTTGGTGTTGCTGATCATCGTCTTGATGCCTGCTGTGAAGGCCAAACGTGAAGAGGCTTTCGTGGAAGACTGAGTTTTTCATTACTCAATCCTCTGACGGCACCTTAGGGTGCCGTTTTCACATTTCAAAGTCGCTTTCTTTTTTGGGTTAAGGTTCAACTCTGGCTAAAGAGCCGTTGTTTCGAGGTTCTATGCATTTCAATTTTTCAAATCCCTATGCCGTGACCCGTTTGCCAGTCTTTGCGAGGAATGTGGTGTCCACCTCTCATCCCCTGGCAGCCCAGGCGGGTTTGCGCATGTTGCAAAACGGGGGCAATGCCGTGGACGCGGCCGTCGCGGCGGCGGCGGCCATGACCATTTGTGAGCCGGTCAGCAATGGCCTAGGCAGCGATGCGTTTGCCATTTTGTGGGACGGCAAGACCTTGCATGGCTTGAATGCCTCGGGGCGTGCGCCGCAGGCTTGGACACCCCAGTACTTCAAGTCCAAATACGGCGAAAAAGACCAACCACCAAAACGCGGCATGGACGCTGTGACGGTGCCAGGCGCCGTGGCCAGTTGGGTGGCCATGAGTGAGCGCTTTGGCAAGTTGCCCTTTGAAGAGTTGCTGGCTCCAGCCATTGAAATTGCAGAGCGCGGTTACCTCATGCCCGTGGTGGTTCAGCAAAAATGGGAGGCCGCTACTGCGGAGCTGCAAAACATGCCCGGGTTTGCCCAAGCGTTTTTGCCTTGGGGCAGGGCGCCTAAGGTGGGGGAGTTGTTCAAGTTTGCAGCTGCAGCCAAAGGCTTGCGCACCATTGCTGCTTCCAAGGGTCATGCCTTTTATGGCGGTGAAATCGCCCAGGCGCTGGAGCGTTTTTCGAATCAGCATGGCGGCAGTCTTAAGGCCAGCGATTTGGCTACCTACAAGCCTGAGTGGGTTCAGCCCATTGGCAAAAACTACCGTGGTTACACCCTGCATGAGATTCCGCCCAACGGCCAAGGCATTGCCGCCTTGATAGCTTTGGGCATCCTGGGCCATTGGGACGTGGCCGGCATGCCGGTGGACGGCGTGGATTCGCAGCACCTGCAAATTGAAGCCATGAAGTTGGCCTTTGCCGATGTGTACCGCTATGTGGCCGATCCCGGCAGCATGCAAGTGAGCACCGAGCAGATGTTGGATGACGCTTATTTGGCCTCGCGTGCCAAGCTGATTCAAATGAACAAGGCACAAGACTTTGGAGCGGGCAACCCGGTCAAGGGCGGCACCATTTACCTTACCACGGCCGATGAAAACGGCATGATGGTCAGCTTTATCCAAAGCAATTACATGGGCTTTGGCTCAGGGTGTGTGGAGCCTGAGTTTGGAGTGAGCTTGCAAAACCGCGGCCATGCATTCAACTTGCAAGCCAATGCCCACAACCCGGCCAATTTGGTGGCGCCGGGCAAGCGGCCTTTCCACACCATCATCCCGGCCTTTTTGACGCAAAACGGTCAACCGGTGATGAGTTTTGGAGTGATGGGGGCCAACATGCAGCCGCAAGGTCATATGCAAACGCTGGTGCGCATGCTGGATTACAAGCAAGACCCTCAAACTGCTTGCGACGCCCCTCGGTGGCGTTACAACGCAGGGTTAGAAATCAATGTAGAAGCCGGTATGTCGGTCGATACGGTGCAAGGTTTGGCCCAGCGCGGCCACCAAATGGAAGTCATCAACGATTCTTACCAGGACTTTGGGGCGGGCCAGTTCATATGGCGTGCGGGTGAACCCAAGGTGGAAGGTTATGTGGCTGCCAGCGATGCGCGCCGCGATGGTTTGGCCGCAGGTTATTGAGTGTTATTTTTATTGAATCAGGAAAAGCAACATGGATTTAGGAATCAAAGGCAAATGGGCGTTGGTATGTGGTGCCAGCAAAGGTTTGGGTTTGGGCTGTGCTCAGGCGCTCGCCCAAGAAGGGGCGCATGTGCTCATCGTGGCTCGTGGTGCGCAAGCCCTGGACGCTGCTGCAGCCGAACTCAAGGCCTTGCAAGGGGCAGGAGAAGTGTTGGCCGTGGCGGCAGACATCACCACCCCCGAGGGGCGGCAGGCCGTGTTTGCGCAGCGCCAAGAATTTGACATTGTGGTCACCAACGCGGGTGGCCCACCCCCAGGAGACTTTCGCGACTGGGACCGCGAGGCTTGGATCAAGGCTGTGGACGCCAACATGATCACGCCTATTGAACTCATCAAGGCGACGGTAGACGGCATGGCGGTCCGTGGGTTTGGCCGCATCATCAACATCACCTCGAGTGCAGTGAAGGCCCCTATTGATATCTTGGGCTTGTCCAACGGTGCGCGCAGCGGCTTAACCGGGTTTGTGGCGGGGGTGGCCCGCAACCCCAAGCTGGCCGCCCATGGCGTCACCATCAACAACCTCTTGCCCGGTGCGTTTGACACCGACCGGTTACGTGGCAACTTTGCCAATGCCGTTAAAAAAACCGGTCAACCCCTAGAGGCCGTGATGGATGCGCGTCGCAAGCAAATTCCGGCGCAACGTTTTGGTAACCCGCAGGAGTTCGGTGCTATTTGCGCCTTTTTGTGCAGCCAACAAGCGGCCTACATCAACGGCCAAAACGTGTTGGCAGACGGCGGGGCTTACCCCGGAACCTACTGAGGTTCTAACGCCGTACGGGGTTAGCCGATGCCGCGGCGGGCAGCGTGCTTTTGGGGGTAACGGTTAAGGTGGTTTGGGTGGCGCCAAAAGCGCCTTCGCTCATTTCCACCGAAGCGCTGCGATCGGCCTTGGTGAACACCAGCAGACTGGTTTTGCCGCGAACTGCCGTCACCAAAGTCCAGCCTTGCGCTGGGTATTGGTCCAGAAAAAAGTTGTAGGTCGCGTTGGGGCTTTGGCTCAGCTCCATCACCACTCTGCCCACCCAGTTGTCACCTGCGCCCATGATGAGGGACTGACCGTGGTTGATTTTGGCGCCCGCAGGCAGTTGGTTGTTGTTGATCAGGTCGTTCATTTCCCGAGAAATGGGTGCTGCATTGGTGCTGCTCTCATTCAAAGGAGTGGTGCCGACGCAGGCGCTCAATACCATCAACAGCGCGCAAGAAACGGCAGTTCGGCCAGCAGCTCGTGCAACTTGTCCTTGAAAAACTTGGGTAGGAGCTTGAGTTGGGTGTTTCATGGCAGAAGGCACAGTCATTTGGAACGTTTTGAAGATACCACGATCCCCCCCACAATGAAGGCAAAAGCCAGCACGTGAAAGAACTGGGGCATTTCGCCCAGCAAAGCCAAGGACCCCAAGGCTGCAAACAAAGGGGTGAGGTTGGAAAAAAATGAGGCTATGGCAGGCCCCGCTCTTTGTACGCCGGCGCCCCAGCAGCGGTAGGCCAGCAGTGCTGGCCCGAGCGCTACAAACAAAATGCCCGCTGCTGTTGGCCAGCTCCAATGCACAAAGGCGCGGTCAGCCGCCCATTCGCCCGCCGCAAACACACCGGCCCAACCCATGCCGAACACAATTTGAGACAGTAAAAATGCTGACCAATCGTTGCGAATATGTGCCGGTTCCTGATTTTTTTGGGTCAGCATCCAGCTGTAATAGGCCCAAGACAGGGTGGCTATCAAAATGTACACATCGCCCACCACCAGGCGCAAATTGAGCAAGGCGTCGAGCTCGCCGCGGCTTAAAACCAAGGCCACGCCCAGCATGGACAACACCGCCCCTAGGCCTTGCCTGCGGCTGATGGGCGCAGCAAAAAACAAGCGGCCTATGGCCATCATCCAAATCGGGCTGCTCGACGCCACCAGGGTGATGTTGAGCGGCGAAGAGGTTTCCAGCGCCATGTACTGCAGCGCGTTGTAGCAACCGACCAGCAAACCCAGCAAGGTAAAGCGCTTCCAACTGGCCCACAAACCACTGCCCGGTAGCACCACGCGCCACGCCAACGGCAGCAAAATTAAAAAAGCCAAGCCCCAGCGGATGAAATTGAGTGTGACCGGAGAAATATGCGGGCTCAACATCCGGCCCACCACCACATTGCCGGCCCACATGAGGGGCGGGATGGTCAGGAGCAGGACGGTAGCAGGGGAGAGTCGGGCGGACGCTTGGGTGGACATGGCATGCACTGTAACAACCTTGGTGAGACGCAGCGCGTCCTGCTCTCCCCCCAGGCGGATTTGGAGAGGATGTGCACTAGGGTACCAAGGACTGGTGTTTTGGACATGAAGCCGCCCTTATAGAATTTGAGCCAGATCAACCCCAATACCTATTAGGAGACCTCTCATGACTTCAACTTCCCGCGCCGTTCAAATTGATCAACACGGTGGCCCCGAGCAGCTCAAGATTGCCACGGTGACAGTGGGGGAACCAGGGCCTGGGGAGATTCGCATCCGCCACAAAGCAGTGGGTCTGAACTTTATCGACGTGTACCAGCGTTCTGGCCTTTACCAACTGCCCATGCCTTTGAATTTGGGCATGGAGGCCTCTGGGGTTGTGGAAGCCGTGGGCGAGGGCGTGACCCACTTGAAGGTGGGCGACCGTGCGGCTTATGCCAGCCAGCCTCCTGGAAGCTATTGCGAAGTGCGGGTCATGCCTGCCAAATGTGTGTGCAAATTGCCAGACGCGATTTCGTTTGAAACCGGTGCGGCCATGATGCTCAAAGGTTTAACTGCGCAGTATTTACTCAAGAGCACTTTGCCACAAGGCGGATTGCACAAAGGCGATTTCATTCTGTTCCACGCAGCAGCAGGTGGCGTTGGTTTGATTGCATCGCAATGGGCCAATGCTTTAGGCTACCAACTGATTGGAACAGCGGGCAGTGACGCCAAATGTAAATTGGCCTTGGCCAATGGTGCCGCCTTCGCGATCAACTACAACACAGAAGACTTCTTGGTGAAGGTGAAAGAAATCACTGGCGGCAAAGGTGTGAAAGTGGTGTACGACTCTGTCGGTAAAGACACTTGGGAGAAATCGCTTGACTGCTTGTCACCTTTAGGCTTGATGGCAAGCTTTGGTAATGCGTCAGGTCCCGTGCCAGCGTTCTCTCCGGGCATTCTGGGCGGCAAGGGCTCTTTGTATGTCACGCGTCAAACCTTGTTCACGCACATGAGCACACGTGAAAACACGCAAGCCATGGCGGACGATTTGTTTGAAGCCGTCACCAGTGGCAAGGTCAAGATCCATATCGATCAGACCTATCCCTTGGCAAATGTTGCGCAAGCGCACATTGATTTGGAAGCCCGTAAGACTACGGGTTGCACGATCATTACCTTGTAATCAGCGGCCTTGGCGAACTCTCAGGAGTTCATCCAAAATCAAGCAGGCGGCGCCCAAAGTAATGGCGCTGTCTGCAAGATTAAATGCAGGAAAGTGCATGCCCGCGTAATGGAAGTCTAAGAAATCGACTACGTAGCCATACATCACGCGGTCGATCACATTGCCTACTGCGCCGCCTAAAACGCAGGCTAGTGCAAATCCAAATAACTTTTGTTGTGCATGTTGTTTGAGCATCCAAACAATTGCAATCGCAGCGATAGCGCCAAAACCTGTAAATAACCAGCGTTGCCATCCACCTGCATTGGCTAAAAATGAAAATGCAGCGCCTTCGTTGTGCACGCGCACGATATTGAAAAAACCCGTGACAGAAAAACCTTCACCTAATTGGTAGGTGCTAACAATCAATACTTTGGTGAACTGATCTGCCAACAGGATGGCGATGGCAATGCCAATCCACAGCCAATAAGAGGTCGTATTGCGGATAAAGGTGTGGCGTGCCATGTGCGTTGTAAGTGCGAGCCGTAAATTATGCGAAGTGGCGTACTTCGCCAGAGCCGTAAAGATTGCTAGTGCAGCGACCACACAATGTGGGGTGTGCTGCATCTTGCCCAATATCTTGGCTGTAATGCCAGCAGCGTTCGCATTTCTCGGCTTCACTGGCTTTGACATCGATGTGAAGATCGCCTGCCTGACGAACGAGCGTCACTTTAGAGGTGATGAAGACAAACTTCAAATCATCACCCAATGAAGTTAAAGCCTCGAAAATGGCACCGTCACATGCAATCGTTAATTCAGCTTGCAAAGATGCACCAATCAAACCGGCACTGCGCTTGCTTTCAATTTCTTTGTTAGCAAGTTCGCGCACATCTTTGACCACGCGCCATTTGTCAACCAATGCTGCGTTAGGCGTTGCCAAGTGCGTATACGTTTCAAAAAAGATGGAAGGCGATGTGCCCATCACACGCCATGCTTCTTCAGCAGTAAAACTCAAGAAGGGCGCCATCCAACGCAACATCGCTTGGGTGATGGTGTAGAGCGCAGTTTGTGCGCTTCGACGCGAGAGCGATGTAGTGGCCGTGGTGTAGAGCCTGTCTTTGAGCACATCCAGATAGAAAGCACCTAAGTCTTCTGAGCAATACAACTGCAGTTTTGAGACAACAGGATGGAACTCATACTGGCCAAAATGTCCGCCTTCAAATACGCCAACAGCGGCGTTGTGTGTACCGACGATTTCCGCTTGTAACTCGGCTGCGCGTGACAGTGCGTAGCGATCGATTTCCAACAACTGGTCGTAAGGCACAGCATCTTTCGCCACGTCGAAGTCGCTGGTGTTGGCCATCAAGAACTTCAAAGTGTTGCGAACGCGGCGATAGGTGTCGACCACGCGCGCTAAGATTTTGTCGTCGATGTTGAGGTCGCCTGAGTAGTCGGTAGACGCTACCCACAGGCGCACGATTTCAGCACCTAGTTTGTCAGTGACTTCTTGCGGCACCACGGTGTTGCCCAGACTTTTGCTCATCTT
>DDPM01000106.1 GCA_002342165.1 Hylemonella sp. UBA2468
GGAGCCACAACCGTAGGTTTTAAATCGGGCGTCTTCAATCACGCCGGTTTGGGGGTTGACCTTGATTTGCAGCTTCATCACGTCGCCGCAGGCGGGAGCACCGACCATGCCAGTGCCTACGGTGTCGTCGCCCTTTTCAAAGGAGCCTACGTTGCGGGGGTTTTCGTAGTGATCCACTACTTTTTCAGAATAAGCCATGTATTTACCTCGTATTTGTTTAGTGGGCTGCCCACTGGATGGTGCTGAGATCCACACCGTCTTGATACATTTCCCACAAGGGACTTAAGTCACGGAGTTTGGCCACATTGTGTTTGATGGTTTCAACCGCAAAGTCAATGTCTGCCTCAGTGGTCCAGCGGCCAAAGGTCATGCGCAAGCTGCTGTGGGCCAGTTCATCACTGCGACCCAAAGCACGCAACACATAGCTGGGCTCCAAAGAAGCTGAGGTACAGGCCGAGCCACTGGAAACAGCCAAGCCTTTAATACCCATGATGAGCGACTCGCCTTCAACGTAATTGAAGCTCATGTTCAGGTTGTGGGGCACGCGATGCTCTAGGCTGCCGTTGATAAACACCTGCTCCACGCCTTTTAAGCCATTGATCATGCGTTGCTGCAAGGCCTTGATGCGTTGGTTTTCAACATGCATTTCGGCTTTGGCAATGCGGTAAGCCTCGCCCATGCCGACAATTTGGTGCGTGGGCAAGGTGCCGCTGCGCATGCCACGCTCGTGGCCACCACCGTGCATTTGGGCCTCGATGCGAATGCGGGGCTTGCGGCGCACAAACAAGGCACCTACGCCTTTAGGACCATAGGTTTTGTGGGCGGTCAGACTCATCAAGTCAACTGGCAAAGTGGTCAGGTCGATATCGATACGGCCTGTGGCTTGTGCAGCATCCACATGCAAAAACACCCCACGCTCGCGGCAAATAGCACCCAAGCCCGCAATGTCTTGCACCACGCCAATTTCGTTGTTCACAAACATGACGCTGGCCAAAATGGTGTCGGGCCGAATGGCGGCCTTGAACACTTCGGGGTCCACCAAGCCATCGGCCTGGACATCAAGGTAGGTGACTTCAAAGCCTTGGCGCTCAAGCTCGCGACAGGTGTCCAGCACCGCTTTGTGCTCGGTTTTGACGGTAATGAGGTGTTTGCCTTTGTCCTTGTAGAAATGAGCAGCACCTTTGATGGCCAGGTTGTTGGATTCGGTAGCGCCAGAGGTCCACACAATCTCGCGGGGGTCTGCGCCCACCAGGTCCGCCACTTGAGTGCGGGCTTTTTCAACGGCGGCTTCTGCCTCCCAGCCCCACGCATGGCTGCGGGATGCCGGATTGCCAAAATGGCTGCGCAGCCAGGGCACCATGGCATCCACTACCCGCTCGTCACAAGGGTTGGTGGCGCTGTAATCCAAATAAATAGGGAAATGAGGCGTGGTATCCATAGTTGGGTTTTATGACTTGTTCAAAGAGGCACCCAAAGCAAACACTGAATTCGGAGCGTTGACTTTCATGGGTTTGGGCAAAGGAACCGCGGTCATAGGACGCTTGCTTGCGGGCTTGTCGTCAATGGAAACACCCTTGGCCAATTGATCGTCCACCAGCTTTTGTAGGCTCACTGAATCCAGGAAATCCACCATGCGGGAGTTGAGTGATGCCCACAACTCGTGCGTCATGCAACGACCCGCTTCCCCACCTTGGCAATTTTCTTTACCTCCGCACTGGGTGGCATCTATAGGCTCATCCACCGACAAAATCACATCAGCCACAGTGATATCTGAAGCCTTACGCGCCAAAGAATAGCCACCGCCTGGTCCACGGGTGGACTCCACCAGCTGATGGCGACGCAACTTGCCAAAAAGTTGCTCCAAGTAAGACAATGAAATTTGTTGTCGTTGGCTGATGGCTGCCAACGTTACAGGGCCTGCGTTTTGACGCAAGGCCAAATCAATCATGGCAGTAACCGCAAAACGACCTTTGGTGGTAAGACGCATAGCTGACTCCTGTGAAAAATTATTTAAAGTTCTTTCCCGACCGAAAAAGTCAAGTATAGCCAAGACCCAGCAAATTAGTGGGACTTTAAAGTTATAGGGTTATTCAGGCAGGGTGATCAGAAACCTCCGCCCCAAAAGCTCGTGCCTTTAAATTTTTGAGCTGGTCACGTACCCTTGCAGCCTGCTCGAACTCCAAGTTACGAGCGTGTTCAAGCATGAGTTTTTCGAGGCGCTTGACCTCTCGAGCCAAGTCTTTTTCGCTCATCTCCTCCATTTGCGCCATTTGCTGGGCTTGCAGCTCTAGGCGCTCGGCCTCTTTACCGGCTTTTTCACTGTACACGCCGTCAATGAGGTCGCGCACCTGCTTGACAATGGCCTTGGGCGTGATGCCCAAACGCAAGTTATGTGCAATTTGCCTCTGGCGGCGTCGCTCAGTTTCGCCCATGGCACGCTCCATGGAGTTGGTAATGCGGTCGGCATATAAGATGGCTTTGCCGCTCAAATTGCGTGCAGCTCGGCCTATGGTTTGGATGAGCGATCGTTCAGAACGCAAAAAGCCTTCCTTGTCGGCATCCAGAATAGCCACCAAAGACACCTCGGGAATGTCCAAGCCCTCGCGCAGTAAATTGATGCCCACCAACACATCAAAGGCACCCAAACGCAGGTCGCGCAAAATTTCCACCCGCTCCACAGTGTCAACATCGCTGTGCAAGTAGCGTACTTTCACACCGTTCTCGCTCAGGTAATCGGTCAACTGCTCTGCCATGCGCTTGGTGAGGGTGGTAATGAGCACCCGCTCATTAAGGTCTACCCTAATGCGGATTTCTTGGAGCACATCGTCCACTTGGTGGGTGGCAGGCCGTACCTCAAGCAAGGGATCTACCAAGCCCGTAGGGCGCACCAACTGCTCCACCACCTGCCCTGCATGGGTGTTTTCCCAGTCGCCCGGAGTGGCCGATACAAAAATGGCTTGCCGCATTTTGGTTTGGAACTCTTCAAACTTCAGCGGGCGGTTGTCTAAAGCACTGGGCAGCCTAAAACCGTACTCCACCAACGTTGTTTTGCGGGCGCGGTCGCCGTTGTACATGCCGCCGAACTGGCCGATCAGTACATGGCTTTCGTCCAGAAACATCAGGGCGTCTTTGGGTAGGTAGTCGGTGAGCGTGGGGGGGGCCTCGCCCGGAGCTGCACCCGATAAATGGCGGCTGTAGTTTTCAATGCCTTTGCAATGCCCGACTTCGCTGAGCATTTCCAAGTCAAAACGGGTGCGCTGCTCCAGCCTTTGCGCCTCCACCAGTTTGCCCATACCCACCAACTCTTGCAGGCGTTGCGCCAGCTCCAACTTGATGGTTTCGACAGCCGCCAACACCTGCTCGCGCGGGGTCACGTAGTGGCTGCTGGGGTACACGGTAAAACGCGGGATTTTTTGGCGGATGCGGCCCGTGAGCGGATCAAACAGCTGCAGGCTTTCAATTTCGTCGTCAAACAACTCAATTCGCAAGGCCATTTCGCTGTGTTCTGCCGGAAACACATCAATAGTGTCGCCCCGCACTCTGAAGTTACCCCTGGAAAAATCCAAATCATTACGTTGGTACTGCATGCGCACCAGCTGGGCAATCACATCACGCTGGCCCATGCGGTCGCCGCTGCGCAAAGTCATCACCATTTGGTGGTAACTCTGTGGGTTACCAATGCCGTAAATAGCCGACACCGTGGCCACAATGACCACATCGCGCCGCTCCATCAGACTTTTGGTGCAACTCAGGCGCATCTGCTCAATATGCTCGTTGATGGCGCTGTCTTTTTCAATAAACAAGTCGCGCTGAGGCACATAGGCCTCAGGCTGGTAGTAGTCGTAGTAACTTACAAAGTACTCCACCGCGTTTTTAGGAAAAAATTCCCGAAACTCGCTGTAGAGCTGAGCGGCTAGCGTTTTGTTGGGTGCAAACACAATGGCGGGGCGGCCTAGGCGGGCAATCACGTTGGCCATGGTGAAGGTCTTACCAGAACCGGTCACACCCAATAGAGTTTGAAACACCTCGCCGTTAAGTACCCCGTCCACCAACAAATTGATCGCCTCTGGCTGATCTCCTGCGGGCGGATAGGGCTGGTAAAGCTCAAAAGGCGAGCCTTCAAAGGACAAGAATTCCCCCTGAGCCACTGCGGCCGGAGCCGAGGCGGAGGGAAGATCAACAACAGCTGGATTCATGCACTTTAAAATTTGGGTTGGTCTGCAAGAATAATTCATCCCCTTATTAAGGAATATCCATGCCTATGTTTTCCGCTGTCGAAATGGCCCCTCGTGATCCTATTTTGGGTTTGAACGAGCAGTACGCTGCTGACAGCAACCCCAACAAAGTCAACTTAGGTGTGGGGGTGTACTTCGACGACAACGGCAAATTGCCCTTGCTGCAGTGCGTCCAAAATGCCGAAAAAACCCTTATGGCACACCCCACAGCCCGCGGCTACTTGCCCATAGATGGCATTGCCGCCTACGACGCTGCCGTAAAAACCTTGGTGTTTGGTGCCCAAAGCGAGCCGATACAAAGTGGGCGTGTGGCCACCGTACAAGGCATAGGCGGCACCGGCGGACTCAAGATTGGGGCAGATTTTTTGAAAAAGCTCAGCCCCAACAGCAAGATTTTAATTTCAGACCCCAGCTGGGAAAATCACCGCGCCTTATTCACCCAAGCGGGCTTTACGGTGGACGCCTACCGCTACTACAACGCAGCTCAACGCGGCATTGACTTTGAAGGCATGTTGGCAGACATAGCCGCTGCGCCTGCGGGCACCATTGTGTTGCTGCATGCCTGCTGCCACAACCCTACGGGTTACGACATTTCGCCCGCGCAATGGGATCAAGTGATCAGCACCATTGAGGCCAAGCAACTCATACCGTTTTTGGACATGGCCTATCAAGGTTTTGGCTACGGCATTCAGGAAGACGGCGCCGTAATTGGCAAATTTGTGCAGGCTGGCCTGACATTTTTTGTATCCACTTCCTTTAGCAAAAGCTTCAGCCTTTATGGCGAACGGGTAGGCGCCCTGAGCGTGTTGTGCGCCAGCAAAGAAGAGGCCGACCGGGTGCTCAGCCAGCTCAAAATTGTGATTCGCACCAACTACAGCAACCCACCCACACATGGTGGTGCCGTGGTGGCCGCTGTTTTAAACAACCCCGAACTGCGCGCCCTGTGGGAGCGCGAATTGGGCGAAATGCGCGTGCGCATTAAAGCCATGCGACAGAAACTGGTAGACGGCTTGAAAGCTGCCGGTGTCCAAAAGGACATGTCCTTCATCACCAAGCAGATCGGCATGTTCAGCTACTCGGGCCTATCCAAAGAGCAAATGGTGCGCCTGCGCAACGAATTTGGCATTTACGGTACTGATACTGGCCGTATGTGCGTGGCAGCGCTTAACAGCAAGAACATAGACTACGTTTGCCAATGCATTGCGAAAGTCATTTAGTTTCAGAGCTGTAAGGCAGTTTCTCCTGACAGCACTACTTAATAAAAGTGAGTCGCCATAAGGCCGGGGTGTGAGTCCGGCTTCACAATTTCAATAACTGGAGACATCAACTCATGAACTCACCCACCAGCCCCCAAGCGCTGGCCAACTCGCAAACTGTTGGCCGCATTTGGCCTGACCAAGGCGTAGCCCGCGCGCCCTACTGGATTTACAGCGACACTGACACTTACCTCAAAGAGCAGCGCCAAATTTTTCAGGGTGCAAACTGGCATTACTTAGGCCTTGAAGCCGAAGTGCCCGAGCCTGGTAACTACAAAACCACTTGGATTGGCGAGCAATCGGTGCTTTTAACCCGCGGCGAAGACGGCACCTTGCACGCCATGCTCAACCGTTGCGCGCACCGGGGCAACATGGTGTGCCGTGAAGCTTTTGGCACCGCCAAAAAACTGTATTGCGTCTACCACGCTTGGAGCTACCAGCTCAATGGCGACTTAAGCCATGCGGCGTTCCAGCACGGCTTGCGCGGCGAAGGCGGCTTACCCAAAGACTTTGACAAAGCCGACCACGGCTTGCAAAAGCTTCGTGTGGCGTCTTACTTTGGTTTGGTGTTTGCGACCTACTCTGACGCCACACCGCCTTTTGAGGAGTGGGTGGGCGTGGTGGCCGAGGGCATTCGCCGTGTGTGCCACAAGCCCCTCAAAGTGTTGGGCTATGACACCCAGCGCATTCATGCCAACTGGAAGGCCTACCACGAGAACCCCCGGGACTCTTACCACGCCAATATCCTGCATACGTTTTACGGCACCTTTGGCTTGTCTCGGCAAAACCAAGAGTCGGGCATGGTGCTCGACACCACTGGCAAGCATGTTTACTTTTACACCAAGGCGGGTACCGAAAAAGAGGGCAAAGACTTTCAAGAAACCTCGTCCACCCTGCGCTCGGTGAACGACGGCCTCAAACTTAAAGACCCCAGCATCTTGAAGTGGACGGACGAGTTTGGCGACGGCGTGAGCGTGCAAATTTTGACGCTATACCCCAGCTTTGTACTGCACCAAATTGCCAACAGCTTGGCCACCCGCCAGCTGATTCCCCGCGGGCCTAACGAAGCCGATTTAGTTTGGACCTACTTTGGCTACACAGATGAAGACGACACCCTGACCCAAATCCGCCTCATGCAAGCCAACTTGGCGGGAAGCGCAGGCATGATTTCGGTAGAAGACGCCGCCGTATGCGAAATGGTGCGCAAGGCAGTAGGCGACGGACAAACCGGTGAATCGTTTATCGAGATGGGCGGGCGCGACCTGACCAGCGGCCCCAGCCACAAGCTTTCGGAAAGGGCCATTCGCAATTTTTGGCACAACTACCGCAAAGACATGGGGCTGTAAATGTCACTGAACATGACCTTAAACAACGAATCCCATTTCCGCGCGGTTGAAAACCTGTTGTTTGAATGGGCCCGTGCCATTGATGAAAACCGCGTTGAAGACGTGTGCAATTTGTTGGCCCCAGCGGGCCGCTACACCGTGATTTCGCGCTTTAACCAAGACCGCGGTTTGCCACTGGCCATCATGGACTCTCGCAGTGCCGACCAGCTGCGCGACCGCATCATGTCCATGCGCATTGCCAATGTGTACGAACCCCAGCACTACCGGCATATCGTGTCTGGTGTGCAAATTGTGGGCAAAGAAGCCAACCTGCTGCAGCTACGCTCCAACTACATGGTGGTGCGCACTATGGAGCTGACTGGCGACATGAAAATCATTTCGGTGGGCCAGTGCCAAGACCTCGTGGACATTTCGGCCCTCTCCGCAGGCGGAGACCCTGTGTTTCAAGAGCGTAAGTTTGTGTTTGACTCCAGGGTGATCGAAACCCTGTTGATCATTCCGCTTTAATGATTTCGCTTTAAAAAAACCAACCTAAAGGACGACAACATGAAACACAATCATTCAGGCTTTAATCGCCGGCAGTGGCTGCAAACCAGCGGTACCTTGGTGGGTGCCAGTGCTTGGACAGGGCTTGGGTTGTCCCAAGCTTGGGCTCAAGGTGCGAGCCCGGGTCTTGGCAATTGGCCGCAAAAAGTCATCCGCATAGTGGTACCTAACCCCGCTGGTGGGACTGCCGATGTATTGCCCCGCCTGATCTTGGAGCAACTGGGCAGCCGCTTAGGCCAAAGCGTGATTGTGGACAACAAGCCCGGTGCTGCTGGCAATATTGGCGCTGAGTTTGTAGCCAATGCAGAGCCCGATGGCTACACCCTGCTGGCCTCTCCACCCACCACTCTGGCGATCAACCCAAGTTTGTATCCCAAGCTCAACTACGACGCCTCCAAGTTTGTACCCATCAGCATCCTGGCGACAGTCCCCAACGTGCTGATGGTGCACCCTTCGCTGCCATTCAACACCGTACAAGAGTTCATGGCCTATGCCAAAGCCAACCCT
>DDPM01000007.1:0-13473 GCA_002342165.1 Hylemonella sp. UBA2468
CGCAGGCTTGCCGAACTCGACCGCGGTTTAAGTGTGCGTGCTGAGCTGATGCACCGCTTGCCAAATGGCCAAGAGGTTTGGGTGGATGTGGATTACCAGCCGTTTCACGACGGGCAAGGTGCCTTACTGGGCTTTACCGTGGTGGCCACCGACATCACGCCCTTGATCAACGAACGTTTGCGCAGCGCCACCCTGATGAAAGCCTTGCCTGCTGGGGTGCTGATGCAAGACGTTCAAGGCAATGTGGTGGAGTGCAACCCTGTTGCCGCAGCCCTGTTGGGTGTGAGTTTGGGTGAAAGCGCAGACCGTAAGGCGCCCCTGCAGCGGCTGCAAATTTTGAAGGAAAACCTTCAGCCTTGCCCGATGGCGGAGCGCCCATTTAATAAAACCTTGCAGGCCAATCGACCGCTGCAGGGCGAGGTGTTGGGCCTGATGTCGGCCCCCGGGCAATTGCGCTGGGTGTTGGTCAATACCGATGTGGTGCGTGACCCCGATGGCAACTTGACGCATGTGGTGAGCTGCATGCTGGACGTGACCGAGTACCGCGACCAACAGCAACTGCTGACCTTGGCCATTGATAGTGCCTCTTTGGGTGTGTGGCAGTGGGACTTGGAGGCCGAAGTGGTGCGCTGCAACCCTCGGCTGATGTCTCTAATAGGCCATCCAGAAAAAGAACCTGCCCTCCCCATGGAGTTTTGGAACCAGCTGATCCACCCCGAAGATTTGCAGGGTTTGCGTTGGGCCATTCGCACCAACCTCAAGGATTCAGAGCGCCCCCTGCACTGGGAAGCGCGTTTGAAGCACAGCAGCGGCCGTTGGATGTGGTGCATGTTCAGCGGTACGGTGGTGGCGCGCGACGCCGAGGGTCTGGCCTTGCGCATGGCAGGCATTGCTTACGACATCAATGTGCACAAAGACCTGGAACAGCAGCTGCGCAGCCAAGCCCACACCGACATGCTGACCCAGCTGCCCAACCGTGTGGAGTTGCTCAACCGTGTGGAAATGGTGATCGACCGGGTGCGCCAAAACCCTGACCAAAAATTTGCCCTGTTGTTTATGGACTTTGACCGCTTTAAGCAGGTCAATGACACCTTGGGGCACAACGTGGGCGACGAACTCTTGCGCCAAATTGCCCGCCGCATAGAGGGCAGCTTGCGCCCCGGGGACGCCATGACCAACGCGCCGCAGCAAATCGCAGCCCGACTTGGGGGCGACGAGTTTGTAGTGCTGCTCAACCATATGCGCTCCGATGCCGACGCCGAGCGCGTGGCCGCCCGCTTGCTGGAGGTGCTAAGCGAGCCCTACGACATTGGCCCGCATCGGGTGCGCTCTACCGCCAGCATTGGCATTGTGACCACCGAGCATATGAGCGAAGACGCCGACAGCATGCTGCGCGACGCCGACATTGCTATGTACGAGGCCAAGCGCCAAGGGCGCGGTTGTTATGTGATGTTCCACCCGGGCATGCGCCGCCGGATCCGCGACGATGTGGCTCTGGAAAACGACTTGCGCTTGGCCCTAGAACTCAACCAGATGTATGTGGTGTACCAGCCTGTGGTGGACTTGAACACCCGCAATGTGTCGGGTCTGGAAGCCTTGGTTCGTTGGAAACACCCTGAGCGCGGCATTGTGTCGCCTATGAGCTTTATTCCTGTAGCCGAAGCCTGTGGGCTGATCAACGCCATAGGCTTGTTTGTGTTGGAGCAGGCCTGCGCTGACCTCAAGCGCATGCGATTGGTGTTGGACCACAAAGCGCCCAAATTTATGTCGGTCAATTTGTCCAGAGCGCAATTGCGGCAACACCAGCTGATCGATCAAGTGCATGAAGTGATGCAGCGCTGGGAGGTCAAGCCCGAGCACCTGATTTTGGAGGTGACCGAAAGCTTGGCTGCCCAAGACGAGGGGGTCAAAGCCGCACTCAACAATTTGCGCGGTTTGGGTATTGCCCTGTCATTGGATGACTTTGGCACGGGGTATTCGTCCTTGTCGTGCCTGCATGAGCTGCCCGTGAACATTGTGAAAATTGACCGTTCTTTTGTGGTGGAAGCCATGGAAAGCGACTTTCACCGCGTCATGATTGAAGCCACCATGCGCATGGCCAACACCCTGAACCTGTCCACTGTGGCCGAAGGCATTGAGCACGAAGACCAAGCTGAGCTGATGCGCCTGTTGGGCTTGCAAAAGGGTCAAGGCTATTTGTTCAGCAAGCCCCTGCCCCTGGCCGAGATGATTGACTTTTTGGACGCCCAAGTCGACAAAACAGCGTTTTTACCCAAGAACCTAGCGCTTTCGGCTTGACGATGCGGGTATAACTGCAGCCCTATGACTGAAAGCGAATTCAACGCGCTGCGCCAGCAAGGCTTTAACCGCGTGCCTCTGGTGGCTCAGGCCTTTGCCGACCTGGAAACTCCCCTGTCCCTTTACCTCAAGCTGGCACCTGCCGCGGGTCAGGCTGCGGCTTTCAGCTTTTTGTTGGAGTCGGTGGTAGGGGGCGAGCGCTTTGGCCGCTACAGTTTTATTGGTTTGCCCGCCCGCACCCATTTGAGAGCCCGTGGTTTTGGTGATGCGGCTTTGACGGAGGTAGTGACCGACGGCTTGGTGGTGGAAACCTCACATGGAAACCCCCTGGACTTTGTGGCCCGGTACCAGCAACGCTTTAAGGTCGCCACGCAAGCGGGCTTGCCCCGGTTTTGTGGGGGACTGGCGGGCTATTTTGGCTACGACACGGTGCGCCACATCGAGAAAAAGCTGGTGCACAGCTGCCCACCCGACACCCTGGGCTGCCCAGACATTTTGTTGGTGCAGTGCGAAGAGCTTGGGGTGATCGACAACCTGTCGGGCATGCTGTACCTCATGGTGTATGCCGACCCCACACAGCCCAATGCTTACAGGGCAGCGCAGCAGCGGCTGCAAACCCTGAAAGACCGCCTGCGTTTGCCGGTTCAGGCTCCAGCCATTAGCCAAAGCACCTCGTACGAGGTGCAGCGCGAATTTGCCAAGGACGACTACCTGGCCGCCGTGGTCCGCGCCAAAGAGCTGATTGAAGCGGGCGACTTTATGCAGGTGCAAGTGGGCCAGCGTTTGCACAAGCGGTTTACCGAGTCACCGCTGTCCCTGTACCGGGCTTTGCGCATGCTCAACCCTTCGCCCTATATGTATTACTACGATCTGGGCGACTTTCAGGTGGTGGGGGCCTCGCCTGAAATTTTGGTGCGCCAAGAAGCCACGCCCGAGGGGCAAAAAGTCACCATCCGGCCGCTGGCGGGCACGCGTCCGCGTGGCGCCACCCCCGAGCTGGACAAGGCTGCCGAGCAAGAGCTGATTCAAGACCCCAAAGAGCGTGCCGAGCATGTGATGCTGATTGACTTGGCCCGCAACGACATTGGCCGCATTGCCCAGACCGGCAGTGTCAAGGTGACCGAAGCCTTTGTGGTGGAGCGCTACAGCCATGTCATGCACATTGTGAGCAATGTGGAAGGTCTGTTAAGGCCGGGTCTGAGCTCTTTGGATGTGCTCAAGGCCACGTTTCCGGCAGGCACCTTGACGGGCGCGCCCAAGGTGCACGCCATGGAGCTGATTGACCAGCTTGAGCCCAGCAAGCGCGGCATTTATGGCGGTGCGTGCGGTTATCTAAGTTACGCGGGCGACATGGACGTGGCCATTGCCATTCGCACCGGCATCATCAAAAACCAAACCCTGTATGTGCAAGCTGCCGCTGGCGTGGTGGCCGACTCTGTACCCGAGCTGGAGTGGAAAGAAACCGAGGCCAAAGCCCGCGCCTTGATTCGAGCCAGCGAGCTGGTGGAAGAGGGTCTGGAATGATGGCCGCAACCTCATCATGTCATCGTTTGCGCTTGGTGATGATCGACAACTACGACTCCTTCACATTCAACTTGGTCCAGTACTTTGGCGAGCTGGGTGCTGAGGTCACGGTGTACCGCAACGATGAGATTTCGTTAGCTGAGCTGCAGGCCCAAGTCAAGTCGGGTGCGGTGGACCGGCTGGTGGTGTCACCGGGGCCATGTGCCCCCGCGCAAGCTGGGATTTCGGTTGCGGCCATTCAGGCCTTGGCGGGGCAAGTGCCTATTCTGGGGGTGTGTTTGGGGCACCAAAGCATAGGGGCTGCTTTTGGCGGGCGCATTGTGCGCGCTCAGGCCTTAATGCATGGCAAAACCAGCGTCATCTCCACAACCCAAGAGGGCGTGTTTGCGCATCTGCCTGCACAGTTCATTGTGAACCGCTACCACTCACTGGTGATTGAGCGTGTATCTTGCCCCTCAGATCTGGAAATCACTGCATGGACGGACGACGGCGACATCATGGGGGTGAGGCACAAACGCTTGGCGGTGCAAGGCGTGCAGTTTCATCCCGAATCCATCTTGAGCGAGCATGGCCACCCCTTGCTGCGCAACTTTCTCATACCCAGCTAAGCATATGGCCCAATTTCATCTGATCACCCCTCAAGACGCGCTGCAGCGCGTGATCGAGCACCGCGAAATTTTTCATGACGAAATGCTGCACATCATGCGGCTCATCATGAGCGGCGAGATGACGCCTTTGATGGTGGCAGCCTTTATCACCGGCCTGCGTGTCAAAAAAGAAACCATAGGCGAAATTACGGCTGCGGCTACGGTGATGCGGGAGTTTTCGCTCAAGGTGCAGGTGCCAGACACTTCCCATTTGGTGGATATTGTGGGCACGGGTGGAGACGGCTCACACACCTTCAACATTTCCACCTGCGCCATGTTTGTGGCCGCTGCAGCTGGGGCTAAAGTCAGCAAACACGGCGGGCGCAGTGTGAGCAGCAAGAGCGGCAGTGCTGACGTGATGGAGTCTCTGGGCGTGAACATTCAGCTCAGCCCCGCCGCCATTGCGCGGTGTGTGATGGATGTGGGTGTGGGTTTTATGTTTGCCCCAAACCACCACCCCGCCATGAAAAACGTGGCCCCGGTGCGACGCGAGCTGGGCATCAAAACCCTGTTCAATATTTTGGGTCCCTTAACCAACCCGGCCAGTGCGCCCCATATCTTGATGGGGGTGTTCCACCCCGACTTGGTGGGCATTCAGGTGCGTGCGCTGGAGCGGCTGGGTGCGGTTCATGCCCTCGTGGTGCACGGCAAAGACGGCATGGATGAGGTGAGCCTGGGCGCAGCCACTTTGGTAGGTGAGCTGCAAAACGGCCGCATCACCGAGTACGAAATTCACCCTGAAGACTTTGGCTTGACCATGGCAAGCGCCCGCACCCTGCGGGTAGAAACACCCGAGGCCTCGCGCGAGATGCTGATGCAGGTGCTACGCAACCAGCCCGGTCCAGCGCGCGACATCGTGGCCCTTAATGCGGGCGTGGCTTTGTATGCCGCCAATGTGGCCGACAGTATTCAAGACGGTGTGCGGCGCGCCCAAGCGGCATTGTCTTGCGGCGCGGCACTCGCCAAGCTCGAAGCTTTGGTGACCCTGTCTCACGCCTTAGGAGCGCCGGCATGAGCGACATACTGAATCAAATTGTGGCGGTGAAACGCCTAGAGGTGGCGCAGGCCCAAAACAAATTGTCCCTGGCTGCGGTAAGAGCCGACGCAGAGTCGCGGGTGCTCACGCGCGACTTTGTGGGCGCAATGCGCCACAAACTGCAGTCCGGTGCGGCGGCGGTGATTGCCGAAATCAAAAAAGCCAGCCCCTCCAAAGGCGTGCTGCGCGCAGATTTTGATCCGTCAGACATCGCCCAGAGCTATGCCCTGGGCAGCTCGCAAGTTGGTGTGCAAGCTGGTGCATCTCAAGGTGGTCCAAATGGGGTTGCGCAAGATGTGGTGAGCGCGGCTTGCCTCTCAGTACTGACCGATCGCCAGTTTTTTCAGGGCTGTCCAGACTATTTGAAGTTGGCGCGCGCTTCATGCGAGCTCCCGGTCTTACGTAAAGACTTCATGATCGACCCCTACCAAATTTATGAATCCCGGGCCATGGGGGCGGACTGCGTGCTGCTCATTGCCGCCTGCCTGGACGATGGCTTGATGGTCGAGCTAGAAGCCGTTGCGCGCAGTTTGGATATGGCGGTGTTGGTTGAGGTGCACGACGCAGCCGAGCTGGAGCGGGCCTTGCGCCTCAAAACCCCGCTGATGGGCGTGAACAACCGTAATTTGCATAATTTTGAAGTGTCTTTAGACACCACCTTGAGCCTGTTGCCCCAAATTCCTGCCGACCGGATATTGGTGACCGAAAGCGGTATCGCCAACCGGCAAGACGTTCAGGCCCTGCGTTCGGCAGGCGTTCACGCGTTTTTGGTGGGCGAAGCCTTCATGCGTGCCCCCGAGCCAGGCTTGGCCTTGGCTGACTT
This sequence comes from Hylemonella sp. UBA2468, assembly GCA_002342165.1. Classification (GTDB taxonomy): domain Bacteria; phylum Pseudomonadota; class Gammaproteobacteria; order Burkholderiales; family Burkholderiaceae_C; genus Hylemonella. The sequence continues at coordinate 6,329 of DDPM01000007.1, forward strand.
GTTTGCCTAGGCTGGGGCCGCATTGGGCGCCACACGAGTGGCCTTTGGCGCCCGATTGGCAACCCGCGGTCGAGGCCTTTTGGCAAAGTCCAGAGGGGCGCAATCTCAGCCAGTTTTTGAAGAAAAGGCTGCAGGAAGGCGCGGTGGTTTACCCCAGCACCCCTTTTCGGGCGCTTGAACTCACGCCCTTAAATCAGGTACGTGTGGTCATCTTGGGGCAAGACCCTTACCACGGCCCAGGCCAAGCGCACGGCTTGGCCTTCTCCGTGCCGGCCACTTCGGGCCCAGCCCTTCAAAAATTGCCCCCTACTTTGCGCAACATATTTAAAGAGTTGGTGCGAGACCCTGCCTTGCCCGACTTCACTCAAATGCCTACCCACGGGTTGCTCGAGCATTGGGCTCATCAGGGCGTGTTGTTGCTCAACACCTGCCTGACCGTAGAAGATGCAAGCCCCGCCAGCCATGCCAAGCAAGGTTGGGAAGCGCTCACATGCAGCTTGCTCTCTAAGGTGTTGGTGCGCGACCAGCCAGTGGTGTTCATGCTTTGGGGCGGACACGCGCTGGAGGCCTTTGCGCGAGCCTGTGCCGGGGTGGATCTATCCACAAATTCCAGTCAGCCCAGTCACCCCAGTCATCACCTGGTGCTCAAGGCCAACCACCCGTCGCCCTTGTCTGCGCTGCGCCCGCCCGTCCCTTTTATAGGCTGCGGGCACTTTTCTAAAGCCAATGCGCACTTTGCGGGCTTGGGTTTGCCAGTTATTCGTTGGTAGTCATTGTTAAAAAACGTCAGCCAGCAGAGTGATGGTGTGCATAACGCCCGCCAGTTATGCGGCTAAATTGAACTTATTTGTGAAAGCTTTAAGAAAAGTGTTGACGATGTAAACACAATTGCAGATAATTTAAGGCTTCGCGTGAAAACGTGAGGTATCTGCCCAGCGGGCAATGCAAGTGGTTTGCATTGTTGAAGACGGGCCCAAGACTGATTCGCCGGTAACGGGTGCTTATAGCGCTAAGCATGTTGCAAGCGGATGCAAGTTGGGAATTAAGACATGATCCAAACAGAATCTCGGTTAGAAGTTGCCGATAACACCGGCGCAAAGTCCGTTTTGTGCATCAAGGTACTTGGTGGTTCCAAGCGCCGTTATGCCAGCGTGGGTGACATCATCAAGGTCACTGTCAAAGAAGCTGCCCCTCGCGGTCGTGTGAAAAAAGGCGAGGTGTACAGCGCTGTGGTGGTTCGTACGGCCAAAGGCATTCGCCGTGGCGACGGGTCTTTGGTGAAATTTGATGGCAACGCAGCGGTGTTGCTGAACAACAAGCTCGAGCCTATTGGCACCCGCATCTTCGGGCCGGTCACGCGTGAGTTGCGTACCGAAAAATTCATGAAGATCGTGTCCTTGGCCCCTGAGGTTTTATAAGGATCTGCCATGAACAAGATTCGTAAAGGTGATGAAGTGGTTGTGCTTGCTGGCCGTGACAAAGGCAAGCGTGGTGTGGTGGAGTTGCGTGCCAGTGAAGATTTGCTGGTGGTTTCCGGTGTGAATCTGGTAAAAAAACACACCAAGCCCAATCCCATGAAGGGCACAACCGGTGGCGTTGTGGAAAAAACCATGCCGATTCACCAGTCCAACGTGGCAATTTTCAACGCCAGCACCGGCAAGGCCGATCGTGTAGGCATCAAGCTGTTGGCGGATGGCAAGCGTGTGCGCGTCTTCAAGTCCAGCGGTGAAGAAATCAAGGTGGCATAACTATGGCGCGTCTACAACAACATTACCGTGAAAAAGTCGTCCCGGACCTGATCGCCAAGTTTGGGTACAAATCTCCGATGCAGGTGCCCCGCATCACCAAAATTACCCTCAATATGGGTGTGAGTGAGGCGGTTGCCGACAAAAAAGTCATGGATAACGCTGTGGGTGACCTCGCCAAAATTGCGGGTCAAAAACCTGTGGTGACCAAAGCAAAAAAAGCGATTGCAGGTTTCAAGATTCGTGAAGGCCAGGCCATTGGTTGTATGGTGACTTTGCGAGGCGTTCAAATGTTTGAGTTCCTTGACCGATTTGTCACCGTGGCACTGCCCCGTGTGCGTGACTTCCGTGGTATTTCTGGTCGCGCGTTTGACGGTCGCGGCAACTACAACATCGGCGTGAAAGAGCAAATCATTTTCCCTGAGATTGAGTACGACAAAGTCGACGCACTGCGCGGCCTCAACATCAGCATTACCACGACAGCCAAAACAGACGACGAGTGCAAAGCACTGCTCGCTGGCTTTCGTTTCCCGTTCAAGAACTGAGGTGACACGTGGCTAAAGTAGCTTTGATCGAACGCGAACTCAAACGCGACAGACTGGTAGCAAAGTACGCAGCAAAGCATGCGGAACTCAAAGCCATCGCAGGCGATGCAAAACGCAGCGATGAAGAGCGTGCGGCTGCACGTCTCGGCTTGCAAAAACTACCCCGTAATGCAAACCCCACCCGTCAACGCAACCGTTGTGAAATCACCGGTCGCCCACGCGGCACATTCCGCCAATTTGGCCTCGGCCGCGCCAAGATCCGTGAACTTGCCTTCCAAGGCAATATTCCCGGCATCACCAAGGCCAGCTGGTAATCGGGCAGGAGATATTCAATGAGCATGAGTGACCCAATCGCCGATTTGCTGACACGCATTCGCAATGCGCAAATGGTGGCAAAACCTACCGTCATGGTGCCTTCTTCTAAGGTCAAGATTGCCATCGCGCAAGTCTTGAAAGAAGAGGGATACATCGATGGATTCCAAGTCAAACAAGACGCTGGCAAAAGCGAACTTGAGATTTCTCTCAAGTACTACGCTGGCCGTCCAGTAATCGAACGTATCGAGCGCGTTAGCCGTCCTGGCTTGCGCGTGTACAAAGGCTGCGATGCCATTCCTACCGTGATGAACGGATTGGGCGTAGCTATCGTGACAACGCCAAAAGGCGTGATGACAGATCGCAAAGCGCGTGCTACCGGTGTCGGTGGCGAAGTGCTCTGCTACGTCGCTTAACCCCAACACAAGGAGATATACACATGTCCCGAGTTGGAAAAATGCCCGTCACCGTGCCACAAGGTGTGGACGTGACCATCAATGCATCACAAATCAGCGTCAAAGGCACGGGCGGTACGCTGTCTATCGCCGCAAACGCTTTGGTCACCGTTGCTAACAACGCTGGCTCCGTCAGTTTTATTCCCGCCAACGATTCCCGCGAAGCCAACGCCATGAGCGGAACTTTGCGCCAGTTGTTCAACAACATGGTCATTGGCGTCTCCAAAGGCTTCGAGAAGAAGTTAACTTTGGTGGGTGTGGGTTACAAAGCCCAGGCTAGTGGCGCCAAGCTCAATTTATCGGTTGGCTATTCCCATGCCGTCGACAAAGTGATGCCTGCCGGTATCAAGGTCGAAACACCAGCGCCTACCGAAATCATCATCAAAGGTGCTGACCGCCAACGCGTAGGCCAAGTAGCCGCTGAGATCCGTGCGATCCGTCCCCCAGAGCCTTACAAAGGCAAGGGCATCCGTTATTCGGATGAAAAGATCACGATCAAAGAGACTAAGAAGAAATAAGGAGCTGCAAGATGTTGAACAAAAAAGAGCAGCGACTGCGCAGAGCGCGTCAAACCCGCATCCGTATCGCCAACCAAGGCGTGGCACGTTTGACCGTCAGTCGCACCAACCTTCATATCTACGCCAGCGTGATTTCTGGCTGTGGTACCAAAATTATTGCTGCGGCTTCAACCGCAGAAGCAGACGTTCGCAAGTCATTGGGTGCAACTGGCAAAGGCGGCAACGTCAATGCTGCGCAAGTCATTGGCAAGCGCATTGCTGAAAAAGCAAAAGCCGCAGGCGTTGAAAAAGTGGCGTTTGACCGCGCTGGTTTCGCCTACCACGGCCGCGTCAAGGCGCTGGCTGACGCAGCCCGCGAAGCAGGCTTGCAGTTCTGATCGAACAAGAATTGGAAAACACACATGGCTAAATTACAGGCAAACACCAAAACCGACGGACCAGAAGACGGCCTGAAGGAAAAAATGATCGCGGTCAACCGCGTCACCAAAGTGGTGAAGGGTGGACGTATTCTCGGCTTCGCCGCGTTGACAGTCGTTGGCGACAACGACGGCCGCGTTGGCATGGGCAAAGGCAAATCAAAAGAAGTGCCTGCTGCTGTGCAAAAGGCGATGGAAGAAGCCCGCCGCAACATGATGAAAGTGTCTTTGAAAAACGGCACGATTCACCACACCGTGCACGGTCGCCATGGCGCCGCAAACGTGATGATGATTCCTGCACCTAAGGGTACCGGCATCATTGCAGGCGGCCCAATGCGCGCAGTGTTCGAAGTGATGGGTATCACCGACATCGTGGCGAAAAGCCATGGCACTTCCAATCCTTACAACATGGTTCGCGCCACGTTGGACGCTTTGAAAAATTCCACCACGGCTTCTGAAGTGGCGGCTAAGCGTGGCAAGAACGTCGAAGACATCTTCGCCTGATATCGGAGCATTCGATGAGCACATCTGCACAACAAACCGTCAAAGTCCAATTGGTGCGTAGCCCCATTGGTACTAAAGAATCGCACCGCGCCACTGTCCGTGGCTTGGGTCTGCGCAAGCTCAACTCTGTGAGTGAATTGCAAGACACACCCGCTGTGCGCGGCATGATCAACAAGATCAGTTACCTGGTCAAAGTCCTCTAAAGGTCCGCTATGGAACTCAACGACATCCAACATGCACCTGGTGCAAAACACGCTAAGCGTCGCGTCGGTCGCGGCATTGGCTCTGGTTTAGGCAAAACTGCTGGCCGTGGCCACAAAGGCCAAAAATCACGCGCAGGCGGCTACCACAAAGTCGGTTTCGAAGGCGGTCAAATGCCTCTGCAACGTCGCTTGCCTAAGCGTGGTTTCAAATCTACTACTTTGAAGTACAACGCTGAAGTCACATTGGCAGCTTTGGAGCAACTCGGCGAAGCCGAAGTCAACATCTTGACTTTGAAATCAGCTGGCTTGGTCGCTTCAATTGCAAAAGTCGTCAAGGTTATTAAAACTGGCGAAATCAAAAAAGCAGTCAAGCTCAATGGCATTGGCGCTACTGCAGCTGCCAAAGCAGCGATCGAAGCCGCTGGCGGTTCGGTTAACTAATTATTAGCAGAGACTAAGCGCGTGGCTACCTCATCTATTGGCAACAACGACAAGTTCGGTGACCTGCGTCGCCGTCTCGTCTTTTTGCTGTTGGCGTTGGTGGTCTATCGCGTGGGCGCGCACATTCCAGTTCCAGGAATTGACCCGAACCAATTGCAACAACTCTTCAAAGGCCAGCAAGGTGGCATTTTGAGTTTGTTCAATATGTTCTCTGGCGGTGCTTTGTCCCGCTTCACAGTTTTTGCATTGGGCATCATGCCCTACATCTCTGCGTCCATCATCATGCAATTGCTCACCTACGTGTTGCCGTCGCTGGAGCAGTTGAAAAAAGAAGGCGAAGCCGGTCGCCGCAAAATCACGCAATTCACTCGCTACGGCACTCTAGGTTTGGCCTTGTTCCAGTCTATGGGTATCGCTATTGCTTTGGAAGCTTCTGCTGGTTTGGTTAACCAACCTGGGATGGCATTTCGTTTGACTGCCATGCTCACGCTCACTGCAGGCACAATGTTCTTGATGTGGCTTGGCGAGCAAATCACAGAGCGTGGTTTGGGTAACGGTATTTCTATTCTCATCTTTGCTGGCATTGCTGCAGGCTTGCCAGGTTCTATTGGCGGCCTGTTGGAGTTGGTGCGCACTGGCGCGATGAGCATCATTGCTGCTATTTTGATCGTTGTGGTCGTTGCTGGTGTCACTTACTTTGTGGTGTTCATTGAGCGCGGCCAGCGCAAAATTTTGGTGAACTACGCACGCAGACAAGTTGGAAACAAAGTGTATGGTGGTCAGTCATCCCACTTGCCTTTGAAGCTCAATATGGCGGGTGTTATTCCTCCCATCTTTGCGTCTTCCATTATTTTGTTACCCGCCACTGTGGTGAGCTGGTTTAGTTCAGGCGACAGCATGCTGTGGCTGAAAGACATTTCTGCCGCTTTGGCACCTGGCCAACCTGTGTACGTCATGCTGTACGCAACGGCGATTGTGTTTTTCTGTTTCTTCTACACCGCTTTGGTTTTCAACAGTCGCGAGACGGCAGACAACCTCAAGAAAAGTGGTGCGTTTGTGCCCGGTATTCGCCCAGGCGACCAAACCGCTAAATACATTGACAAGATTCTGGTGCGCTTGACCTTGGTCGGCGCGATCTACATCACCTTTGTGTGCTTGTTACCAGAGTTCATGATTTTGAAATACAACGTACCTTTCTATTTCGGCGGCACATCATTGCTCATTATTGTGGTGGTCACTATGGACTTCATGGCCCAAGTGCAAAACTACATGATGAGCCAGCAATATGAGTCGCTGCTGAAGAAAGCAAGTTTTAAAACAACCCTTGGTTGATACCAAGCACAAATGAGTTTTAGGAGAGTGAAATGAGAGTTTCGGCTTCGGTCAAAAAAATTTGCCGCAACTGTAAAGTCATCCGACGCAAAGGCGTTGTGCGCGTGATCTGTACGGATCCACGCCACAAGCAGCGTCAGGGTTGATTGAACTGGATTAAAGAGGACGCATATGGCACGTATCGCTGGCATTAATATTCCGCCACACAAGCACACTGAAATTGGCTTAACCGCTATTTTTGGTATTGGACGCCCACGCGCTCGCAAAATTTGCGAAGCTTGCGGCATTGACTACGCAAAAAAGATCAAAGATCTGACTGACGGAGATTTAGAAAAAATCCGCGACCAGATTGCTGGTTTCACCATCGAAGGTGACTTGCGTCGTGAAACCACCATGAACATCAAGCGTTTGATGGACATCGGTTGCTACCGTGGTTTCCGTCATCGCCGTGGCTTGCCCATGCGCGGTCAACGCACACGCACCAATGCCCGCACACGCAAGGGTCCGCGCAAAGCAGCGCAGGCGCTGAAAAAATAATTGGATTGAGGCACTCACATGGCTAAAGCACCTACAAATAGCGCCGCACAACGCGTTCGCAAAAAAGTCCGCAAGAACATTGCTGACGGTATTGCACACGTGCACGCGTCGTTTAACAACACCATCATCACCATCAC
>DDPM01000007.1:13515-13976 GCA_002342165.1 Hylemonella sp. UBA2468
GGCCGTGCAGCTGTTGACCAAGGCATCAAGAACCTGGACGTTGAAATCAAAGGCCCAGGTCCTGGTCGCGAATCTTCTGTGCGTGCTTTAGCAGCATTGGGTATTCGTATTAACTCGATCGCTGATGTGACTCCGGTACCGCACAACGGTTGCCGTCCACAAAAGCGTCGTCGTATCTAAGCGCTCTCGCTTAAACCTGTCAAACCAAAGCCCACCGCCACTGGTTACGACCAGCGGCTCCTCACTTTTAGTGAGCAGATGATCAGAGAAGGAAATTCAAGTGGCACGTTACTTAGGCNNTTAGGCCCTAAAGCCAAACTATCCCGTCGTGAAGGCACGGATTTGTTCTTAAAGAGCGCACGTCGCTCGATTGCAGACAAATCTAAGTTCGACACCAAACCTGGCCAACACGGCCGCACTTCTGGACAGCGCACATCAGACTTCGGTTTGCAGTTGCGCGA
>DDPM01000134.1:0-173 GCA_002342165.1 Hylemonella sp. UBA2468
CACCATCTCCCCCGCCCCCGCCTGCACCGCCGTCACCGGCTAAAGTCGAGTTGCCTTCCTCCAAAGCGGATTACTTGCACAATCCACCGCCTGAGTACCCGCCGATGAGTGTGCGACGAGGTGAGCAAGGCCAAGTGTTGCTCAAAGTGTTGATCGGCGCAGACGGTTTACCG
>DDPM01000134.1:201-14873 GCA_002342165.1 Hylemonella sp. UBA2468
ATGTGGTACCAGGTACCGATGGTATTCAACCTGAAAAAAGAGTGAACATGAACAATGACTATGGACTGATCAATTTATGGGTAGAGGGCGACGCCGTCACCCGCTTTGTGGCGCTGCTGTTGCTTGCCATGTCTTTGGCGTCGTGGATAGTCATCATTTTGAAGACGCTCAACCTGTTCACCGCGCAAAAGCAAGCGGGACGTGTGCAAGCGTTTTGGCACAGCACGGATGTCAACACCGGTTTGAAGGCGCTGGGGGAGGAGGCTGACAACCCGTTTCGCCAACTTGCACAGCAAGGCATGCAAGCGCTGGCGCATTTGAAAAATGCGGCGGTTGAAAAGGATTTAGCCAAACAACTCGACACCAGCGACTGGGTGACGCGCGGTTTGCAAAACGCGATTGACGACGCCACCGCCCAGTTGCAAGCGGGGCTGGCGGTATTGGCCTCGGTCGGGTCGACCGCCCCGTTTGTCGGATTGTTCGGCACGGTCTGGGGCATCTACCACGCGCTGATGCAAATTGGCATGGCCGGACAAGCCACCATCGACAAGGTTGCGGGGCCTATCGGTGAGGCCTTGATCATGACTGCGCTGGGACTGGCGGTGGCCATTCCTGCCGTGCTGGGCTATAACGCCTTGATTCGCGGCAACAAATCGGTCTACAACGCCCTCAACGGTTTTGCCCACGAGCTGCATGCATTTTTGATCACAGGCGCTCGGCTTCAGCGCCTAAACCGCCGGTAACCCGCCATGGCTTTTGGCACTCAAGACGACACCGACGAGGTGATGAACGAAATCAACATGACTCCTTTGGTAGACGTTATGTTGGTTCTGCTGATTATTTTCATCATCACCGTCCCCATCATGAAGCATTCCGTGGAAGTGGAGCTGCCACAGGCCACCAACCAACGCGAAAACCTCAAACCCGAAACGGTGCGACTTTCAGTGGATGCGGGTGGAGCCTATTTTGTAAACGGCCAGGCCATTCAAGATGCCGCCTTAGAACCCATGTTGTTGGCCGAAGCGCAAAAGCAGCCTCAGCCTGACCTGCACATTCAAGGGGACAAGTCGGTGCGTTACGAGCGGGTGGCTCAAGCCATGGCCGCAGCCCAAAGAGCTGGGCTCAAGCACATTGGGTTCATTACCGACCCTGCCAAATAAACTTAGAGACCGATTGCAGCCAGACCAGCGCGGGCAATCTGCACGTCTTCTGCCGATTTGACGCCGCTCACGCCCACTGCGCCTAAGCATTGACCGTCTTTCATGATCGGCACGCCACCTTCCAGCATGCCTTCTAGCGTGGGGGCGCTCAAGAATGAAAACCGGCCGCCGTTGATCACGTCTTCGTACAACTTGCTTTCGCGGCGACCCAAGGCCGAGGTGCGGGCTTTGGCGGGTGCAATTTGCGCCGAAATGGGGGCTGCACCATCGAGGCGCTGCAACCAGAGCACGTGGCCCCCATCATCCACAATGGAAATACTCACCGCCCAATGGTTTTTAAGAGCTTCAGCCTCGGCAGCTGCAGCAATGAGTTTGATATCAGCCATTTGGAGCACGGGTTTTTGAATCATGAGAATTTCCTGTTTTTAAGTTGAAGTTAGATGAATAAGGATAGCTTGAAACGGGATAATTTCATTTGCAGGTTCTTGAGCCTGGGTTAAAGACCTACAAAGCGTGGCATTTTTAGGCTTATTTTGTAGGCGGACCCCTTGATTCTCCCTAGAATGGTCTCACTTACAGCATTCATTTCAGGAGGCTTTTAGATGTTTGAACAAACTTCAACTTACAACGCATCAGGCGCAGTGCTGCTTTCACCAGCCGAGCGCAACAAAGTGCTGCGCAACACCTACTGGTTGCTGGCTTTAAGCATGCTGCCAACCGTGCTGGGTGCATGGGTGGGCGTGGCCACAGGCATTACCCAAGCCTTGAATGGCATTTTGGGTTTTGTGGTGTTTATTGCTGGTGCTTTTGGATTCATTTACGCCATTGAGAAGAACAAAAACTCTTCCGCAGGCGTGCCTATTTTGCTGGCCTTTACCTTCTTCATGGGGCTCATGCTCTCTCGTCTGATTGCCATGGTTCTGGGCTTCAGCAACGGCGCGGAACTGGTGATGACTGCGTTTGGCGGCACCGCTGGCGTGTTTTTTGTCATGGCCAGTTTGGCATCCGTCATCAAGCGTGATCTGTCTGGCATGGGCAAATGGCTGTTCATTGGCGCAATTGTCCTGATGGTGGGCAGCCTGATCAACGTCTTTGTGGGCTCGAGCGCCGGCATGATGGCAATTTCTATGCTGGCCATTGTGATTTTCAGCGCCTACATGCTGTATGACCTCAAGCAAATCATGGACGGCGGCGAAACCAACTACATCAGCGCAACACTGTCTTTGTACTTGGACATCATCAACGTGTTCCAAAGCCTTCTCGCTTTGCTCGGAATTTTTGGTGGCGAAAAAGAATAATTAGCTCCACGCCTCAAAACCAAAGGCCCTTCGGGGCCTTTTTTTATGGAAAATTTGGCGAGGCACTTTGGGGACGGGCATCTGAATGCTCAACAAAGCGGCAAAATGGCCGATATGAAATTTATGCATATTTTGAATGCTCGTTTTGCCCGTGGGCTGCTGGTGAGCGTATCGGCAGTTTTAGTCTTGGCAGCTTGCGATATACCGGGTTTGGGGCCTGACCCCAAAGAGTTGCAACGCATTGAGGAGTCCAAAGCCATAGGAGGTGCCTGCCGTCATGCTTTAAAGGGCGTGGAAGACTGTTACCTGCTCAACGAAAAGGCTATTAAAAGCGCCATTTTCGAAGGCTGGAAAGACATGGACGCCTACATGCGTGAAAACAAAATAGAAGGTCAAAAAACCAGTGTCACCATTGAAGAGGTGATCAAGCCCGAGCCACCCAAACCAACAGAACCCGAACCTGAACCAGAAACCGATAAAAAAGGCCGCCGTAAAAGGTAAGTCAGGTGAATAGGGGCCCTATTCAGCCCCGCTGAACTAGGGGATTCGGTATTACCCCCACTAGAACATCCGTAAGTTCCGTGTAGCATAGGATAAGTATTAACTTAAGTGGTTTTTACTTGAGTGTTTACATGGGCTCCGAAGTCATCTCATCTCTGAGATAGCTGGGCTATCTCTTAATTTGCTTCACTATGAACTTCAAAAATTTGAAAATGGCCAGCAAACTGGCCTTAGGTTTTGGTTTGACCGGACTGGTACTGGTGCTGATCTCAACCCTTTCCATTCTTCGGTTCAAGTCACTGGGCGAAACGGTCCACCTTGTGATTCACGACCGGTACGCCAAAGTGGAGATGGTCTTTCAAATTCATGAGCACCAAAACCTGCAGGCGCGCTATTTGCGCAACGCCATACTTGCAGCCAAAAACCCCGCGCAAATGGAAAGCTGGATTACCAAGGTTGAACAGGAAGCAGCGGGCAACGCAGAAGTGATTGAAAAGCTCACTCCTTTGATTCATTCCACCAAGGGGCTCGAACTTTTCGGTCATTTGAAGTCATTGCGCGAACCCTATGCCCTTTCGCGCGCCGAGCTGATCAAGATTTTGCGCAGCGGTAAGGTTGACGAGGCCAGTGAGTACCTTTTAAATCAGTTTCAAAAGCCACAACTGGACTATTTTCATGCGGCTGAAGCGCTCATCAAGTACCAGGAAGAACTCATGCACTCCGACAGCGCTCAAATGGAAACCGATATTTCCAACGCGGTGGCTCTGACAGCTGGGCTCACTGTGGTCGCTCTGGTCATTGCTTTATCGATTTCGGTGTTCATCACGCGATCCATCACGGCACCCGTGGCACAAGCGGTGGAGATTGCAACCAGCGTTTCACAAGGCAACCTCAGTACCTCGATCGAGGTACACGGCACTGATGAGACGGGTCAGTTGTTGACTGCACTCAAAAACATGCAAACCGAACTGGTTCGCTTGGTGCGCCATGTGCGACAAAGCTCCAATACCGTAGCCAACGCCAGTGCCGAAATCGCACAAGGCAACCAAGATCTGTCTGCCCGTACCAGCAGCCAAGCCAGCACGCTTGAAGAGACCGCCGCCACCATGGAAGAACTCAGCTCGCAGGTTAAGAACAACGCTGACAACGCCCGCCAAGCCAATCAGATGGCAGCGAGCGCGTCCTCCGTCGCCGCTCGTGGTGGAGAAGTTGTGGGCCGTGTGGTCGACACCATGAAAGAGATCAATGAGTCGTCCCGCAAGATTGCCGACATCATCGGCGTAATCGACAGCATTGCATTTCAGACCAATATTCTTGCGCTCAACGCGGCCGTCGAAGCTGCCCGGGCCGGTGAACAGGGTCGTGGTTTTGCGGTGGTGGCCAGCGAGGTGCGCTCTCTGGCGGGGCGCAGTGCTGCGGCCGCAAAGGAAATCAAAACACTCATCAACACCAGCGTAGAGCGCGTGGAACATGGTGCTGCTTTGGTTGACGACGCAGGCACGACCATGACCGAAGTGGTCAGCTCCATCCGCAGAGTGAGCGATTTGGTGGGCGAAATCAGCTCCGCCAGCGACGAACAAGCCGCTGGCGCAGCGCAAATCGGTGAAGCCGTGACCGAGATGGATCAGGTCACCCAGCAAAACGCCGCTTTGGTGGAAGAAATGGCTGCTGCAGCAAGCAGCTTAAAACTGCAAGCCGATGACTTGGTGGAAGTGGTCGCAGTTTTTGAACTGGATGCCCAATCCTCAAACAAGGCGAACCTAAAACCCCAAGCTGTTGCCTCAACGGACTACAAATCCAACACCATACAAAACATAGTGCGAACCAGCCCCCAACTCAAGCCGCCTGCCCCCAAGGCAGCAGCATTGCCTAAGCTCACCAGCACTTCCCCGTCAAAGAGCACTGGCGATAACAATGAATGGGAAAGCTTTTAATTTTGCCTGCAGGTCCAGCTAAATCCATTAACCAAGATCAGACTAGGTCAAACACCGCCATGCTCTCAACGTGGGCTGTGTGGGGAAACATATTCATGACCCCAGCAGCAGAGCAGCGGTAGCCTGCCAAGTTGACCAGCAATGATGCATCACGAGCCAATGTGGCCGGGTTGCAGCTTACATAGACAATCCGTTTGGGCGGTGACCAAACCTTTGCCCTAGTAATCTGCTGTTGAATCAGTTCAGCCAAGGCCTTCACCAAAGCAAACGCGCCCTCCCGCGGGGGGTCAATCAGCCATTTGTCAGCGCTTTGGTCTTGCAGCAAGAGTTCGGGAGTCATCTCAAACAAATTTCGCGCGACAAAGCTGGTGTGCGCAAAACGTATACCTGAAGGCTGGCTGGCAATGTGGCGTTGGCAGTTGTATTGAGCCCGCTGCACCAACACCTCGCTGCCCTCAATGCCCACCACTTCTCGGGCCAGCGTTGCCAAAGGCAGCGTGAAGTTGCCTAAGCCACAAAACCAGTCCAAAACCCGCTCGTTGGGCGCCACCTCGAGCAAGCGTGTGGCGCGCGACACCAACACCCGGTTGATGTGGGGATTAACTTGCGTGAAGTCGGTAGGTCTAAAAGGCATGGTGATGCCAAACTCTGGCAAAGCATAAAACAAGCTCAGAGGGGACGACTCGTCCAGCAAGTGCACGGTATCGAGTCCCTTGGGTTGCAACCACCACTGAACCTCAGGGTGTTGCTTGGTAAATGCACGCAAACGGTTTTGGTCTTCTGCGCTTAAGGGCTCCAAATGCCGAAGCACAAGGGCGGTAACGTTGTCCCCGCAGGCCAGTTCGATTTGAGGGCAGGTTTCAATGGCATCTAGCGAAGCCACGAGTTGCCTCAGAGGCATGAGCAGCGCACTCACGTGAGCGGGCAAAACAGGGCACACCTGAATGTCGGCAACATATCGGCTTTTGCGCTCATGGAAACCCACCAACACCGTACCCTTTTTGTGCACATGGCGCACCGAGAAACGGGCTCGGTAACGGTAGCCCCAGGCGGGGCCCTCAATGGGCCGCAGAATGTGGTCAGCCTTGACTTTGCCCAAATGCCACAGGTTGTCTTCCAGTACCCGCTGCTTGACAGCCACTTGGGCGGCAGGTTGCAAGTGCTGCATCTTGCAGCCACCACAGGCGCCTGCATGCAAACCAAAATGGGGGCAACCTGGCTGCATGCGCTGCGGCGAGGCATGATGGATGTAGCTTAGGGTGCCCGATTCCCAGTTGTTTTTTTTACGGTGGATGTTGGCGCTGACCTGCTCAAACGGCAAGGCCCCCTCTACAAACACGACTTTGCCATCGCTTCGGTGGGAAATGCCTTGGGCATCAATGTCCAAAGACTCAATCCACAAGGTGCGGTCTTCATTTGCCATTCGCGCCCCCTCATACCCAAGCGGCCAAATATTCTTGCCAATGGGTTTCATTGGGCGCCCATTCGGCCAAGGTGGACTTGACCATGGCAATTTCAGCGTCGTACTCCTTCTCCAACATGCCGCCACGCATTTTTTGAAAGCGGCAGTACATGAGATAAGTGTTCATGACGTCGGTTTCGCAATAGCGGCGAATGTCTTCCAACTTGCCCTCCAGGTAGGCGGGGTACACGGCAGATCCGTCCATACCCAGCTTGCCCGGAAATCCACACAACTTGGCCAAAGCGTCCAGCGGGGCATTGTTTTTGGGTTGAAACATGGCCAGCAAATCCATCAGGTCCAAATGGCGCATGTGGTATCGGCTGACGTAATTGTTCCACTTGAAATCACGGTCGTCTTCGCCTTGATCCCAGTATTTGTCAGCAACTACGCCATGCTGCAAGCCGCGGTAGTGCAGCACAGGTAAATCAAAGCCGCCGCCATTCCAACTCACCAGCTGAGGTACGTGCTTTTCTAGGGTATTGAAAAAAGTTTGAATCACCCGGCCTTCGCTCTGGCCGTCGCGGTCAACAAAGGAATGAATACGCAAACCTTCAGCATTGCGAAACACGCAGCTGATCACCACAATGCGCTGCAAATGCAAGGGCATGAAGTCGCTTTGACCGTGGGCTTTGCGCTCGTCCAGCCAAGCGGCGTAGACCTCGGCGTCGCTGGCCTGGTTGTATGCCTTCCCCTTGAGTTGGCGCAAACCGTGAATGTCCGGAATGGACTCAATGTCAAATACCAAAACGGGAGAAGTCATAGAAGAAAAGTTCAGAACAAAGCGTCGCGCGAAACGCCTTGGCGTCCCAACAGCTTTTTCAGTTTGTTGAGCGATTCCATTTGAATTTGCCTCACCCTCTCCCTCGTGAGGCCCAGACGCTGGCTGAGTTCTTCTAGGGTTTCCTCCTCATGGCCGTGTAGACCAAAACGGCTGTCCAACACCTCACGCTCGCGCTCAGACAAACCCGCCAACCATGTTTCCATCAGCTCGCTGACCTCGTGCGCTTGCATCAAACCATAGGGGTCATGTTCGGGGTCGTCGGCCACGGTGTCCATCAAGGTGCCTTCGCCGTCTGCAGCGCTGCTCGGGGCGTCCAAAGACTTAGGCGTTTCAGCCAAAGCCAGCAGCTCAGACACGTCTTGCACCTCACGCCCTAAAAAGTGCGCCACATCCATGTCGCGCACACCCTCGGGTCGAGTGGAAATAAATTCAGCGTCACTCTCAAGAAGTTTGCGCGCCCTAATCACGTGCTGGAGTTCGCGCACAACCGTGACAGGCAAGCGAATGGTGCGACCTTGCATCATCAAGGCGCGGTCTACTGACTGGCGAATCCACCAAGTGGCATAGGTGGAAAACCTAAACCCCCGCTGGGGATCGAACTTGTCAATGGCGTGCATCAAGCCCAAATTGCCTTCTTCCACCAAATCTTGCATGGGCACGCCTCGCCCAGCGTACATCTTGGCAATGCTGACCACCAGCCTCAGGTTGTGCTCGATCATGCTTTGACGTGCCTCGAAGTCGCCCGCTCTGGCGCGGGTGGCCATTTCAAACTCCTCTTGGGCGGTGAACAGCTCGGTTTTTCGGATATGACGGAGATAGGCCGTGAACGCATCGCCCCCCTCAAGCGACTCGTCCAATAGCTCCCGCTGGGAAGTAGGCAGCTCCTCGTAAGCTTCCGCATCTTTGGGGGGTTGCCGCAAGGAAGATGGCATGAAGTGTTGGGTGGAGAGAGCAGTTTTACCGCGCAGGCAAAAACTTCAGCGGATCCACCGGTTTTCCTTGGCGGCGCAACTCAAAGTGCAGCTTGATGCGTTCGGCGTCGCTGTTGCCCATTTCGGCTATTTTTTGACCTTTGCGCACGGTTTGGTCCTCCTTCACCAGCAAGGTCTGGTTGTGGGCATAAGCCGTTAAATAAGTGTTGTTGTGCTTGAGGATGATGAGGTTGCCGTACCCCCGTAAGCCCGACCCTGAATAGACCACTCGACCGTCCGCTGCAGCCAAAACCGGGTCGCCCAAATTGCCAGCCAAATCAACGCCCTTGTTTTTGACCTCATCGAACCCTGTGAGCACCACAGCCTGATGGACCGGCCAGGACCAAGACACTGCATCGTCAGCCGATGTGGTTTCAGTCGCTACCGGTGTTGCTGAAGAAGCTGCAGCTTGTGAAGCTGCAGGCTTGGGTTGCGCTTGCACCGACGCAGTTTGCACAGGTGCCGACTGGGCAGCGCTGCTCATACCAGTGACCGGTGGCGTCACACGAAGCACTTGTCCCACTTCAATTTGATTAGGGTTGTCAATGTTGTTCCAGCGGCGAATATCGCGCCAGCTCTGGCCACTTTCCAGTCCAATTTTGATCAGGGTATCGCCGGGTTTGACGGTGTAAGTGCCGGACTGACCAGAAGCCATGGGGCTAATGGAAGCATTGGAGACACTGGAAGCAGAACTTGCAACAGAACTTGGCGCGTTTGAAAAGGCTGGGGAACTGCTGGGAGTTGGCAAAGGTTTGGCGCCCACCCTGCGGTCTTCGACCGGCGCACGGTTCAAACTGGTAGAGCCACAACCCGCCAACACCAACGAGCACAGCAGCGTGGCGGCGGCTATTCCACCTAAGCCATTGGAACCACTGAAAAATTTCAAGCCGTAGTGATGGTGCGATGTATTCATGCCAAGCCGGATTTTAGGGGTACAAAATGCACCGCCTCCAGCACCGTATGAACAAAGCCTTGGGGCATATGGTCCACCACCAGCAGAGCTTGTTGAGTGCCATGGGCGACCATAGGCGCCACCAAACGGCCATGCAGCGCCAGTTGATCCAGCCAGGCTTGGGGCAGCGCATCGCCGCCCGCCGCCGAAATAATGGCCGCATAAGGCGCGCCTTTGGGGTAGCCCACCATGCCGTCACCGAGCAACAAGTGCACATTGGGCAAACTCAATGGGCGCAAATTCTCGCGGGCTTTGTCATGTAAACCCCGCACGCGCTCCATGCTGTACACCTCGCTGGCAATTTGACCCAAAAGTGCCGCCTGATAGCCGCAGCCTGTGCCTATTTCCAAAATGCGGCCGAGTTTGGTCTGGCCTTGGGTGGAGGACTTTTTGATCATGGAGGGCGCTTGGAGCAACAACTCCATCATGCGGGACACCACGCCGGGTTTGGAAATGGTCTGGCCGAAGCCTATGGGCAAACTGGTGTCTTCGTAGGCTTGGTTGACCAAAGCAGAATCCAAAAACCGATGCCGCTCAATCCTGCTCATGGCCAAAATCACCCTCGGATCGGTGATCCCCTGCTCCTTCAGCTTGAGCACCATTTTGTGCCGTACCGCCTGCGAATCCAAGCCCAGACCCTCGACCTGAACCTGCAATTGCACAGGCGTGTCGGTTTTGCCAAGGCGATGGGCTGCAGGTTTGAGGAGCTGTTTGGCGCTTGAAAGATGAGCAGCAGCAGAAGACGCTTTGGCAGTGGTCTTGCCCAACTTGGCAGGAAATGAAGGGCGGGGACG
Source organism: Hylemonella sp. UBA2468 (assembly GCA_002342165.1). Lineage (GTDB taxonomy): Bacteria > Pseudomonadota > Gammaproteobacteria > Burkholderiales > Burkholderiaceae_C > Hylemonella. The sequence goes on from DDPM01000134.1 coordinate 10,055, forward strand.
CGCAGTGCTCATGTCAGGGCTTTGGACCAGCCCTCTAAATTGCCATGGTCGGTCAAATCCACCTTGAGTGGGGTGATGGTGACATGGCCATGGCGGCTGGCGTAAAAGTCGGTTCCTGGGCCCTCATCTTTGGCAGGCCCTGCGCCACCAATCCAGTACATGATTTCACCGCGGGGGCTGGCCTGGGTGATGACCTTCTCGGCCGCGTGGCGGCGACCCAAGCGGCAAACCTGTATGGGCTTGAGCTGGTCTAAAGGCAAGCATGGAATGTTCACGTTCAGCAACCAAGGCTCTGGTGTATTCAAGTGGGTTTGCATCAAGGACTGAACCAGTTCTCGCGCTTTGGTGGCAGCCGCATCCAAATGGTGCCAACCTTTTTCGGTTTGCGAAAACGCAATGGCGGGCACTTCAAACAAATAGCCCTCCATGGCAGCTCCCACCGTGCCGGAATAAATGGTGTCGTCTCCCATATTGGCGCCATTGTTGATACCCGACACCACCAAGTCGGGGCGGTAGCCCAACAAACCTGTGAGCGCAATGTGGACGCAGTCGGCGGGCGTGCCATTCACATACCTGAACCCGTTGTGTGCTTGGTGAACGTACAAAGGCGAATGTAGGGTCAGCGCATTGGACTTGGCGCTGTTGTTGTGCTCGGGCGCCACCACTTCCACATGGCCCAGGTCTTTGATGGCGTCAAAAAGAGCCATCAAGCCAGGCGCCTGATAACCGTCGTCGTTGCAGAGAAGGATGTTCATGTTCGCCTGTTAACCTGCCAAAGCAGTAGGGATCTAAACGCCAGCAGCGGCGGTGAATTTGAGCTTTTTTCGGAAGTCTTCTTCCGAATCTGGAAATGCCACTGAAATGGCTTGGACATTTTCTTGAATGGCCATAAATGCGTCCACCACATCGGGATCAAAGTGTTTGCCGCTGGCCATTTTGACCATTTCAATCGCTTGAGCGTGCGGCAGCGGCTCGCGGTAAATGCGTCGGCTGACCAAGGCGTTGTATACCAAAGCCACAGTAACAATGCGCGCTGACAAAGGTATGGCGTTGCCACTTATGCCATCGGGGTAGCCACTGCCGTCCCACTTTTCTTGATGCGAATAAGTAATGGCTTTGGCCACCGTTAAAAACTCAGCCTCGGATCCCAAAGCCATTTGCGCGGCTTCTAGTGCATCCCGCCCTAGGGTGACGTGGGTTTTCATGATCTCAAACTCTTCCGGGGTGAGCTTGCCGGGCTTGAGCAGAATTTTGTCGGGAATGCCCACCTTGCCAATGTCGTGCAGGGGGGTCGCGCGAAAGAGGGTGTCAATGAACTTGACGTTCAACACCTCAGAAAACTTGGGGTTTTCGGACAACTTGCGGGCAATGGCACGAACGTAATGCTGGGTACGACGTACATAGTTGGGTGACTCCGCCTTGCGGGCCTCAGCCAAATTGGCCAGCGCCATGATGGTGACGTCTTGAATGGTCACCAACTCGCGGGTGCGCTTGGCCACTACTTCTTCCAGGTGCTGCGCTTGGTAGCGCAGCGCATCGTTGGCCGCTTTTAAAGACAAGTGGGTGTGCACGCGGGCCCGAATAATTTGCATGCTGAAGGGCTTGATGATGTAGTCCACACCACCAGCCTCGAAGCCCATTTGCTCGTCTGCTGTTTCGCTTTTGGCCGTCACAAACAGCACAGGCACGTGAGCAAACTCTGACTTTTTTTTAAGCTCGCGACAGACTTGGTAGCCGTCCATGCCCGGCATCATCACGTCCATCAAAATAAGGTCTGGTGCAGGAGGCCAACGCACCAACTCCAAGGCTTCGCTGCCTGAATTGGCAATTTTGACCTCATACAGGTCATCCAGCATCGCCTCCAACAGGGAGGAAATGGCAGGCGTATCGTCCACCACCAAAATTTTGGGGCGGCTAGGGGCTTGGCCAGCGTCAGAAGCGGTTGGAATCATGGCTTCAATCATAAATCCTCAATGCAGGTCCACCCAAGCTGGGGAGGTAGAGGAGAAGTTTTTGGGGTAGAAATGAAAGTGGAAGTCTCAAGGGCATCTCCTCCAAAAGGGCTTAGTTGCATATCGGCATCTCCGATCGACCACTGAACTGTCGTCAGTTGTCCGTCTAGGCAGATCACCCCCTTTAATCGACGCAATGAAGGGGTTAAGCAGACTTGCCCGTAGCGGCGCAGTTCTTCAAGAGACAAGTTATCGGGCAATGAGACAAAACGTACCTTGGCGTTGTGTGCAGGAGATAACTGACCTTGATGATCGCCATGATCATTGCCATGGTGATGTCCCTCCAGCGCTTCCTCTAGCTGTGCTTGAGGGGGTTGATCGCAAGGGTGTGCGGATGAAAGAGTCACAGCGCTTGTCTTATGCGCCAATGTCTTCATCACCTCGGCCCAGGGCAGCCCTCCTTTGCTGGAATTGAGCACAACGGCTGAGGAGTTCACCGCACGGAGTTGTGGGGTCAAAGGCTCAGGCTTCAGGTCTTGCTTAGTCACCACCAGAACGTCGGCGCACTGAATTTGCGAACGCAAATCGGCCCGGCTGTGGTCGGACACAGCGCTCACCGTGGTCAGCACGCCTTGCAGTTGGTAGCGTTTTGTTAAAAAAGCATGGTTTGCAAATGAAGCCACGATGGGAGCAGGGTCGGCCAGCCCGGTGGTTTCAATAACCACAGCATTAAACGCAGGACGCTTGCGGTAAAGGCGGTCCCACCAAATGCCTTCAAGCGTTTCTTCAAGGCCTGGCAAGCCTGAGCAGCATACACACTGGTTTGTGAGCGTCATGGCGTCTTCTACGGCGCTGGCAATCAGCCGGTCATCAAGGCCCACCTCGCCAATTTCATTGATCACCACCGCGGCTTGGGCCAATGCCGGGTCTTGCAACCACTTAATCAACAGAGTGGTTTTGCCACTACCCAGCTCGCCCGTGAGCAAGTAAACCGGAATCACACCCACTGCTTTCCGGCCGTAAGCGAAGAAGATCCCAAAAGCTGGCTGTAGCCCAAACCTTTTGAAATAGCCAAAGCGGTTTCTAACAGCTTGGGGGTGTACTGCGCCACACGTTCGTCGTTCAGTCGCTGCACCGGCCCCACCAAACCCACTGCGGCCACCACCTCGGCGCTGGCGTCGCGAATAGGTGCGGCAATGCCTCGCATGCCGGTTTCGCTTTCTTCATCGTCCAAAGCAAAGCCTTGGGCCCTGATGCGCTCCAAAATAGGCTGCAACTTTTGAGGGTCGGTGACGGTGCTGGTGGTTCTGGGCTCAAGCGGCAAGCTCAGCACCTGCTGTTCTTGGGCACTTGGACCGAAGGCCAACAACACCCGCCCCTCGCAGGTACAAAACGCGGGCATGCGCACGCCAAGGTAAGAGCGGGGACGAATGGCGTGCGGGCTTTCAATGTTGCGCACGTACAAAGTTTCGAACCGGGTTTCGGTATGCAGCAAAACGCCCAAGTGCACGGTTTCGCCGGTTTGGTCGCACAAGGCCCGCAAAAAAGGCACCGACACCTCAGAGGCTTCCATGCGCAGTCGCACCAAGCCCCCCAAAGAAAACAACAGCAAACCTAAACGGTATTTGCCGTCAGCGGGGTTTTGCTCCAAAAAACCTTCGGCAACCAAGGTGGAGACCAGTCGGTGCGCCGTGCTTTTGGCCACCTGCAAGCGCTTGGCCAACACCGTAATGCCCAACTCTGGCTCGTCTGCACTGAATATCTTGAGTAAGCGCAAACCCGCGCCCACCGATGAGAGGAGTTTGGAACCAGACGGCTTGTGTTCCATAGGCAGCTTAGGCCTTGGTCGGGTCTATGGTCATGTGAATCGCGCCTTCCAAGCCCTTGCCAACTAAAGTTTTCAAGGCCAAGTCGGTTTGATCCAAGCCCAAGCAATGGGTGCTCATGTCGGTCACGTGGTGGCGGTTGTGGGCAATCAGTTGCAAGGCCATTTCCACCGATTGGTAAGAGTGCCCGCGCATGCCCTTGACGGTTAAAAAGTTGGCAATGATGCGGTCGCTGTCAAATTCAGGCACCTTTTGGCGCTTTTGCCCGCCCAAAATCACCGTGCCTTTTTTGCGGGCCAGCTCTATGGCGCTGACCACCGACGCAGGCCCGCCGGAAGCACAGTCAATCACCAAATCGGCCATCAAACCTCCGGTCAGGTCGGCCACGGTTTCCAGCACGTCTTGCTCTTCAATATTGATTGCGTGGTGGGCGCCCAACTTTAGGGCCAGCGCCATGCGGCGCGCATCAGTGGGGCCGGATAAGCCTGTGACAATAATTTGCGCGGCACCGGCCTCACGCGCCGCCACCACGCAAGCCAAGCCCTGCTGCCCCGGCCCTTGTATGACCACGGTTTGCCCAGGACCGGCATGCCCTTGCAAATAAGTCCATTCAATGCCATTGGACAAAGGCAGCGCCAAAGCCGCGTGCTGTGGGCTCACGCCCACGGGAACTTTGTGAAACACGGTATTGAGGTGCAAGTGTTGCTGCTCGGCAAAGCCGCCCCACCAACCGGGCGCTACCGAAAGGGCTGTGGCCCCATAACGCAAACCACCCAAACGCCAGTCGGTGGCGTTGCAGAGCCTAAAGTCTGAGCTGCGGCAAAAATCGCAGTGGCCACAGGGCACATATTCCTCCAGGGCCACCAAGTCGCCCTCTTTCACGCCCCAGCGCTGGGCTGCCAATGCTCCCATGCGCTCCACATAACCCACGGTTTCATGGCCCAGAATCAGCGGCCCACGCGCCTTGGGTAAGTTTTGGTAGTAGCCCCAATCGCTGCCGCACACGCCCGTTACCGCTACACGCAGCAGCCCTGAGTCTGC
>DDPM01000024.1:0-3524 GCA_002342165.1 Hylemonella sp. UBA2468
GCGATTATCGTAAGTGATGAGGGCTAAGTATTAGCCCATGGGTTGGGGCTTGGTTGGTGCTTGCGTGTTGTTAGACTCATCGCACAAATACAAAAATTGGAGATTCCTTGGTGACTTGTGCTTGCGGTGTGGACGTTCACGCTCACGTGATCCCCCATGACTTTCCCGCTTACTTGCGAGGCGCTGCGCCTGCGGTTTGGCCTTCTATGGCGCCTGCTCATGAGTGCCATCGACATGTGATGATCGACGGCAAAAACTACCGCACCGTTTCCGACAAGTGCTGGTCAGTGAGCAAACGCTTGAGCGACTTTGAGTCCATGGGCCTTCAAGTGCAAGCCATATCTCCTATGCCTGAACTTTTGTCTTACTGGCTAGTCCCGCAAGATGGCTTTGAGTTGGTGCGGTACTTGAACGAGCAAATTGCCCTCATGGTGTCTGAGTCTGGCGGTGCCCTGGTGGGTTTAGGCGCTGTGCCCCTACAAGACATGGATTTGGCGCTTAAAGAGTTGGAGTACGTCAAACACAAGCTGGGGTTTTCTGGGGTAGAAATTGGCAGCAACATCCTGGGCAAACCTGTGGGCCACCCTGATTTGGCACCTTTTTTTGAAGCCTGTGAAGCCATGGATATGGCCGTGTTTGTTCATGCATTGCGCCCAGTTGGCATGGACCGTTTGGTGGGGCCGCCTGCACTGCAGCAAGTTTTGGCCTACCCCAGTGATGTCGGCTTGAGTGCTGCATCAGCCATCACCAGCAATTTGATGGTGCGTTACCCCAAGCTGCGCATAGCATTCAGCCACGGCGGGGGCACTTTGTTGAGTTTGTTGCCCCGCTTGCAGCAAGCTTGGGGAGTGTTCCCCGCATTAGAGTCCTATGTGCAAAAGTCTCCAACAGAGCAAGCTCGCAGCTTGTACTTTGACACCTTGGTGTTTGACACCCCTACCTTGCAGCATTTGGTGCAGGTGTTTGGATCCACTCAGCTTATGTTGGGTACCGATTACCCGTTTAATTTTCATGATCACACGCCGGTGCAACGCTTGTTGGATGCTGGCTTTGATGCCGACACCGTGCAACGCCTCTCGCACACCAATGCCCGTACCTTTTTAGGTACGCCCCTTTAATTGCTTTTTCTCACAGGAGCCCATATGACCTTAGCTAAAACCCATGCGTCCAGTTTGATCACTGGTTTGCGCAGTGTCTCCATTCAGGTGCCTGATATGGCCTTGGCCGAAACTTTTTTCACCCATACCTGGGGTTTGAAGGTGTCGGACCGCACGTCTGAATCGTTGTACTTGCGTGCATCGGGCTCAGACCACCACGTGTTGGCCCTGCATCGAGGTTCAGAACCTGCCAGCTTGAAGTGTGTGACCTTGCGAGCCGCTTCTGAACAGGCCTTGACCGAGCTTACCCAGCGTACGGTTCAGGCAGGAGGCAAAGTGCTCCAAGAGATCTCGCCCATTACTGACCCCAGTGGCGGCGTGGGGGTGACCTTAGCCGACCCCATGGGCAGGATCTATCAAGTGGTGTACGGCGACGCGCAACTGGCACCTGTCAATGAAGCTGAGGCTCCCTATCGTTTGGCGCACGTGGTGCTCAACAGTGTGGATGTACCCGCCAGCCAAAAGTTTTTAGAAGATGTGATGGATTTTTCCATGTCCGACCGCACCCGCGTTATGGCCTTTATGCGATGCAACAGCGACCACCACAGCATTGCCATGGCCGAGAGCGACAACAACGCACTCAATCACATTGCGTTTTTAGTGCCCGATTTAGAAGCGGTCATGCGTGGGGGCGGCCGCATGAAAGATGCGGGTTATCCCATTGAGTGGGGTCCTGGCCGTCATGGCCCTGGGCACAACGCTTTCAATTATTTTGTAGGGCCTTTTAACCTGGTCATTGAATACACATCTGAAGTGGAGCAAATTGACGACAACTACCAACCTGGCCAGCCTTCTGACTGGAAGTGGCCTGATGGCCGCATGGACCATTGGGGCATTTCCACGCCACCCAGCCGTCGCATGAAGGATGCACAAACCGAAGTGTTTTTTGCCTCATAAACCCCCATGATGTATGACGTTGCCATAGTGGGCTTTGGCCCCACGGGGGCTGTGTTGGCGGGTTTGCTGGGCCAGCAGGGTTTAAAGGTTTGGGTGTGTGACCAAGCCACCGAGGTGTATGAAAAACCTCGTGCCATTGCCCTAGACCACGAAATCATGCGGGTGTTCCAGCAGTTGGGTTTGTTGGAGGCGTTGGCTCCTTTTGTTGAGCCTTTTACCAACTCTGAGTTCTATGGAGTGGATGGTCAGCTCATCAAGTGCATGTCCACGGTGGAGCCGCCTTACCCCATGACCTTCACGCCTTCGATGGTGTTTTCGCAGCCCAACTTTGAGCGCGTGTTGCGGCAGCGGGTCCACACCCTACCGTCTGTGCAAGTCAATGTTGGGACTCGCTTGCTTGGTTTGCAGCCCAGCAATGCGGGTGGTTCTGAAGCGGGGGTGACGTTAACTGTGGCGCCAATGGATGGCGCAGCGCATCACGGGCAGATGGGCGCACTGCACCAAGTTCAAGCGCTCTACGTGGTGGGTTGCGACGGTGCTTCCAGTTTGGTGCGGCAATCGGTCGGCATAGAGCTAGAAGATTTGGACTTTGACGAGCCTTGGCTGGTAGTTGATGTCTTGGTTAACGAGCAAGGCTTGGCCAAATTGCCCAAGGTCAGTGTGCAGTATTGCGAACCTGAGCGCCCCAGCACTTACTTGATCGTCACGCAAAACCACCGCCGTTGGGAACTTTCCATCAACCCTGGCGAAGACCCCAAACAAGTGGCCACTCCTGAAGGCACTTGGAAGCTCTTGTCTCGTTGGCTGCAACCCCATGAGGGCACTTTGTGGCGCCAAGCCAGCTACCGCTTTCACGCCTTGGTGGCTGAACGCTTTCATAGTGGGCGCGTTTTTTTGGCGGGCGATGCGGCGCACCAGCAGCCTCCTTTTTTAGGGCAAGGCATGTGTCAGGGTGTGCGCGATGCGGTCAACCTCTCTTGGAAATTAGGGGCGGTGTTAAATGGCCGAGCCTCAAATGCCTTGCTGGATACCTACAGCCAAGAGCGAAAAGCCCACGTGAAGGAGTTGACCTCCCGCATCAAAGGCATAGGTCAGCTGGTGGGCGAGCGCAACCTGGATAAAGCCCGTGAACGCGACCGCAGGCTGTTGGCCGAATGTGGCGGTGTGGTTAAACCCATGCCTCGCCAAAATGTGCAGCCCGCCTTGTTGCAGGGCTGCCTTGACCCAGCGGCCTCAGCGGGCACCGGCACCTTGTTTCCTCAAGCCTGGCTCAAGCAAGTGCGTATGGACGACCTATGGGGCTGTGGCTGGCGTGTGGTGCTCAGCGCCGACGCCTCCGCCGACTTTGCAAGGTTGTTGGTGCAACCAGCCTATAGTTTTATTAAGACCATGAAGCTAGGCGAAGTCGATGCGATCGAGGACGATCGGGTTATGGCAGCTTGGCTGCAAGCCCATTCATGCCAAGCCGCT
>DDPM01000024.1:3598-11103 GCA_002342165.1 Hylemonella sp. UBA2468
ATCAATCGAAGGAGACACAATATGCAGCGTAAAACACTTTTGACTTTGTGGATAGGTCTTGCAGGCTTCGGCCTATTCAACTGGGCAGCGCTTGGGGTTGCCAGTGCTCAGCCAACCAGTGCCGAGTGGCCAGACAAGCCTGTGAAATTCATTTTGTCGCAGCCCCCGGGCTCTGGACCGGACAACGTGTCTCGTTTGCTGGGCGATCGTTTGGGTAAAGCCTTGGGTCAGCCCATCGTGATTGAAAACAAACCCGGCGGCCAAAACATCATTGGGGCTCAAGCCGCTGCCCGCTCAGCGCCTGACGGGTATTCGTTTTACTTTGCCACTACGGCAGCTTTGGTCACCAACAAATTTTTGTTCAAAACCATGCCCTATGACCCCGCCAAAGATTTTGTGCCCGTGGCCTTTATTGCCAAGAGTCCGTTTGGTGTGCTGGTGCGGGCAGATTCGCCGATTACCTCGGTGCATGACTTGATTGCCAAATCCAAAGCGGCACCTTCCAAAATTTCGTTGGCCAACGAAGGCCCCCGAACCTTTGGCGGCATCATTGCCCGCCTGATCAACGCGCGTACCCAAATGGAAGCCAACTTGGTTTCTTATGCATCGGTGGCGGTGTCCATACAAGATGTCTTGGGGGGCCATGCCGATGCGGTGGTTGCCGATTTGGCATCCACCTCACAGTTGGTGCGTCAGGGTAAGTTGAGGTTGTTGGCGGTGACCACCCAAAAGCGTGTCATAGGTTTTGAGCAGGCGCCTGCATTGGCGGAGTTGCTGCCTAATTTCGAAATGGTGGGTTGGTTTGCAGTGGTCGCCCCGACGGGAACACCCCAAGGGGCCATACAACGCATGAACTCAGAGCTCAACAAACTCTTGCAAGACCCCGATGTGGCTCAGCGCATGCTCACCATTGGGCCTATTGCCGAAGTTATGGGGCCGCCCACTCGGCTCGATGCCTTCCTGAAACAAGAATACGACCGTTGGAACGAAGTTTCTAAAGAAATTGGCTTGCTGCCCGAATAACCAGGACCTTTTATGAAAACATGGATCACTCTCATTCAATGCGGTGTGCTGTCGCTGGGTTTGGCTCTCGGTCTGGCTCAAGCTGATGACTTTCCCGCCAAGCCCATACGCATCTATGTGGGTCAGGGTGCGGGTGGTGGCATGGACACCTTGGCACGTATGGTGAGTCAGCGTTTGTCCACAAGCATGGGCCAACCCGTGGTGGTGGAAAACAAGGTGGGGGCGGGAGGCATTATTGCCACCGAGTTTGTGGCCCGTTCGCCCGCTGATGGCTATAGCCTGTTGCTCAGCCCCATTGGAAACATGGTGTTCACCCCCATCCTCACGCCCAAGCTCAGATACTCCCCCACCAAAGATTTCACGCCGGTGTCTTTACTGGCCACCTTTCCTTTGGTGTTGGTGGTCAATGCCAAGCAAAACATCAATTCAGTGGCTGACCTGGTGGCCTACATGAAAGCTCAACCCTCCAAGTCCAACTACGGCGGTTCTGGCCCCGCGTTTCAGTTTGCAAGCGAGTTGTTTCGTCTCAAAACCGGCACCCCCGGGGAATTTATTCAATACAAAAGTACGAGTGAGACCTTAACCGCCGTCTTGGCCGGGGATCTCATCATGTCTATGGTGGATACGGGCCCCGCCATTCCGCAAATTACTGCCGGAAACATTCGGGCCCTGGCGGTCACATCGCCCACCCGTTTGCCCAATTTGCCCAATGTGCCCACCATGGCCGAGCTGGGTTTGCCTGACATTGAGTTCAGATACTGGGCTGGCGTTTTTGCGCCCGCGGGCACCCCTGCGGCTGTGGTTAAAAAACTGGAAGCTGAAATTGCCAAAGCCGTGAAGCTGCCCGAAGTAACCGCCCAAATGGCAGTCAACCAGGTCACCGCCACCAGCAGCACATCAGAAGAGTTGTCCAAGCTGCTGGTCAACGACCTGGCCCGCTGGACTGCGGTGGCCGATGGCGCCCGCATGAAGCGAGACGGCACCCCATGACGCTGGTCACCCGAACACCGGTGGTGGACTTTCATGTTCACATGCTTGAAGACGAGGTGTTTCGAACCTCCACCAACCGCACGGTGTTTACCGGCTTTGGGGCCAATCCAGTTTCAGAGCCGCGCCCTGGAGTGCAAAACCTCATGCGCCGTATGTTCAACCCTGAGGCCATTTTGGAAGATATGGATGCGCGCGGCATTGACTATGCCGTGGTGACTTCAAGCACCGTGTTGCAAGGTACCAGTTGGGCCGATACAGAGCTGGATACCTCGCTCAGCCAGCGTTGCAACAATCAGGCAGCCCTTTGGCAGGAGCAGCATCCCAAGCGTTTGGTGGGCAGCATGGTGTTGCCCATGCAAGACCTTCCAAGTGCCATGCAAGAGCTAGGCCGAAGCCTTGCGCAGGGTTTAAGGGTGGTCAATTTATCATCCAGCTATCAGGGCGTGTATGTGGGCGACCCAAGGTTTCATGAGTTTTGGGCCGAGGTAGAGCGGCAGGGACTCACGGTGTGGGTTCATCCTGAAGGCGTGCANNCAGGGCCTGACGATATGGGTGCACCCTGAGGGCGTGCAAGACCCTTGGTTTCAGCGCTACGCGCTGTGGAACTCTTTAGGGCAGTCCATTGAAGAAGCCAAGTGCATGGCCTCTTTGATTTACGAAGGCGTGATGACTAAGTTTCCGAGCCTCAAGGTCGTCATGGCGCATGGCGGCGGATATTTTCCGCACTACATGGGCCGTTTAGACCGCAACACCCTTAACCGCCCTGACACCGTGGCCAATACCGGAGGCATCACCCCGGGCCAAATGCTCAAGCGTTTTTACTACGACACCTGTGTGTATGACCCACAGGTGCTCAAAGTATTGCACGAACGCGTGGGTGCTGACCGCTTGGTCATGGGCAGCGACTACCCCGTGGGTGAAAAAGATCCCGTTCAGTGGTTGCGCGATGCTGGCCTGGCGGGGGCAGAGCTTGAAGCCGCAGCGGGTGGCAATGCAGCAAGGTTGTTAGGCTTGTAGTGGCTGGACTGTAGCCGCTGTATTTAGGTGGCTTTAGGACTTTCCCTAGGTTGAGGCTCTAGGGCGTTAATTCACCCTGAAAGTGCTCATAATCATTAAGCGATCCGGTAAGTGATCACTTAACAGATAACCCGAGGAGACAACATGCCCCAATACAACCTGAAGGTGGACGGTGCGAACCGCACGGTCAAGGCCGAAGCCGATGAGCCTCTTTTGTATGCGCTGATCGATGGACTCAAACTCAAAGGTCCCAAGTATGGTTGTGGTGTGGCCCAGTGTGGCACCTGCACCGTGTTGGTGAACGGGCAGCCCGTGCGTTCTTGTGTCACTCCCGCAAGCGTGGTGGGCAACAAGGCCATTCGCACCTTGGACGGGCTTGAAAAGAAAGGCCAACTGCACCCTGTGCAGCAAGCCTTTGTGGATGAGCAGGCGGCTCAATGCGGCTACTGCTCCAACGGTTGGGTGATGAGTGCGGTGGCCTTGCTGGAAAAAAATCCACGCGCCACGGACGATCAAATCAAACAGGCCCTGTCTGGCTTGCAGTGCCGCTGCGGCACGCACATTGCCATCATGCGTGCGGTGCGTAAGGCCCGCGACGTGATGTCTGCCAGCAATAAAGTCAACCCCAAGGTTTAAGGAGCACGCCATGAACGACATGCAAATCAACCGACGTGAATTCCTGCAATCTCAAGCAGGTTTGGTGGTGGGCTTTAGCGGTGGACTCACCGCCTTAATGGCTGGCGATGCTGCGGCTCAAGCAGCTGTACCGGTGGTGGTGGGCCCGCACCCCTCCACTTTGGACACTTGGCTGCGCATTGGCAAAGACGGTTTGGTGACCGTGAACTTTGGCAAGATGGATTGCGGCCAGGGCTTGGACGTGGCTATTGCCCAATTTGTTGCCGATGAGCTGGACGTGGCCTATGACAAGGTGCACGTCATCATGGGAGACACCCGTTTCACCCCCAACCAAGGTGGCGGCAGCGGAAGCACTGGTTTGCGCATGGGTTCCAAGCCTATTCGCAATGCGGCTGCGGAGGCCCGTCGTGTGTTGTTGGCTGCTGGCGCCGAACATTTGGGTGTACCCGCCAGCGCTTTGGGCGTGGAAAACGGTCGTATTTTTGTGTTGGCTGAACCAGCCAAGTCCGTCACTTATGCCGCACTTATTGGCGGTAAAGACTTTTCCACCCCCATGAAGTGGAATAACGCTATTGGTAACACCATGGATGCCGTGGGTCAAGCCAAGCCTAAAGACCCGTCGCAATTTAAGGTGGTCGGGCAGGGTATCAAACGTAAAGACATTGCGGACAAGGTCAGCGCCAAAGAGCACTACACCGCGCACATTCGCCCTGACAACTTGTTGCACGGCCGTGCGGTTCGTCCACAAGTCGCAGGCGCCATGCCGCTTGAGGTGGACAACGCCTCTATTGCCCACATTGCAGGCGCCCGCTCTTTTGTTAAGGGCGGATTTGTAGCGGTGGTAGCCGACACCGAATGGAACGCCATCCGGGCATCGCGCGCGCTTAAGGTCAAGTGGTCAGACGCCAAGCCTGCTCTGACCGGTGGCGAGGACAAGGTGTTTGATTACATACGAGAAGCCAAACCTACGGCATCTAATGCAGTTCCCGCCTTTGGCGGTAAAAAAGACTACAACCCCAAGCCCACATTGGACGCTCTGGCTGGCTCAGCCAAAGTGATTGAGGCCGAATATGAGTGTGGCTTTCAAATGCACGCCCGCATTGCACCGTCTTGCGGTGTAGTCAGCGTGGTGGGCGAAAAGGTGGAGATATGGGGCGACATGCAAAAACCCCACTTTTTGCGCGACGGCATTGCCAAGTTTTTAGGTTTGCCCACTGAAAATGTGCAACTCAAGTGGATGCATGGTGCGGGCTCCTATGGTCGCAGCGACGCCGATGAGGCACCCTATGAAGCAGCTTTGTTGTCCAAAGAATTTGGCCGCCCTGTGCGCATGCAATGGTCTAGAGAAGAAGGCATGGCCTGGGCGCCCAAATCGCCCGCTGCTATCGTCAGTATGAAAGCGGGCTTGGATGCTTCTAACAACGTCACCGGTTGGTACTTCAAGGCCAAGGGCTTCAACGGCTGGGACGTGAAGTTCAACGCCGAAAGCCCAGAGCACACTTTGGTGGGCATGCTGACTGGCCACAAAAAGTGGACGGCCTACAACTTCAATGTGCCCGAAGAGAGCTACAAGTTTGCCAACCATGTGCATTGGTGGGAAACCGTGCCGCCCTACATGCAAGAGGCTTCACCCATGCGCACAGCCCACATGCGCGCACCACAAGAAATGCAAACCCGTTTTGGGCAAGAATGCTTTATTGACGAGGTGGCGCACGCCGCTGGCATGGATCCGGTGGACTTCCGTCTCAAGCACATGCAAGATCCGCGGGAAATTGATGTGGTGAAGGCCGCTGCCGAAAAATTGGGTTGGTCCAAACGCACCAGCCGCAACACTTCAGGCAAAATCTTGACGGGTCGCGGTATATCGTTGCATTCAGGTTACCAGTCTTATGCCGCTGTGGCGGTGGAAGTGGAAGTTAATAAAGAAACCGGGCGTATCTGGGTCAAAAAGGTGGCCATTGCCAACGACTGCGGTTTGGTGGTCAACCCCATTGGCGTGCGTGCCGCACTTGAAGGCCAAATCATGCAAGGCATCAGCCGCGCTTTGTACGAGGAAGTGCACTTTAATGAAGAGCGCGTGACCAGCGTGGACTGGAACACTTACCGCATTGCCAAGCTGGAAGATATGCCTGCGCAAGTGGAGTTGGTGTTGCTCAACCGCCCCGACAAGCCTTTGGGTGGCGCAGGAGAGCCCGCCATTGTGTGCTTCCCATCCGCCATTGCCAATGCGGTCTTTGACGCCACAGGTGTTCGCATTCGACGCTACCCCTTGGTGCCAGAGCGAGTGAAGCAGCAGCTGGCTTAAATCAAGCCCCGTCGCAGTAAAAAAACGCAGGTTCAAAGGCCTGCGTTTTTTCCTGCTCTAAAGACCCATCACCTGCACCGGCGTCAGCAACTGGTAGCCGGTGCCGTGAACGGTTTTGATTTCAAACTCATGGTTATGGTGAAAACCAATCAGAGAAACGACAACGTTCAAAAACTTGTGAAGGCCGCCAAGGTGGAGGGTGCTGACAAGTAATTGACCAGTTAGCCTAAGCCTACATTCAAGATGTTTTAGAGAGCTTCTTCAAACTCTCTAGGGCTTACACCTGCTTGGCGAAGCACGCCGTTAACCGTTCCTGGTTTTACTTCTTTGTGGTTGGGAACCACACAACCCTGACCGTTACGTTTTAAAACAATGTGGCTGCCCGATTGACGTGCCACTTCAAATCCGAGTTTCTGAAGCGCTTTCACAATTTCTGCACCCGATAGCCCGGGAAATTTAGGCATGGCTGACTTCAAAAGTGGTCATCACCGGGCGGTGGATTTGAGCTTTCATCGGAAACTCTTCAAGGTAAAGACTTGTAGCTTCCTTCAAGTTTTGGATGGCTTCTTGATAGGTTTCGCCCTGTGTGGTTGTGCCTGTCTCGGGGTTAAGAGCAATAAACCCACCTTCTTCAGCTTCAGTAATGACGGCTGTAAGTAACATTAAATTTCTCCTTTTGAAACCAGCTATATATAGTTTCTAACTATTAGTATGCATCACAATTTTTGTGGAGTTGAAAATTGATCTCATCCCAAGTGGAATCCGTTGACACCGTCGTCATTGGTGCTGGCGTCGTGGGCTTGGCGGTAGCTCGGGCTTTGGCGCTGGCAGGGCAAGAGGTGATGGTGCTAGAGGCGGAGTCGGCCATTGGCACCCAAACCAGTTCGCGCAACAGCGAAGTGATTCATGCGGGCTTGTATTACCCGCAAGGCTCTTTGAAGGCTCGCTTGTGTGTGCAGGGCCGCCAGCAGCTTTATGCCTACTGCCAAGAGCGGGGTATTGCGCACCAGCGGTGCGGCAAATTGGTAGTGGCTACATCTGAGTCGCACATTCCTAAGCTGCATGAGCTGATGGCCAAAGCCGCTGCCAACGGGGTCACAGACTTGCAACTTTTAAGCCGAGAACAAGCGCTGGCCATAGAACCTGCCTTGCATGCCTTGGCTGCCGTGTGGTCGCCCAGTACTGGCATTGTGGACAGCCATGGCGTGATGTTGTCTTTGCAGGCAGACCTTGAGCATGCAGGCGGCATGGTGGTGTGCCATGCCAAGGTGGAGCGTTTGGTGGTGGAGTCGGGTTTGAATTCGGGTTTTGAAATTCACACCCAAGATGGCACGACCCTAAGGGCTCGGCGTGTGGTGAACGCGGCAGGTTTGCATGCGGTGGCCTTGGCCCATGAGGTTCAGGGTATGCCGCAGGCGGACTTACCCCATTCAGCCTTGCCCAAGGCCTACTTTGCCAAAGGCCATTACTTCAACTTGTCGTGCCGATCACCTTTTAGTCACTTGATTTACCCCGTGCCGGAAGCCGCAGGTTT
>DDPM01000001.1:0-835 GCA_002342165.1 Hylemonella sp. UBA2468
GGAGGTGGTGTGGCTTGAAACCAGTGCAGGCTTTGACCAAGTGATGTTGATCACCCGAGAAGCGCTTTTGAAATGACCCCTGAAAATTACCCCTGGAACAGCCTACGTGATCACCCTTAAAAACATCACCCTCAGGCGCGGTGCACGGGCCCTGCTTGATGGCGCCTCGGTCACCATCAACCCCGGAGAAAAAGTGGGCTTGGTGGGGCGCAATGGGGCGGGTAAGTCGAGCCTGTTTNNCCTTGCTGAACGGCACCTTGCAGGAAGACAGCGGCGAGTTTTATATGCCGGCCCAGTGGCGTTTGGCCCAGGTGGCCCAAGACATGCCCGAAGTGGAAGACAGTGCCACTGACTTTGTGGTGGCTGGCGACACTCGTTTGGCAGCTGCGCTTGCTGAGGTGGCGGCCGCAGAGGCTCTACTTCATGACATCACAGCTCCAAACAGCGCTGACAGTGACGCACAAGGTGAACGCCTGTCTCATGCTTACATGGAGCTCAGCGATGCAGGCGCCTATGACGCCCCTGCCCGCGCCCAGGCTCTGATTTTGGGTTTGGGTTTCAAACTCTCAGAACTGGAGCAACCCGTAAACAGTTTCAGTGGTGGCTGGCGCATGCGCTTGCAGCTGGCGCGCGCTTTGATGTGCCCTTCAGATCTGCTGCTGCTGGACGAACCCACCAACCACTTGGACTTGGATGCCTTGGTGTGGCTGGAAGCATGGCTGCAAAAGTACGAAGGCACCATGCTGGTCATCAGCCATGACCGGGAATTTCTTGACGCAGTCACGCGGACAACGGTTCACATTGAAGGGGCTCAACTCAAACGTTATGGCGGCAA
>DDPM01000001.1:929-4621 GCA_002342165.1 Hylemonella sp. UBA2468
AAGGCCAAGGCCAGCAAAGCCAAGCAAGCACAAAGCCGGGTCAAAGCCCTGGAACGCATGGAAAAAATTGCGCCGGTACTGGCTGAAGCCGACTTCACGTTTGAGTTTCAAGAGCCCGCCAACCTGCCCAACCCCATGCTGACGCTGCAAGACGTGAGCTGCGGCTATTACACGCCTGAGCCTTTGGTGATTGTGGAACACGTCAAAAAGTCGGTATTGGCGGGGCAACGTGTGGGTATTTTGGGGGCCAATGGTCAGGGTAAATCGACCTTGGTGAAGACCTTGGCACGCTCCCTCCCCCCTATTCATGGTGAGGTGATTGAAGGCAAGGGTTTGGCCATAGGCTACTTTGCCCAGCAGGAACTGGATGTGCTGCGCCCTTCCGACACGCCCTTGGAGCACATGATTCAACTGGTACGTGAGGTGACGCAAAACGGTGGCTTGAGCGGTCAGGCCACGCGCGAGCAAGACCTACGATCGTTTTTAGGCAGCTTCAACTTCACGGGCGACCAGGTCAAACAAACTGTGGGCAGCATGAGCGGCGGCGAAAAAGCCCGCTTGGTGCTGTGCATGTTGGTGTGGCAGCGCCCCAACCTGCTGCTGCTGGACGAGCCTACCAACCACCTGGATTTGGCCACCCGAGAAGCTTTAAGTGTGGCACTCAATGAATTTGAAGGCACGCTGATGTTGGTCAGTCATGACCGTGCTCTTTTGCGTGCGGTGTGTGATGAGTTTTGGTTGGTATCGCGCGGCGGCATTACCCCTTTTGATGGCGACCTGGACGACTACCAGCGCTACTTGCTGGAGGTTGCCAAACAAGCCCGAGAAGAACAAAAACATAGCCAGAAACAAGCTCAAAAACAAAGTGCTCAGGCAACAACCTTGCAAAGTGAGGAAAGGGCAAAACCTCAACATTCAACAAAATCGTCATCAAAATCCATGACCAAAACCCAGCTTAGCCTCAGTAAAACCGAGGAACGCATGGCCGAGTTGGAACTGGAAAAAATCCGCTTAGAAAACGCCCTTGCTCAAGCGTCATCCAGTTCGTCCAAGCCAGCAGATGCGAAACAGTTGCGTGAACTGAGTGATATGGGTGAACAACTGGACCGGCTGAACCAAGAGCTGGCAATGCTGGAAGAAGACTGGTTGCGCCTGAGCGCTGCGCTGGAAACCTAGCTGGGTTTAGAGCTTGACGCCCTTTTGCTGAAGCGCCACATCCACCCAAACACCGTCATAGCGGCCTTCAAGGATGGACTGGATCATGGCTTGCTCGGTGGCGGTCTTGTCTTTGGCCAGTTGGGCTGCAGTGTGCACATCATCGGGGCGAACGGCAATGACGCCGTCACCGTCAGCCAAGATGATGTCGCCGGGGTGGACCACCATGCCCGCAATGCTGATGATGGTGTTGACCGTACCAGGACCGTCTTTGAGTGGCCCCCGCATGTTGACGCCACGCGCCCAGCAAGGAAAACGATGTCGCTCAAAAGCTTCCACGTCCCGCACGGCAGCATCAAAAACGCAGGCTACAGCACCCTTGGCTTTGGCGATCGACATCATGATTTCGCCAAACAGGGCGCGCGATACATCGCCGCCGCCATCTACTACCAACACATCACCGGGTTGCAGCATTTGCAAAGCTTTGTGAATCAGCAAGTTGTCCCCGGCGCGCACGCTGACCGTGACCGCATGGCCACAAGCCGACACGGGCGATTTGTTGACCGGTAACAGACCCACCGCACCTATGGATCGACCCATTACATCACTGACCACTGAAGTGGCCAAACCAGTTAAAGCTGCGATCAGCTCTGGGCAGGCAGCGACTCTGGGTTGAATATCAATACCGTTCGGATTCATTTGAGCCAGTCCTTTAATCTTGTGGATCTTCTTGCAGCATACTGCGGTAAGCACCACAGCCCAAGAGCATTTCGCCGTCAAGGGGCACGATGAACGATGTTTTGCCGCGCACATCACCCGAGATGGGGTTTTGAATGTTGTATTCCACCCAGCCGCCACCGAGTTCGGCGCAAGCCCAAGCGTCTTGAATCAACTTTTCGCCGTCTAGCCCGGGCAAGCCATAAACACTGGTGCCCACCTTGGCCAAGTTGGCGCCCATCATGCGGTATGTGCCTTTACGATCCAGAATAAACGCATACAAGTCGCGATCCAAGAATGGACCATTGGGGTTGTGCAGATCTTTGAACGCACGTTCAAAGCCTAAGGTCTTGACGTGCTCTGCTGCACGAATGGCCAGGTCACGGGCTTCATCCATCGTGCCTTCGCGCAACAAAATGTGCTCAACCGCTCCTGTTAACAAGCTCGAGCGCTCAGCCAGTCGGGTGGATCGGTGGGTGGTGCGCTCCACCAAACTGGAGTTGTCGTTGGTCACGCGGTCCAGGTCGTTCACGGCCTGCACCACTTCTTCGAGCGAGCTGCTTTGGCGCCAGCTGCCCTCTGCAATCAGTGCGGCGTTGTTGTTGACCTCTATCACACCCGCCACCAAGTTGTCCAATATGGTGCTGACGTTGCCAATATCTTGCACGGTGTCGTTCACGCGGTTGGAAGACTCCGAGATCAAGGCCCGCACCTCTGAGGCGGCTTGCTGGCTGCGCTGAGCCAAGTTGCGCACTTCAGCGGCCACCACGGCAAAACCACGGCCCATTTCGCCCGCACGGGCGGCTTCTACAGCGGCGTTCAGGGCCAAAATATTGGTTTGGAAAGCAATGCTGTCGATGGTGCCGATGATCTCCGTCATGCGGGTGGCGGTGGTTTTGAGAGGACCCATGTTTTCCACGGTGGAGGACATCATTTGGCTGGCTTTTTCAGCGTTAAGTGACAGACCTTGAGTCATTTTGCTCACCGAGGCTGCACTCTCAGAATTACGGGTGACGGTGTCACTCACCTCACGGATGCTGGCCGAAGCCTCTTCCAAACTGGCCGCCTGGGATTGGGTGCGATCAGAAAGGGATTTGGCGTCTTCCACCAACTGATTGCTCACGCGGCTCACCAAATTGGACGCGCTGCGCACATCGGCCACCAAAGCCGACAAAATCATGAGCATTTTTTCAAACTCGCGACCCAGCTGAGACAGTTCATCTTGCCCCCTGATGCTGATGCGCTCGCCCAAATTGCCCGAAGCGCCTTGGCGCATGACGTGCTGTAACACCTTCAGGCTGTTAAGGGTGGCTCGGGCAAAGCTCAGCATGGCGTACACCGTAAAAGCCAAAGCCAAGATGGCCAAAAGACCCAAAAGCCATAAGGCATTGCGTTTTTGCTGCTCTCGTGCCTCCAGCAGTTCCAGCAAACGGGAGGTTACCGAGCGCTCAAAAGCAATGGCCTGCGTGATGGCACCAGTGCCTGCTGCAAAAAACTCAGCGGGCACACCTTTGGGTTCACCAGTGCCTAGGGCTTCGCGCACTTTAGCCGTAAAGCCTTGGGTGGCCGTTTTGGCAGCGGCCCAAGTGGCGGGATTGTCCTCACCAGCGCGCTTGAGTGACTCCAGCTTTTCTTCAATGCGAGCGGTTTGCAAGTCAATCAACTGGGCTTGAGACGCCACAGGCACCACTTGCTGTGGTGTGGTGTCGCTGCGGGCCAACAGGCCAGCCCCGGCACCTCGGGTTAAACCCATGAGTTCGATCCAGGGAATCAAGCGCTCCACCTGCAGATCCATTAGGAAGAAGGTGGTTGCCTCAGGA
>DDPM01000001.1:4661-4913 GCA_002342165.1 Hylemonella sp. UBA2468
CGGCTACCTTGAGGTGGGTCTTGAATAAGCTTTTCAAGGCTTTGCTGGATAGGTTTCCAGCGGTTGGCCAAATCGAGCTGGGGGTTGGCTTCCAAGGCGCTTTGAACTTGAGCCATAGCAGCAGCGAGTTTTTTACGGGTGTCTTCACGGGCAGCTGTGGGACTGGCATTGCCCGACAAAATCAAATTGGTTTGGCCGCGGTGGGTTTGGGTGTGCACCACCACTTCAATAAGTTGCTGGATGGTTTGGGCA
>DDPM01000145.1:0-10252 GCA_002342165.1 Hylemonella sp. UBA2468
AATTGCCTTGGCCGTAGGTGAGCCTCCCGCCACCAAGGGCTATCCTCCTTCTGCTTTTTCCAAGTTGCCTCAATTGGTGGAGCGCAGTGGCAATGGCTTGAACGGTATGGGGTCTATCACCGCTTTTTACACCGTGCTGACTGAGGGCGACGACCAACAAGACCCTGTGGGCGACGCGGCACGAGCCATTTTGGACGGCCACATTGTGTTGTCGCGCGAACTGGCAGAGGCGGGCCACTACCCCGCCATTGACATCAGCAAATCGGCCTCACGGGTCATGCACAACGTGGTATCCAAATCCCACTTTGAGGTGGCGCGCCGATTCAGGGCGGTGTATGCCCGCCATGAAAAAGGCCGCGATTTGGTGCAAATTGGGGCTTACGTGCCCGGCTCAGATCCGGGCTTGGATGAGGCCTTGGAGTTGCATGAGGGCATGGCCGAGTTTTTGCAACAAGACATGAACGTTGCTGCCAATTTGGAGGCCAGTTGGGCCACTATGGCAGCATCGGTGCGCTTTGAAGAGGCCTTAAATTCGAAGGCTAGGGTGAGCTGAGCATGAGTGCGTTGCAACTCGCTATACAAGTGGCCACCCGCAAGCGCGACGAAGAGAGCCGCTTGGTAGCCCAGGCCATGCGCAAATTACAAGGTGCACAAGCGCAGTTAAACCAACTGCACGCTTATGCTGATGAGTCGCACAGCCGTTGGTCGGCCCAAACCGGCAGGGTGTTGAACCCGGCCTTGATGGCGCACCACTACCAGTTTATGGACAGGCTGCGCCACGCCACGGGCTTGCAGGATGGCGTGGTGTTGCAAATGAACCGACAGCTGGAAGCCGCCCGCAAGCATTTGATGGCGGCCGAATGCCGCTTGGCAGTGCTGGAAAAGGTATTGGAGAAACAACGCCTGTTGCTGCAAAAAAAGCAAGACCAAAGGGAGCAACGCCAAACCGACGAACTGGCGTCCAGGCGACTTGAAACTCATATATTTTTTTCGAACCGTGAGGTACTTACATGAGCTTGGACACCATGTCATCCAACTTGGCGCTGGGAGCGCTCAAACCCAATCCGCCAGAAAAGGCCAATGCCGACAAGCCCAAGGCAGATAAAACCAATGATGCAGGTAGCGACGCTTCTTCAGAAACCTCAGAGTCTGAGGGCAAAACCAAATCAGCAGATTTTTTGCAGCTGATGCTGTCTTTAACCGGCGTCAAAGACGACCCCTTGGCATCCAAGTTTTTGACACCCGACCAAATGTCGCCGGACCAGTTGGTGGCGTTTCAGCAGCAAAACCCTCACTTCACCAAGCCCAGCAAGGGTCTCAAGGCTGAGGGCAAGGGTGGCATGAACGCCAATGGGCAAGACCCCCACAGATCAGCCCATGGGTTGGCGGCATCTGGGGTAACCGGCAGCGCGCAAGCATGGGGCGGAGCAGCTCAAGAATTGGCGGGCAATGCCACAGGCCCTGGCGGGCAACCAGGAAGTTCAGCGCAATTTGGCGATCAACTGGGTCATCAACATGGGGCTCAAGCGGACGAAGGTGGCTTGTCTTTGTTGTTGCAGCAGCGTTTGGAAATGTTGAAGTTTGGAGGTGCATTGCATGGGGCTCAAGATGCAGCCCTGTTGAATGCGAACCCAGGGTCTGCAGGCTTGTTGGCAGCCACATCTGCAGCAGGAAACCTTCAGGCAAGCCTTGAGCAAGCTGCCAAGCTCGAGAGCAAAAGCACCTCGAGCGAACCCTCTTGGATGATGGCGGGCCGTGCCCAGCTTGATAGCACCCAAACGGTGCAGGGCGCCAGTGCTTCGGATTCGGGCAAGATGTCCGAGGGTGAGCATCATGTGGCTGAAGACCTCAAGTTTTGGGCCAGTCGCCACATTCAAAACGCCGAATTCAAGCTCGAGGGCTGGGAAGATGCCTCAGTGCAAGTCCGTGTGAGTTTGCAGGGCAGTTCTGCCAATGTGGAGTTTTTGACGGACCACGCCGACTCCAGAGCCCTGCTGGCCAACAGACAAGACGAACTCAAACAATTGCTGGAGCAGCAGGGCCTGATGTTGTCAGGCCTATCGGTGGGGGGCTCTATGTCACAACCGTCAACCTCCGAGCGTTTTGGTAATGGTGGGTCAGCCCCAATTGCCAGGGCGCGGCCTGCGGGTCTTGCAAGCAGTGGCGCTGATTTAACGGCCAGCCTTGGCGAAAACCTCAGGGCCGTGAAGCCAGGCTTGGGTGCTGTAGATTTGTACGTGTAAGACTTTTAAATAAGAGTCTTAATAGTGCCTGTTAAGGTCTTAAATCTTGGGACTGCCCTAGGGCTGCGCAGGAATAATTCTTGAATCTGATGAAAGGAATTCATCGTGTCAGATAAACCGGAAGGCGAACAGGCAGAAGCACCGCCAAAAAGTAAAAAGATGCTCATCATGATCATCGCTGCGGTGGTGGTCTTGGCCATTGCGGGTGGTGGGGGCTGGTTCTTCCTGAGCAAAGGGGACGAAGATGAAGATGAGGAAGTCCACCAAGTTGAAAAGAAGGGCCCACCTCAATACATGAGTCTGGAGTCCATGACGGCCAATTTGGCCGATCCGGGTGGCGAAAAAATGATTCAGGTGGTGGTGACTTTGGAATTGTCAGACGCCAAGGCGCCGGACAAGGTGAAGGATTACGTGCCTGCCATTCGCGCAGATGCGCTCATGTTGCTGACCCAAAGCACTTCCGAAGAGTTGCTGACCAAAGAGGGCAAGGAGCGGCTGGCTGACGATATTTTTGCCGAGGCTTCCCGTCATTTTGTAGACGAAGACCCGCGCGAAGCCCGCAAAGAGGAAGCCGCCCCCAAAGACAAAAAGAAAAAGAAGAAAAAGAAGAAAAAGGCCGATAACCCCATCGTGGGCGTGTTTTTCTCAAGCTTCATCATTCAATAACGGTGGGTTCAAAGTTCGCATATGAGTGATTCGTTTCTTTCTCAGGAAGAGGTTGATGCCCTTCTAGAAGGCGTAACTGGCGAAAGCCAGAAGATCGTCTCCGAAGAGCTGGAACTGGGTGCCATTCGCACCTACAACATCTCGAGCCAGGAGAGGATTGTTCGTGGGCGCATGCCTACGATGGAAATCGTGAATGAACGCTTTGCGCGCAACTTCCGTGTTGGGCTTTTTAACTTTATTCGTCGCAGCCCCGAAATTTCGGTAGGTACAGTGCAGGTGCAGCGGTACAGCGCTTTTTTACGCGAGCTGGCTGTGCCCACCAATTTCAACATCATGGCCATTCGCCCCCTGCGCGGCAGTGGCCTGATTGTGTGCGAACCCACACTGATTTTTGGCGTGATTGACACCCTGTATGGCGGCATTGGCAAATTTCAAACCCGTATTGAAGGGCGCGACTTTTCTGCCACCGAGCAGCGGGTGATCAACCGCTTGGTGGATGTGATTACCGATGAGTACAAAAAAGCCTGGAAAGGCGTCTACCCCTTGGAGCTGGAGTACCAGCGCAGTGAAATGCAACCCCAGTTTGCGAACATTGCCACACCCAGCGAAATTGTGGTGGCCACGTCGTTCAGCCTGGAAATTGGTGAAATTTCAGGCTCTATCCATATCTGTATGCCCTATGCCACCTTGGAGCCGATTCGAGACGTTTTGTACTCGTCCACTCAAGGCGACTCGATGGAGGTCGATAAACGATGGGTGAACGTGCTGACGCATGAAATTCAGTCGGCCGAAGTGAGGTTGGTGGCCGAGCTGGCCAAGAGCGACGCCACGGTGGAGCAACTGATTGCCATGAAGCCGGGCGACTTTATTGAACTTGAGCGTAAGCCGCGCATCAAGGCCTATATAGATGGCGTGCCAGTGTTTGAGTGCCAATACGGCACCCACAACAAAAAATACGCCATTCGCATTGAAAAGAATTTGCGCGGAAATGACTTTACTTGGTTAGGAGACCGTTATGGCAAATGATGACACCCCAGCAGACGACGGTATGGCCGATTGGGCTGAGGCCCTTAAAGAGCAGCAAAGTACCGATGCTGGCTTGATGCCCGCAAGTGGCGGCGGTGCGGGCATGTTTGCCAGCATGGACGCGCCCGATCCTTTTTCTGCCATGCCCGGAGCAGGCATGGAAGGCCCTCCGGGCAGCGACATCAACATGGTGTTGGATATTCCGGTGCAGTTGTCCGTGGAGTTGGGCCGCACGAAGGTGCCTATCAAACACATTTTGCAATTGGGTCAGGGATCTGTGGTGGAGTTGGACGCCCTGGCCGGTGAGCCTATGGATGTGTTGGTCAACGGCTACCTGATTGCCCAAGGCGAGGTGGTGGTGGTGAACGACAAGTTCGGTATTCGTTTGACCGACGTGGTCACCCCTTCGGAGCGACTGAGGCGTTTGAGCCGCGGGTAAACTCCCCGCATGTTGTCCCAGACCCTTCTTGTTGGCATTGGTTTTGTAGTTCTGATCTGCCTGTTGCCCCTGGGCATACGCTGGTTGCAAAGGCGGCAGTTGGTGGGCCAGCCGTCCAATAGCATGCCCACTCAAATCATTTCGTCGGTTGCCGTTGGCCCGCAGCAACGCATCGTCACTCTTGAAGTGGGGCCTGTGCACCAGCGCGTGTGTTTGGTCGTGGGGGTCTCCCCTCAAAGCATCAATTGTTTGTGCGAATTGGGCCCTGCTGCTGACCCATTGCCTTCTATGCCCTTATCTCCAGCCCCTGAAGCAACCAGGCCCACATTGGCTGACAACCCTTTTACCAAGGAACCCAAGTGAGTCATCCCCAATGCAGCTTTGTGGCCCGCCATATGGGACTGCTTGCATTTTTGGGGGCAATGCTGGTTGGGATTTGGCCGCAAGCCGCGACTGCACAAGAATTAGGCCAATTGCCACTTTTGGTAGGCAGTGGCGAATCGGGCACCAGTTTTTCGGTCCCCATACAAACCCTGCTTTTTTTTACGGCCCTGTCGTTTTTGCCGGCGGTGCTGCTCATGATGACTGCGTTTACCCGCATCGTCATTGTGTTGTCTTTGTTGCGCCAGGCCTTGGGAACTCAAACAGCCCCGCCCAACCAGGTGGTTGTGGGTTTGTCCCTGTTTTTGACCTTTTTTGTCATGGGACCCACTCTGGATGTGATTTACCAGGAGGCCTATCAACCCTATGCCGCCAAGACCATCACCTTTGAAAAAGCCCTAGAAAAGGCTGAGGCGCCCATTCGCAGCTTTATGTCCAAGCAAACCCGGCAGTCTGATTTTGAGTTGTTTGCCCGTTTGGCCAAGTTGGATGCAGATGCCACGGCCCAAACTGCACCGCTTCGGGTGTTGGTACCCGCTTTCGTGACCAGCGAGCTTAAATCGGCCTTTCAAATAGGATTCATGATTTTTATTCCCTTTCTGGTCATTGATATGGTGGTCGCCAGCGTGCTGATGTCTTTGGGCATGATGATGCTCTCGCCCGTGCTGGTGGCCTTGCCCATCAAGATCATGCTGTTTGTGCTGGCCGACGGCTGGAACCTGCTGATTGGCTCTTTGGCCGCCAGCTTTGTGATGTAGGGGCGCCCACTATGGATCCACAAGCAGTTCTCACCTACGGCCAAGAAGCCTTGATGATGCTTTTGATGGTGTCGGCGCCCGTGCTGGGCGTGGTGCTGATTGTGGGTTTGCTGATCAGCCTGTTTCAGGCGGTCACGCAAATCAACGAGGCCACTTTGTCTTTTGTGCCCAAGCTGATTGCGGCCATAGCCATTTTTGCTTGGGCGGGTCCATGGATGTTGACCACCCTGGTGGACTACCTCAAACGCGTGCTGCAGTCCATTCCCAACTGGGTGACTTGAATGGTGGGCTTTTCAGAAGCCCAGATCATGGCTTGGCTGAGCCCCATTCTGTGGCCTTTTATTCGAATTTTGGCTATTTTTACCGCCGCTCCGGTGCTGTCTTCCCGGTCGGTTCCCATGCGGGTAAAGGTGGGCTTGGCGTTTTTGGTGGCGGTTTCGGTGCAAGCCGCGCTGCCCAATATGCCCGTGATCAGCCTGAACAGTCCCGAGTTGTTTGGGGTGGTGTTGCAGCAAGTGGGGGTGGGCTTGGCCATCGGCTTTGCCGTGCGGCTGGTGTTCAGCGCCTTTGAGTTTGCGGGCGAGCTGATCGGCACCCTGATGGGCTTGAACTTTGCCTCGTTTTTTGACCCCACTTTGAATACCCAATCGACTGCGACCTCACGTTTTTACATTTACATGGCGTCATTGTTGTTTGTGGTGCTAAATGGGCACATGATGCTCATGATGGCGGTGGTGCGCAGTTTTGAGGCGTTTCCTGTAGACCAAAACTTTATGCGGGTGCTGGAAGTGGTGCAGCTTTACAAACTGGGCGGTGAACTGTTTGCAAGCGCGCTGTGGATTGCGCTGCCTGTGTTGGGCATGCTCATGTTCACCAATTTGGCTATGGGCATTGTGGCCAGAGTGGCGCCGCAAGTGAATATTTTCACTATCGGGTTTCCCTTGACCCTGATAGTGGGCATGTTGGGTATGGCCGCAACCGTGCCCATGCTGGATAGGCCTTATATGGCTTTGATGCAGCGGGCGGTGGACCTGTTTGCCACCCGTTAGGCGGGTCTTAAACCAATCCGTTTCGAATGGCGTAAACCGTCAGCTCAGAGTTGTTGCTGAGTTTGAGTTTTTCCAATACCCGAGCACGGTACACACTCACGGTTTTGGGGCTGAGCATCAGTTCTTGGGCAATATCGGATAGCCGCTTGCCGGAGGCAATTTTGATCAGGGTTTGCATTTCGCGCTCAGACAAGGCGTCGTGCAGGGCCTGGCTGTTGGGCGTGGACAGGTTGTCTACTAGCATTTGCGCCACTTCTGCAGTGACGTACTTGCGGCCTTGGTGGATCGTGCGCACTGCGGTGATGATTTCTGTCGGGTCGCCCGCTTTGTTCAGGTAACCCTGTGCGCCTGCGCGCAAACAACGAATGGCGTACTGGTCTTCAGGGTACATGGACACCACCAGCACCTTGAGAGGCAGGTTGAGGTCGCGCAGCGACTCCAATACCTCTATGCCGCCGCGACCGGGCAAATTAAGGTCCAGCACCAACACGTCACAGGCTTGGGTTCGAAGCGCCTCACGCACCTCGGAGTAGCTGGAGGTTTCTGCGGTGACTTGAATATCCACCGCCTCTGAAAGCATGTCGCGGATGCCGCGCCGCACAAAGGCGTGGTCATCGCACAACATCACGCGGATCATGCGGCGACCTTTTCGGGTTCAGGGGAAGACTCTGGGCTGTTAAGAGGAATCGTCAGCGTGATGGAAGTGCCCGCGCCCGCGGCGCTGCTGACATCCAACCATCCCCCCACGTTGCGCGCCCGCTCGCGCAGGCCCCGAAGGCCAAATGAAGCGGGCTTGTCGTGGTCTGATGGCTGCATGCCTCGGCCATTGTCGGTCACTTCCAGCATGAGGTTTTGGCCCAAGTCAGACAGCTCAACCCTGACGGCAGTGCACTGGGCATGCTTGGAAATATTGGTCAGGGCTTCTTGGGCGGTACGGTAGGCGGTCAGCTCTACAGGTTTGGAAATGGTGTTTTGAATCGGAGAAATGAGCCCTAAGGTTTCGATCCCGGTTCTTTTTTCAAACTCCTGCACCAGCCACTCCAGTGCCGCCTCCAGCCCCTGATCAAGTATGGCGGGTCGCAAGTTGCGCATGATCTTCTGGCTGGCGCCTATGGCTTGCTGCAGCATGGTGGATGCGGTTTCAAGGCGTTGGTGAGTGGGCGCGTCGTTATGGTGGCGCTGAATCCAAGCCAAGTCGAATTTGATGGCGGCCAGCGCCCCCCCAATATCATCATGAATTTCTCGGGCAATAGCAGCGCGTTCTTGTTCAATGGCTTGTTGAAGGTGCTCGGTCAGCTCGGCTAAGCGCTTTTCAGACCAAGCCAGTTGCAAGGTGGCGTGTTCTTTATCCCGTCGGTTTTGCTGCAGTTCGATAGCCCGCTTCACCACATGTGCCAATTTGTGCAAGCTGTGTTTGAGCACGTAGTCGCTAAAGCCCAGCTGAATGGCTTCCACGGCGGCGGTTTCGCCAATGGCGCCTGACACCAGTACGATGGGCGGTGCAGAGGGCAGTTTTTGCAACGTTTCCCAAGCGTCTAGGGCGGTGAATCCTGCCAGCCGGTAATCGGCCAACACCGCATCAAAGTGGCAGTTGGTGGTCGCTTGCTCAAGGGCTTCAAGGGTTTCGACCCGGGTCAATTGACAATTCAAGCCTTGCTTGGACAGCGCGCGGCATACCAAATCATGGTCCAACGGCGAATCTTCTAGGTGGAGCAATTGCATGAAAGGCGCACGAGGTGATCTGTGCAGAATGAGGATAGGTTATAAATGTCAAACAGGCTTGTTAATATGATTGGTACTGTCTATTCAAGCTGTACCACCAAACTTGTCCATCTTATATTTACCAGCTCGATGAATTCTAATGTGGCTCATTTGTACGCCCACACCGGAAGGTGGGTATGACGCAGGCTGAGGTCATGACCGCTCCGGCAGCAACTGATCTGCCTTCCGTTCAGTTGCCGGTGATGCTTGTGGCCGAGGTGCAGGACGCATTGCTGGTTGTGGTGCATGACTTGACCCGCTTGGACGGACTGTTGGCCAACACCATGGAAAACCTGATGGAGCGATTTACCTCCGCCAGTGCCCACTTGGCCAATAGCGAGGGACCGAACGCTTCACTGCAAGAGGTGCGAAATTCTTTGCATGGCGCGGTCACGGAGTTGCAGTTTCAAGACATGGCTTCACAGCTGATCAACCACACCGCCAAAATTCTTCAGGGTTGCGCCTACCGTTTGGCCGCTGAGTCTATGGGACAGGAAGACGGCGAAGCAGCCCCTTTTGTGGAGCAAGTGCCCGAGCGTCCTAATCCGGTAACCCAAGACGAAATGGACGCAGGATCAGTTGAGCTTTTTTAATTTTGTACAGTCAGTCTTAAATCTATAGTTTTTCTCGGAGCCATAAATGCCAGTGATCCTTGCCGTTGACGATTCGCCCTCCATGCGCAAGATGGTTTCCTTCACGTTAACGGGTGCCGGTTACCAAGTTGTTGAAGCTGTTGATGGGCAGGACGCCTTTGAAAAAGCGCAAACCCAGTCTTTTGACTTGGTGTTGACCGACCAGAACATGCCCCGATTGGATGGCTTGGGACTGACTCGCAAACTGCGTGAGCAAGACCAGTTCAAGCAGGTGCCCATTTTGATGCTGACCACCGAATCCAGCGATTTGATGAAGCAAGCGGGTCGCGCCGCCGGCGCGACGGGCTGGTTGGTCAAGCCTTTTGACCCAGCAAGACTGTTGGACGTTATCAAGAAAGTGATCAAGTGATGCTAGTCCTAGAGCAACTGCCCACTTTGCCCTTAGGAGTTATGAATGTCTGATGTGCATCAAGAAAGTGGCGGTGACAATTTTGACCTGAGCCAGTTCTATCAAATCTTTTTTGAAGAAGCCGGTGAAAACCTGGATCTCATGGAGCAAATGTTGCTCAATATGGATCTGGTCACCGCTAATGATGAGGATTTGAACGGTATTTTCCGTTGCGCACACTCTGTGAAGGGCGGGGCCGCGACGTTTGGTTTCAGCGATGTAGCCGAGCTGACCCACCAAATGGAGTCCTTGTTGGACAAGCTGCGCCGCCATGAGCTGGACCCTAACTCTGCCATGGTGGACGTGCTGCTGGAGTCGGCTGATATTTCCAGAGTTTTGTTGGCTCGCCACCAAACCAGCGACACCAGCGACCCTCCATCCACGGTGGATTTGGTTCGTCGCATCAGTGAACTGGCGGCTGGCGGTGGTGTGACGGTTGCCTCAGCCCCTGCAGCCCCTGCCTCCGTACCATCTGCTCCAGTTGTGGAGCCTGTTCCTGTGGTTGCTGCCCCCGCACCCCCCGCACCCGTTGCCCCTACTGCGGTGGCGGCGGAGCCACCCCCTGCGGCAGCTTCTGGCCAGCGTGTTCTCGAAGTCCGCATGGGCCCCTTGGACCGGCCAGAGCTTGCCGACGGAATCAAAGATTTGTTCCGAGACATCTCGGGTTTAGGTGAAATTTCCGAGTTGCCCAGCCAGCAGGCCGATTACCGGCTGTTCAAAGTCGTCACCACGTCTTCCAATGATGATTTGCTGGATTTATTTGTGTTTCACGTCTCGCGCGAGCAAGTTCACATTCAGCCAATGGGCGGAGCACCCACTGCGTCCCCAGCCGCTCCCGCTCAGATGATCGCGCCCGTGGCGGCCACACCAGCGGCATCGGCGCCTCCA
>DDPM01000145.1:10272-15551 GCA_002342165.1 Hylemonella sp. UBA2468
TGCTGCGCCACCAAAGCCAGCAGCGCCTGCCACTTTCGGTTTTTTTGACGGTGCGCCAGGTGCGCCGGGCTCAGAAGGGGCTCCCAAAGAAGCCAGCTCCCCTGTCACCAAAGCAGCAGCGCGTCCTGCAGCTGCATCAACATCTTCGGTACAGCCCGAGGCAGCCACGATACGCGTGGCCATCAGCAAGGTGGATCAGCTGATCAATTTGGTGGGCGAGCTGGTGATCACTCAGGCCATGTTGGCCCAGTACAGTCAAACTTTAGACCCCACTCAAAACCAGCAGCTGTTGGCCGGTTTGGCAGACTTGTCTCGCAACACGCGGGACTTGCAGGAATCGGTGATGTCGATTCGCATGATTCCCATGTCGATAGTGTTCAACCGCTTCCCTCGCATGCTGCGCGATTTGGCGTCCAAATTGGGTAAAAAAGTGGACTTTGTCACCCTGGGAGAAGCCACTGAGTTGGACAAAGGATTGGTTGAAAAAATCACCGATCCCCTCACCCATTTGGTGCGCAACAGCTGTGACCACGGCATTGAAATGCCAGCTGATCGCCTTAGCAAAGGCAAAACCGAAACCGGCACCATCACGCTCTCTGCGGCCCATCAGGGTGGCTCTATTGTGATTGAGGTACGTGATGACGGCAGGGGCTTGTCGCGCGACAAAATCATGAACAAAGCCCGTGAGCGTGGAATTGATGTATACGATCAAATGACCGATGCCGAGGTGTGGCAATTGATTTTTGCCCCGGGTTTTTCGACTGCTGAGGTGGTCACTGATGTGTCAGGCCGTGGCGTGGGCATGGATGTGGTCAAAAAGAACATCGCCGCTTTGAACGGCTCTGTGGAAATCGAGTCCTCCGAGGGCTTTGGAATGAAGGTGTCGGTGCGGTTGCCGCTCACATTGGCCATCATGGACGGTATGTCCGTTGGTGTGGGCGACGAGGTGTACATCTTGCCGCTGTCGGCGGTGGTGGAATCGTTCCAAGTCAAGGGCGATGCGCTCAGCACGGTGGGCCAAGGCTCTCAACTGGTCAAGGTCCGTGACGAATACATGCCCGTGATTGAGCTTGAAAAAGTGTTTCAGGTTCCACGTTACAACCGTGACCAAGACAGCGACATCATGGTGGTGATTGAGGCTGAAGGCAGCCGTGTGGTTTTGTTGGTGGACGAGTTGTTGGGTCAGCAGCAGGTGGTGGTGAAAAACCTAGAGGCCAATTACCGCAAGGTGCCCAACGTGTCGGGTGCCACTATTTTGGGCGATGGCAAGGTGGCACTCATTTTGGATACCAGCGCGCTGGTGCGCCGCTCGCGTCATTGAGGCAGAGCTAGGAGTTGATGATGGAAGTCATGGAAAAAAGAGAAGCTGGTTCTAAGGCGGGTGCCCGCGAATACCTCACGTTCCGCTTGGGCCAGGAAGAGTACGGCATTGATATCCTGAAGGTTCAGGAAATCAGAGGCTACGAAAAGCCCACTCGAATTGCCAATGCCCCACATTTCATCAAAGGTGTGGTGAACCTGCGCGGAACCATTGTGCCCATCGTGGACATGCGGCTCAAATTCAATTGCGCTCAGGCCGAATACGACTCTTTTACGGTGGTCATCATTCTCAGCTTGCGCAACCGCGTGGTTGGCATTGTGGTCGATTCTGTTAGCGATGTGATGGAGCTTCCCACAGACAGCATTCAGGACGCTCCTGAAGTGGACAGCGTGATTGATTCAGACTCTGTGATGGGCTTGGGATCCTTGTCTGACAGGATGCTGATTCTCTTGGACATTGAAAAGCTGATGTCTACGATGGACATGGGCCTGTCTTCCGGCGAATGACCATGCGCCACTCTTTTCAGGTTGCTGACCCATGTTGATGTCTGAGTTGGAGGGGCGCACGCAGACAAGCGGATCATTTCAGTTGCCTTTAGGTGCAGGTATTGACGTTGCCAATCGTGAGTTTGATTGGACGGACGCTGACTTCACCCGTATTCAGTCCCTTATTTACAAGCACGCTGGCATCAGCTTGCATGATGGCAAGCATGCCATGGTGTACAGCCGGCTATCCAGAAGGCTGCGCGAAACGGGGCATCGCAGCTTTAAAGAATACCTAGACTGGCTCCAAGGGCACGACGGCCCAGAGTGGCAAGAGTTCGTCAATGCGCTCACTACCAATTTGACTTCCTTTTTCAGGGAGGCTCACCACTTTGACATCCTTTACGAACACCTGAAATCCAAACCCAATGTGTCTTGGCGCGTGTGGTGTAACGCTGCGTCTACTGGTGAAGAGCCTTACTCCATCGTCATGACGGCGCTAGACGCCTTGGGGTCCTCAGCCGACTTCAAACTTTGGGCCAGTGACATCGACTCCAAGGTGCTCAATACGGCATCCCGCGGGGTTTACAGGCAAGACAACGTCAAAGGCGTCAATCCTGAGCGTCTTCAGCGTTACTTCTTAAGAGGAAAAGGCGGCAACGAGGGCATGATCAGAGTCCGCCCTGAATTGCAAAAGCCCATCGAATTTTTGAGCGTCAACCTTATCAAGGACGACTGGCCCTTCAGAGAGCCGTTTGATGTGGTTTTTTGCCGCAACGTCATGATTTACTTTGACCCCCCCACCCAGCGCTCTGTGTTGGAGCGGATCCACCGCATCACCAAGCCTGGCAGTCTGTTGTTTGTGGGGCATTCTGAAAACTTCAACGACTCCAGGGATTTGTTCGTGTTGCGGGGTAAAACGGTGTACGAGCGCCGCTAAATTTTGTGTCAACTGAGAACTCACTAACTTCACTATCCACATGCTAGCTTCTCAGCAAACCCTATCCAATTTGAACCGACCCGTTTCAGGTGGTGGGTCTCCCAAGGCTTTGGCAAGCGGAAGGTTGTCCAATATTGAAAGGCTCAAGTCCCAGGCTCGTAAGCCTGGCGAAGCTTCGTTTTTTTATGTAGACCACCACTTTCAATACGACGCAGTCAAAGTCCTTCCTGGTGAGTATTTTGTTTCCAATGAGGACCTCGTCATCATGACCGTGTTGGGGTCCTGTATAGCAGCTTGTATGTGGGATGGCCCTGCCAAGGTGGGTGGGATGAACCATTTCATGCTGCCCGAGGGCGAGGGCATGGAGGGCTTTGGTCGCTATGGCTCATACGCTATGGAATTGTTAATCAATGAAATGTTGAAAATGGGTGCGCGTCGTGAGACCATGCAGGCCAAAATTTTTGGCGGTGCAGCGGTGATGGCAGGGTTTACCACCATGAATGTGGGCGAACGAAACACCAAATTCGTGAAAGACTATCTGGCTACAGAGAGAATTCCTGTGGTGTCGCAAGATGTCATGGACGTACAGCCTCGAAAGGTCTGTTTTTTCCCCGTGACCGGCAAAGCGCTGGTCAAGCGACTGGCCATCGCCCACCCTGAGTCCATTGTGGTGGCAGAGCGCCGTGGAAATGCCGCGGTCGTGGCGTCCAGTACATCGGGCGGCTCTGTTGATTTGTTCTGAGGTGATTTAACTTGAAAAAAACACGCATCATTGTGGTGGATGACTCGGCGCTTGTGAGAAGTCTGTTAACCGAAATCATCAACAGACAGCCTGATATGGAGTGCATTGGGGCTGCTAACGACCCGCTCATCGCACGGGAAATGATTCGAGACCTGAACCCCGACGTCATCACGTTAGATGTTGAAATGCCCAAGATGGACGGCATTGATTTTTTAGGTCGCTTGATGCGTTTGCGTCCCATGCCCGTCGTCATGATTTCAACCTTAACGCAGCGTGGCGCAGAGGTCACCATGAAAGCTTTGGAGCTGGGTGCCATTGACTTTGTGGCCAAACCCAGAATTGGTCTTGCAGAGGGCATTCAAGAGTTGTCTGACCAAATTGTCGAAAAAATTCGCATTGCTGCATCTGCCCACGTTCGCCGTTTGCCTTCTGTAAGTGTCGGCAGTGGCGTGCCTTCGGCAGAGGTTGCCGCAGCATCTGCCCCCAAGCCCGCGATCAAATTGCTGGGGGCCATTTCCACAGAAAAACTTATTTGTATCGGCGCTTCGACAGGCGGAACCGAGGCAATCAAAGAGGTGCTCACCAAGTTGCCGGCAGATTCTCCAGCAGTCGTTATCACTCAGCACATGCCGCCAGGTTTTACAACAAGCTTTGCATCCAGGTTGAACTCTTTGTGCCAGATCAAGGTGAGCGAAGCTGTTCACGGCGAGCGCATCTTGCCAGGGCATGCTTACATTGCTCCCGGGGGCAAGCACTTCAGAGTGGACAGAAGCGGCGCAAACTACATCGCCATCGTGGAAGATGGCGATCCGGTCAACCGACATAAGCCATCTGTAGAGGTGCTGTTTAGGTCCTGCGCCCAAGTGGTTGGCAGAAATGCATTTGGCGTGATGCTTACTGGCATGGGTAACGATGGTGCGAAAGCCATGCGCGAAATGAAAGACGCAGGAAGCTTCAACATTGTTCAAGATGAGGCCAGTTGTGTAGTGTTTGGTATGCCTCGTGAAGCCATAGCGCACGGTGCGGCAGATGAGGTTTTGCCCTTGACGTCAATAGCCAGCACATTGATTGCAAAGCTCAGTTCCGTGGCCGCAGACCGATATAGGGTTTAAAGTCCAGAGTGGGTCTGATGGTTCTGTCAAAAAAAGTTCAATCATGATCCTTGCGCTTGCACAAAAATTTGTGATAGACTACAAGGCTTCGCTTACGAAAAGCTCTTTACAAAAGTGCTGAAAGGTAAAGCAGACAAGAAAACAATTCTTTATTGTTAAACAGTTGTTTTCTTAAAAAAGCGTGATAGACTACAAGGCTTCTCTGATCACAGTGAAGAAATGTTCATTAAAAAAATACAGCCGATAAGCGTGGGCGTTTAGGTTAGATTTCAAAGTTCTTTAGAACTAGGTCTATGACCAAACGCTCATGTGATTTGAAGTGAAGTTCACTTCAATTCCGTTTTATGAGTGGCTCGAAAGAGCAAAATATTCAAGATCGAACTATAGAGTTTGATCCTGGCTCAGATTGAACGCTGGCGGCATGCCTTACACATGCAAGTCGAACGGTAACAGGTTAAGCTGACGAGTGGCGAACGGGTGAGTAATATATCGGAACGTGCCCAGTCGTGGGGGATAACGTAGCGAAAGCTACGCTAATACCGCATACGATCTATGGATGAAAGCGGGGGACCGCAAGGCCTCGCGCGATTGGAGCGGCCGATATCAGATTAGGTAGTTGGTGGGGTAAAGGCCCACCAAGCCTGCGATCTGTAGCTGGTCTGAGAGGACGACCAGCCACACT
>DDPM01000131.1 GCA_002342165.1 Hylemonella sp. UBA2468
AACAGCAGCGCCTCCTCTGCCATCTCAACCCCTGGCCGCTGGTACTCGGTGGGGCGCTTGAATTACAGCTTGATCGAAAGCCGTGCGGTCGATTCCTTGGTCGGCTTTGAATACGACGCCGGATGCTGGATAGGCCGGGTCGTGCTGGAACGTTTGAGCACCGGCCTTATCAACACCAGTACGGAGCGGCAATTCAACGAGCGCCTGATGTTTCAGCTCGAATTTGTGGGCTTTTCAAGGGTGGGCATTGACCCTCTTACTCGCCTGAAGCAAACCATTCCGCGCTACCAAATGCTGAACGACCAGCTCAATCCGCCCAGCCGCTACAGCCGTTACGATTGACACTTTAGCCACCCGACCTTCATGACCCTCAATTTTTCAACTGCCAAACCCATTTGGGTGCTTGCCTTCGCTATGGGTCTGATGTCGGGTCTGCAGGCGCAGGGTTTGCGCTTGGGCCAGCGGGGCCCTGCCATTGGCGCCTTGCCACCAGCCCTTGAGCAGTTGGAAACCCGCCAAGCCGACTTCATTGTGGCGGTGGTCAATTCCGAGCCCATCACCAACCAAGAAGTGGTGCGTGAAATGCAGCGCGTGCAACAAATGCTGATGCAACAGCGCCAAGCCATTCCCAGCCCCGCAGAGCTGGCCAAGGCTGTGTTGGACAAGCTCATCAACGAGCGCGCCCAGTTGCAGCTGGCACGCGATACCGGCCTGAAGGTGGACGACCCCTCGGTGGATCAGGCGGAGCAATCGGTCGCGCGGCAAAACCAACTCAGCGTGGCAGAGTTGCGCCGCCGCGTGGTGATGGATGGCCTGGAGGTGAAAAGCTTCCGAGAGCAACTGCGCCAGCAAATCCTCCTCACGCGATTGCGCGAGCGCGAGGTAGAGCCCAGAGTGCGCGTGAGCGATCTAGAGGTAGATCAATACCTGCAAGATCAACAGTCCCAAGCCAACGACCCAGCCGCGGTGCAGTTGAACTTGGCCCAAGTTTTGGTGGCCGTACCAGAGGGCGCCTCCGCCGAGGCTGTCGAGGCGCTTCAAAAACGCGCTCAACAAGTGCTGGCCCGCGCCAAGGCGGGGCAAGACTTTGCGCAACTGGCCCGCGAAGCCTCCGACGCGCCTGACCGCGCCAACGGCGGACAAATGGGCATGCGCTCGGGAGACCGTTACCCCACCTTATTTTGGGAGGCCATCAAAGGCTTGAAGGCTGGCGAGGTGTCGTCTGTTTTGCGCTCCGGCGCGGGGTTTCATGTGCTCAAGGTCCTAGACAAGCGCAGCTCTGGCTTGCCACCCATGTCGGTGACCCAGCAGCGCGCACGCCACATTTTGTTGGTGCCCAGCGCAACCTTAAGCGAGGCCGCAGCACGCGACTTGTTACTTGACTATCGACGCCGCATTGAAGCCGGCCAGGCCAGCTTTGCCTCTTTGGCACGTGAAAACTCCCAAGACGGCAGTGCTGCTCAAGGAGGCGACTTGGGCTGGGCCAACCCCGGCCAATTTGTGCCTGAGTTTGAAACCGTGCTCAGCAGCTTGTCGCCTGGTCAAATCAGCGATCCGCTGATCTCTCGTTTTGGGGTGCACCTGATCCAGCTGATGGAGCGGCGGCAAAACCAATTGGAGCCGCGTGAGCAACGAGAAATGGTGCGCAACTTGTTGCGCGAAAAAAAGCTTGATGAAAGCTTTGTGACTTGGGCTAAAGACGTGCGCGACCGTGCCTACGTGGAGCTGCGAGAGCCACCGCTTTGAGGCCTTCCCACCCTCGGGCCTCAGGCGGGCATGTGGCCCGTAAACGGTTTGGTCAGAACTTTTTGACCGACCAAGGGCTGATTGACCAAATCGTTCGCGCCATAGACCCCAGACCCGGTCAAGCCATGGTGGAAATAGGCCCGGGCCTCAGGGCTTTGACCCAGCCGTTGGTAGAGCGGTTGGGGCACTTAAACGTGATTGAGCTGGACCGTGACTTGGCCCTGAAGCTCAAGACCCATACACAGCTGCAGGTGATCGAGGCCGATGTGCTCAGTGTGGACTTCACCCAACTGTCAGCGCAAATCCACTCGCCTGAAAAGCTGCGCATCGTGGGCAACTTGCCCTACAACATCTCCACCCCCATCCTGTTCCATTTGCTCCAGCACGTGGGCTGTGTGCTGGACCAGCACTTTATGCTGCAAAAAGAGGTGGTGGATCGCATGGTGGCCTCACCCGCAACTTCCGATTACGGGCGGCTCAGCGTCATGCTTCAATGGCGCTACCGGATGGAGCGGGTGTTGGCCGTGCCGCCCGAGAGTTTTGAGCCTGCCCCTCGCGTGGACAGCGCGGTGGTGCGCATGGTGCCATTCGCTGAACCCCCGAAGCTGCATTTCGAG
Organism: Hylemonella sp. UBA2468; assembly: GCA_002342165.1. Taxonomy (GTDB): domain Bacteria; phylum Pseudomonadota; class Gammaproteobacteria; order Burkholderiales; family Burkholderiaceae_C; genus Hylemonella. The sequence continues at coordinate 2,364 of DDPM01000131.1, forward strand.
GTGCTGCACGACTTGGTACAGGTGGCATTTAGCCAACGCCGCAAACTGCTGCGTCACAGTTTGGGTGTGTGGCTGGAGATGCGGACCCAAAGCCCTTCATTTGACTTGCAAAGGCGGGCTGAAGAAGTGCCTGTGTCTGAATATATTGCACTTGCTCAGGCACTGACGCAGGGCTCAGTCGGCTGAGGATTGCAAAATCAAGCGTTGTGCGATCAACCAGCAGGATCGCTCAGCCAGAAGAATTTATGCCGCGTTCAACCAATAACCTGCATTGAACGGGCTGCTCATGCGAAGGGCCATGGGCGACACATCCAACAGCTTGTCGGTGGGCATTTTTTCTCCCGATTCATCCAACTGCGCTGCAGTCATGGCAATACCCGGCAGTTTGGCGACAGCGCCTGAATTGGGGGATTCGGTGGGGGCCTCTGAAGCCCGGTCTGCTTGGCCAATGGGTGCAGAGCGGGCTACGGAAAAGAATAGAAGCATCTGAAGGGTATTTTTCGGTCCCCCCAGTAGTCAGCAGCGTCCCTAAAGATGTCAAGCAACTGCTCGCGCACCTCTTTGTCAAACTTGGCATTGGTGGGTATGTGCTCCAACACCACCACAAAACCGGGCTGAGGGCCAGACTTATGCAGCGGGTCGGTGATGGCGTCAAACAAGGCATCAAAGTTCTTGCCCACGGTGGGCGGGAGCATGAATTGTTGCGCAATCAGGTCCAGCACGTCTTGTTTGGAGGTGGCCTGACCCAGCTGGGCATACAAGAAGTGATGCCCCAAATGCTTGGCGGCATCTTGTAAATCGGACACTCGGTAGGCCCGGATTGACTGCACGATATTGGTTCTTACCGTACGAAGTGGTGTTTCCATCCCCGCATCACTTTCAAAAACAAGGTCAACTAAAAAATCAGTTTCCAGGCACCACTTGGCGAAAGCTCGCGTAATGGTCCGCGGTGTAATAACACACTTTGGGCTGTGGCGCCTCTCCTCCACAAACCAGTCTGCGCACCCCTCGGTTGGGTGCACCCGGAGTGGGCACTGTGTATTCACGGTAGTACCCTCGCTGAGCTTGTGGCAACAAACGCTCCCTGTTACCAAAGGTCACCCCATCCTTTTCATAAGGAAAGGGCCCGCCTTTGAGCACCAAAAGGTAGGTCACGCGCCCCTGTTCGGGTAATTCAGCCCATGCGATGGAGGGTAGAGATGTGGTTGCTTGCTCACGCGCATTGGCGACATGAAACCCCAACCCCAATCCACTTTGTACCGTCAACCACAACAAGCCAGTTAGCACTAACTTGATGCTGGTTTTGCGCTGAACCTTGCCTACCCACATAAACTACACCGACACCCCGCTCTCTTGGTGTCCCAAAAACGAAAGGGAACTAGTGTCGCTGATTTGACTCAGAAATGCAAGATTCAGGGTTAAATGCGAGTAGCATTGGCGTCCGCAACGGTCAAAGCCGTCATATTGACGATGCGGCGCACCGTGGTGCTGGCCGTCAGAATATGTACTGGCTTGGCTGCACCCAGCAACATCGGTCCCACGGCAATGTTGCCGCCCGCCGTCGTTTTGAGCAGGTTGTAGGCAATGTTGGCAGCGTCAATATTGGGCATGACCAATAGGTTGGCAGAACCTGCTAGTGTGCTGTCCCCCAACACTTTAGTTCGGGCGGCTTCGTCCAGCGCAATGTCGCCGTGCATCTCGCCGTCGACTTCGAGCCAAGGGGCGCGCTCGCGCAGCAACTGGAGTGTGTGGCGCATTTTGACGGCGCTGGGGTGTTCGCTGCTGCCAAAGTTGGAGTGGCTAAGCAAAGCGGCCTTGGGTTGCAGGCCGAAGCGCCTGATTTCCTGGGCGGCCATGATGGTGATGTCGGTCAACTCTTCGGCGGTGGGGTCGTAATTGACGTGGGTGTCCACGACAAACAACTGACGGTCGGGCAACAGCAGCGCGTTCATGCAGGCGAAAGTGTTGACGCCTTCGCGTTTGCCAATCACCTGGTCCACATATGGCAAATGCATGGAATTGGTGCCCCAGGTGCCGCAAATCAAGCCGTCCACATAGCCTTTATGCAGCAACATGGTGCCGATCAAAGACAGGCGACGGCGCATTTCAATCTTGGCGATGGCCTCGGTCACGCCTTTGCGCGCGGTCATCTGGTGGTAGGTGGTCCAAAAATCGCGGTAGCGGTCATCCAGCTCGACGTTGACCACGTCGTAGTCATCGCCCTCTTTGAGGCGCAGGCCAAACTTTTCAATGCGCTGGGCAATGATGAGCGGTCGGCCAATCAGGGTGGGGCGAGCCAGCCCCTCGTCCACCACAATTTGGGCGGCCCGCAGCACACGTTCTTCTTCGCCCTCGGAGTAGGCCACGCGCTTTTTGGCAGCGTGTTTTGCCGCTGTAAAGATGGGCTTCATTAAGGTGCCCGAGGCGTACACAAATGTCTGAAGGCGTTCGCGGTAAGCGTTTAGGTCGTCAATGGGACGCTGTGCCACGCCGCTTTCCATGGCGGCTTTGGCCACGGCGGGTGCAATTTTGATCATCAAGCGCGGATCAAACGGCTTGGGAATCAAATACTCGGGCCCAAAAGACAACTGTTGACCCGCGTAGGCGGCGGCAACGACTTCGCTTTGTTCGGCTTGTGCCAGTTCGGCCATGGCATACACCGCCGCAATTTCCATGGCGTCGGTGATGGTGGTGGCACCGCAGTCCAACGCACCCCTGAAAATGTAGGGAAAGCACAGCACGTTGTTGATTTGATTGGGGTAGTCGGTGCGACCCGTGGCCATGATGGCGTCGTTGCGGATGGTTTGCACCTCTTCGGGCGAAATTTCAGGGTTGGGGTTGGCTAAGGCAAAAATAATGGGGTTGGCCGCCATGCTTTTGACCATGTCGGGCTTGACCACACCACCAGCGGAAAGACCCAAAAAGATGTCAGCGCCCACCATCACCTCGGCCAACGTGCGGGCTGGGGTGGCTTGCGCAAACTGGCGCTTGTCGTCGTCCATCAACTCGGTTCGGCCTTCGTACACCACACCGGCCAGGTCGGTGACCCAAATATTGTTTTTGGGCAAGCCCATTTTTAAAAGCAAGCCCAAGCAGGCCAACGCTGCTGCTCCGGCTCCTGAGGTAACGAGCTTGACGTTTTTAAGGTCTTTGCCCACCACCTTCATGCCATTGATCAAGCCCGCCGCCACCACAATCGCCGTGCCATGCTGGTCGTCATGAAACACTGGAATTTTCATGCGCTCGCGCAATTTGCGCTCGACATAAAAGCAATCGGGCGCCTTGATGTCTTCTAGGTTGATGCCGCCAAATGTGGGCTCTAACGCCGCAATGATGTCGACCAGCCTGTCCAGGTCGTGCTTTTCATTGACCTCAATGTCAAACACGTCAATGCCGGCAAACTTTTTAAACAGAACGCCTTTGCCTTCCATGACCGGCTTGGCGGCCAAGGGGCCAATGTCACCCAAGCCCAGCACCGCCGTGCCATTGGTGATGACGGCCACCAAATTGCCACGGGCGGTGTATTTGAAGGCTGCTGCGGGGTCTTTGGCAATTTCTTCGCAAGGGGCGGCCACGCCGGGTGAGTAAGCCAAAGACAAATCGTGCTGATTCAGCAGTTGCTTGGTGGCGGCAATGGAAATCTTGCCGGGGGTTGGAAACTCGTGGTATTCCAAAGCAGAGCGGCGCAGCTCTTCACGTTTGTCTTGAGGCTTGGGGGAGGTCATGAAAAGGCTCCTAAGGGTCTTGCCACAAGACCCCATGAAATGGGCATCATGTGGTTGACGTTGTGATCAGAGTGCATGGAATTGTAGGGGGCGGACAAAACTACTCCGCCATCAAGCGTTCAATCTCACCGGGGGCTACCGGCACACCACGGGTGATGAGCTCGCAGCCATTGGACGTGACCAAGGCATCGTCTTCGATGCGGATACCTAAATTCCAGAAGGCCTCGGGCACATCGGGCGCAGGGCGAACATACAGGCCGGGCTCAATGGTCAGCACCATGCCGGGCTGCAATATGCGGCTGGGACGGACCTTTTGCGTGGCACCTGTCACGGAGTCGATCCGCTCACTCACTTGGTGCTGTTCGCTGGGTTCCACGTAGCTTCCGCAATCGTGCACGTCCATGCCCAACCAGTGTCCAGTGCGGTGCATGTAAAACCGGCTGTACAAACGCCGCTCGATCACATCTTCCAAAGTGCCCGCTTTATCGGGGCTGAGCAGCCCCAAATCCAAAAGGCCTTGGGACAGCTCCCGCACCGCCGCCTCATGACCATCCGCAAAGCGCGCGCCTGATCGGGTGACTGCCACAGCGGCTTCTTGAGCCCTCAGCACCACGTCATAAAGCGCCCGCTGAGGGCCTGAAAACTTGCCATTGGCCGGAAATGTTCGGGTGATGTCGCTGGCGTAGCCGTCAAGTTCACAGCCCGCATCAATCAACACCAGCTCACCCGCCTCAATGGCGACGTTGTCGGCGCGGTAGTGCAGCACACAGGCGTTGGCACCGGCGGCCACGATGGAGCCGTAGGCCGGGTATTGCGAGCCATGTTGGCGAAACTCGTGCAGCAGTTCGGCATCCAGGTGGTATTCGCGCACCGATTGCCCAGCACGCAAGCGCTGGGCACACACCTGCATGGCCCGAATGTGGGCGCCCGCGCTGATGTGCGCTGCACGCCGCATCAGGTCTTGCTCGTGGGTGTCTTTGATGATGCGCATGTCGTCCAGCAATACACAAACATCACGCTGGGTGTCAGGGCAACTCGCTCCCTGTCGCACTTTGCGGCGCACGGCCTGCAGCCATTCGTCCACACGGGTTTCAAGGCCCGGGTGCACGGCAAAGGGGTACCACACGGTGGCTTGGTTTTCCAGCAGCTCGGGCAGCTTGGTGTCCAGCTCCGTGACGGGGTAGGCGGCCTGAACACCAAGGGCTTCAGGCGCGGCATAGGGCCCCAGGCGAATGCCGTCCCAAATCTCGCGCTCCACATCTTTAGGGTTGCAAAACAAGGTGCTGTGGCCATCGCCGCGCAACACCAACCAACCATTAGGTTCGGTAAAGCCGGTCAGGTAATAAAAGTAACTGTCAAATCGAAACAAATAGTCGTTGTCTCGGTTGCGGGACTTTTCAGTGGCCGTGGGGATGATGGCCACGCCGTGCTCGCCCAGTTGAGCGGCCAAACGGCTCCGTCGGTTTGCGTAAATCATGGAATTCATAAGGGGGTGCGCTTCGGTGCAGTGTCCAAGTCAAGCAGGTGAAATTGTGGGGATTTGGCCATTTAACAGCTGATATCGCGCGGGCGTGCCCACATCTGTCCAAGGGCCTTGGTACAGCTCGGCGCTCACGCGCTGGACATCCATGGCCCGTCGCAACAGGGGTGCCAGCGGTGCTTTCACGCCCAGCGGGTTGCCTGCAGGAATGTCGCACCAAGGTGGCTCAAACAGCTCGCGCCGGTAAAGACCGATGGTGCTGAAAGTGTAGGTGAGGCGGTTTGGGGGGAGCGTGTCTATGTTGGATGGGTTGTTGAAGTTGATGGCCAAACCCTCAGGGCTCAAACCAAAGTCACCCTGTGGGTTGTGCTCGGGGTTGGGCACCAACCACAGGTGGGCCAAACGCCCGCTGGTTTTGAACTTCGCTGGTGCCTCTGGCGAAAACCCAAATCCGGGTGCGAAAACATCAGCGGCGACCAGCCAAAACACCTCAGCCAAATGGGGTAGGGCGCGTGCGACACCGCCTAAGGTTTCCAGCGCGCCTCCGAAGTCCGCCCCCTCCTCCGAAAGGGTGACATCGGGCATGGTGTTTTCTACACCCTTGCCAAAATGCGTATTAAATTGCTCGCCAAGCCAGGCGGTGTTCACCAGCACCCGTTCGTGCCCTGCCGCGCGCAGGGCTTCCAGGTGCCAGTCGATCAGCGCGCGCCCTTGCACTTGTAGCAGCGGCTTGGGTGTGCGGTCGGTCAAAGGGCGCATGCGCTCACCTCGGCCAGCGGCCAGCACCATGGCAGAAATGTCAAAAGTAATTGAAGGTATTGAAAGGGGCACACCCCACACTTTAGACGCTCTAAGGACCGACCGACCCCTACCCTACTCACTTAAAGGCGACCGCTAAAATCCGCCCACCACAATTCCCAAACCAGCTTCGGAGCGGACGCATGACTCACCCCCACCCCACACTAGACATGGCCAATGCCATCCGCGCATTGGCCATGGACGCCGTGCAGCAGGCCAATTCTGGCCACCCCGGCGCCCCCATGGGCATGGCCGAGATGGCGGTGGCCTTGTGGGGCCAGCACCTGCGCCACAACCCGGCCAACCCCTATTGGGCCAACCGGGACCGTTTTGTGCTCTCCAATGGCCACAGCTCAATGCTGCTCTACGCACTCCTGCACCTCACAGGGTATGACCTGCCGATGACCGAGCTGAAAAACTTCCGTCAGTTGCACAGCAAAACCGCTGGTCACCCCGAAGCGGGCCTGACCCCCGGTGTAGAGACCACCACCGGCCCGTTGGGTCAGGGCCTGACCAACGCAGTGGGTTTTGCGTTGGCCGAAAAACTGCTGGCCGCCGAGTTCAACCGCGACGGGCATGCGCTGGTGGATCATCACACTTATGTGTTTTTGGGCGACGGCTGCCTGATGGAGGGCATCAGCCAGGAGGCAATTTCATTGGCTGGCGCTTGGAAGCTGGGCAAGCTGGTGGCGCTGTACGACGACAACGGCATTTCCATTGACGGCAAGGTCGCCCCATGGTTTGCTGACAACACCGCCTTGCGTTTTGTGGCCAGCGGGTGGAATGTGTTGGGCCCTGTCAATGGCCACGACATCGCGGCGGTGAGCGATGCCATTGCCCGCGCCAAAGGGCAGGAAAAAGCGCAAGAGGGCGATGCCGCCGCCAAGCCCACCCTCATCATTTGCAGAACCCGTATCGGCCAGGGCAGCCCCAATCGTTCCGGTACGGCCAAGGCGCACGGCGAGCCGCTGGGCGCGGAAGAAATTGTGCTCACCCGAGAGGCGCTGGACTGGAACTACCCGCCCTTTGTAATTCCCGATTCGGTGTACGAGGCCTGGAGCGCAGTGGCCCAAGGCACACAGGCTGAGGCCGAATGGAACACCTTGTTCGCGTCCTACCAGGCCGCCCACCCCGCCTTGGCTGCTGAGTTTTTGCGCCGCATGGCCGGCGCCTTGCCCAAGCACTTCGACCAGACCGTGGTCGATGCGGTGTTGGCGGCCCACCAGAAGGCAGAAACCGTGGCCAGCCGCAAGGCCAGCCAGATGGCGCTGACTGCGCTGACCGCTGCCCTGCCCGAGTTGCTGGGGGGCAGCGCGGACCTCACCGGATCCAACCTCACCAACACCCCGTCCACCCCGAGCTTTCGCGTGAACGCGCAGGGCGAGGTGGTCAAGTACCCCCTGACCGAAGGCCTGAGCAGCCCCGACGACCGCATCGGCCGCCACATCAACTACGGCGTACGCGAGTTCGGAATGGCCGCCATCATGAACGGTGTGGCCCTGCACGGTGGCTACATTCCCTACGGCGGCACCTTCCTGACCTTCAGCGACTACAGCCGCAACGCCATCCGCATGGCGGCCTTGATGAAGCAGCGCATAGTCCATGTGTTCACCCACGACTCGATCGGTTTGGGCGAAGACGGCCCGACCCACCAATCGGTGGAGCACGCCGCCAGCCTGCGCCTGATTCCCAACCTCGATGTATGGCGCCCTGCCGACACGGCGGAGACCGTGGTGGCCTGGGCCGTGGCCCTGCGCAACCAGCACAAGCCCACCGCCTTGCTGCTCAGCCGCCAGAACCTGCCCTACTCTCCCAAGTGTGCCTCGGCTCTGGCGCCAGACGCCTCGGGGCTGGATGCCATCAGCAAAGGCGCTTACGTGCTCTCTGAACCCGCAGACGTGGGGCTTAAGAAGAAGGCGCGGGCGGTCCTCATCGCCACTGGCTCGGAAGTGCAGTTGGCGCTGGCCGCCCAAAAGCTGCTGGCAGAACACAAGATTCCGGTGCGCGTGGTCTCCATGCCCAGCACCACCACCTTTGACCAACAAACCGTGGCCTATAAAAAACAAGTGCTTCCCGAAGGGCTGCCCCGCGTTGCGGTGGAAATGGGGGTGACCGACGGCTGGTGGAAGTACGGGTGTGCCGCTGTGGTGGGCATAGACACTTATGGCGAATCCGCCCCTGCTGGTGTGCTGTTCAAGCACTTCGGCTTCACGCCGGAGAACGTGGCCGACACCGTGCGCGTGGTCCTGCAAGGCCGCCAATAAACCAAGTCTTGAACTTTAAATAGGCAACAGAAGTTTTTAAACAGGAGAAGAACGAATGGCAATTCAAGTCGGTATCAATGGTTTTGGTCGCATTGGGCGCATGGTGTTTCGAGCCGCCGTGGAAAATTTTTCAGACATTCAAATCGTGGCGATCAACGACCTGCTCGAGCCCGACTACTTGGCCTACATGTTGAAGCACGATAGCGTGCACGGGTGCTTTAAAGGCGACGTGTCCGTTGATAACGGCGCGCTGGTCGTCAACGGCAAAAAAATCCGCCTCACCCAAGAGCGCGACCCTGCCAATCTCAAGTGGGCCGACGTGGGCGCTCATGTGGTGCTCGAAGCCACCGGTTTGTTTTTAGACAAAGACAGCGCCAGCAAGCATCTGGCCTCTGGCGCCCAAAAGGTCATCATGTCGGCCCCTTCCAAGGACGACACCCCCATGTTTGTGTTTGGGGTGAACCACAAAACCTACGCCGGCCAGGCCATCATCAGCAACGCCAGCTGCACCACCAACTGCCTGGCCCCGCTGGCCAAGGTCATCAACGACAAATTCGGCATCAAGCGCGGCCTGATGACCACCGTGCACGCGGCCACCGCCACCCAAAAAACCGTGGACGGACCCTCCAACAAAGATTGGCGCGGCGGCAGGGGCATTCTGGAAAACATCATCCCCTCCAGCACCGGCGCAGCCAAGGCGGTGGGCGTGGTGATTCCGGAGCTCAACAAAAAGCTCACCGGCATGGCGTTCCGCGTGCCCACCAGCGATGTGTCAGTGGTTGACTTGACGGTGGAACTCAACACCGCAGCCACCATCACCGAGATCAATGCCGAAATCAAGGCCCAGTCCGAAGGCGCCCTGAAGGGCGTGCTGGGCTACACCGAAGACAAGGTGGTCGCCACCGACTTCCGCGGCGACAGCCGTACCTCCATCTACGACGCCGAGGCGTCTATCGCCCTGGATGGCACCTTCGTCAAGCTGGTGAGCTGGTACGACAACGAATGGGGCTACTCCAACAAGTGCTTGGAGATGGTGCGGGTCGTTGCCTAAAACCCCCCAAGTTTGCCCCTGCGAGTCGGGGCTATCCTATTCCGATTGTTGCCAGCCTTGGCACACAGCCCAAGCAGGCCCTGCGCCCACCGCAGAGGCTTTAATGCGATCGCGTTACAGCGCTTACGCCTTGGGCCTGCACCCCTATCTTTTAGAAACTTGGCACCCCTCTACCGCGCCCGGCGAGCTTGACACGTACCCCATCAAGTGGCTGGGCTTGGAAGTGCGCCAAGCCCGACAAACGGCCGATGCCGGTGTGGTGGAGTTTGTGGCCAAGTGCAAGGTCAACGGTCGTGCTCAAACCCTGCACGAGGTGAGCCGATTCGTCCATGAGGATGGCCGCTGGTGGTACATCGACGGCGTGCAAGCCCCTGACCAAGCCCTAAACCAAAGTTAGCACTGAAGCTTCATTTGAACCCGACGGATTTGACCCGCCGGAGTTTGCAGATTTATCAATTTTCACAATACTTGTGTTAAATGCTCCTTCTGTGGAGATGCCACGCCCCTTTTCGGGGCGCGTGCTGGTCCAGGCACTAGGGTTAAACAAAGGTAACTGATGAACATTCGAAAACTTCTGTCAATTCTGGCGAACATGAACATTCGTCAACGCATCATTTCTCTCATCGTCTTGGCGTTTGCCAGCTTGGCTGTCGTGGGCGGCGTGGCGGTGTTTCAAAGCCAGGGCTCGGCCACTGAAGTGAAAACCGTGACCGAGGGCGTGGTGCCCAGCGCCATCAAATCCATGGAGCTGATGAGCCAGCTCAAAGACGTGCAAATTGCCGTGATGAACATGGTGCAAGCCAAAGAGAAGACCGATGTCACGAACGCCTACAACACCTTGTCCACCCGCAAGGGGGATCTGCAACAAGCCTTGGAAAAGCAAATGTCCATGGCCGACTCGGACGCACAAAAGGGCTTGGTGTCCTTTGCTCAAGAGGCGCTGACCAATTACTTCTCGGCCGTGGACGACACCGCCAATTTTGCACGCGCGGGCCAACGCGAAATGGCAGAGGCCACCCTGTCGGCCACCGTGGACCAGTACTTGAGGGAGCTGGGCGGCAACATTGACACCTTGCAAATTGAAAAAACACGTTCCAAAGACCAAGCCATCAATACCGTTAACAACAACCTCAGCACCACCACGCTGACTTTGACGTTCATCACCGTTCTGGCCGTGGCGCTGTTGTCCGGTGCCGGTTTGGTGCTGTACCGCCAGATCATTCACCCCATTGGCGACATGGAACAAAAAATGACCGAAATTGCGGTCAGCCAAGACTTTTCCCAACGTCTGGAAGTCAAGCGCCAGGATGAAATTGGCAAATCCATCATGGCTTTTAACGTGATGGTTGAAAAAATTGAAGAGTCTTCTGAGCTGGTGCGCCAAAAAACCGCCGACATCCACGCCATGTTGGCGAACATTCCCCAGGGCATCTTGACGCTGGTAAGGGGTGCGCGCATCCACCACGAGTACTCCGATTACTTGGAAACCCTGCTCGAAACCGACCAGATTGCCGGCCGTGAGCTGACTGAAGTGGTGTTTTCCAACACGACCCTGGGCTCAGACCTGATGAGCCAGCTCGACGCCACCGTGGCTGCTTGCATTGGCGAAGACCTTATGAACTTTGAATTCAACGAGCACCTCTTGCCCCGCGAAATCGACAAAACCATGTCCGACGGCCGTGTGAAAATTTTGGAGCTGTCGTGGTCGCCCATCACGGACGAGCACAACATCTGTCAGCGCCTGATGCTGTGCGTGCGTGACGTGACCGAAATGCGTGCTCTGGCCAAAGCCGCTGAAGCGCAAAAACGCGAGCTGGCGCAAATTGGCGAAATTTTGGCCGTACCGGCCGACAAGTTCAGCCAGTTCATCATCAGCGCCCTGAATTTTGTAGAAGAAAACCAGCAGTTGCTGGAAAAATGCGGACAAGAGCCGGCAGCCCCGTTGCGCGCCGAAATCATTGGCCTGCTGTTTCGCAACATGCACACCATCAAGGGCAATGCCCGCACTTACGGCTTGATGGGCCTGACCAATGTGGTGCATGAGTGTGAACAAACTTATGACGACCTGCGCCAAGCGCCTGACATGGCCTGGCCCAACGAGCGCCTCAATCATGAGCTGAACTTGGTGTGCGAAGCCGTCAACAGCTACGCCCAAATCAGCGAGAACAAGCTGGGTCGCAAATCGGCCGGCCGCAAAGGCCCGATCGATGCCAACATGTCGATCAACCGCGAAGAAATCAACCGCGCCCTGTCGTTCTTGAAAGCCAACCACGGTCAAGACCCGAAGGCCATGGCTCAAGCCATTGACAACGCCTGCGCCACGCTGGCCATGATTGGCACCGAGCCCGTGAACGAAGTGGTCAATAGCGTGATTGAGTCTTTGCCCTCATTGGCCAAAGAGTTGGGCAAAGAAGCCCCCGTGTGCGTGGTGTACGACCAGGACATTCGCGTGCACAACCACCTGTGCGACACCCTGCGCAATGTGTTCATGCACCTCTACCGCAACGCCCTGGACCATGGCATTGAAAGCACCGCACTTCGCACCGAGCGCAACAAGTCGGCCGCGGGCCGCATAGAGCTGGCCGCCTCATTGGACGAGCAACATCTGGAGTTGATTTTGAGTGACGACGGTGCTGGCCTTAACCTGGACGCCATTGCCCAAAAGGCACTGGAAAAAGGCCTGATCAAAACTGCCAACGAGTTGCCCGCGCAACAGCTGGCGCAATTGATTTTTGCCTCAGGCTTCTCCACCGCCGCCGCGGTCACTTCTGTGTCTGGCCGTGGCGTGGGTATGGACGCTGTCAAGGGCTTTATACAGGCCGAAGGTGGCCGAATTGAGCTGCTGCTGGCCGACCGTACAGAGCCCCATGGCGGTACAGCGTTTAAAACCGTCATCCGCTTGCCTGCCCAGTATGCTTTGCGCATGAAAGCACCGGCTCAAGCAGCTGGTCAAACCTCTGGTGGGTTGGCCTCACAATCCCATCAAGGCTCAAGCCAAGACGCCACATCGGGCGCCACCACTTAAGCTTCAAAAAGCTTCTCCAGGAGCTCTTTAAGCCAAGTGCTTGCCCAGCAAGCCCGCCAGCTCAAACATATTGATTTGGGGCTTGCCAAATACCTGCAGCAGGGCGCTATCGGCATTGATGGCGCGCTTATCGGCGGCGTCTTGTAGGCCTTTGGCCTTGATGTACTCCCACATTTTTTTGATGGCCTCTGGCCTGCTTACGGGCGCGCTTCCAATAACCCCAGCCAAAGCCGCGCTGGGCTGCTTGCCCGCAGCCGTGCTGGTTTTGCGCGGTGCTTTAGAGGCAGCTTTCTTGGCTGCGGGTTTGACTGCTTTTTTGGCCGCGGTCTTGGCCGCAGTCTTTCCAATGGCTTGAGCCACGGTCTTGCTGGCAGCGGTCAAGGCCTCGGTCCCGGCCGATTTTCCTGCTGACTTAGCGGAAGCTTTGCGTGCAGGGTATTTGGACGGCTCAAACTCAAAGCTCACTTTGCCTGCGTCTTTGTCCCAGACCAGAAACGCTTTAAAAGGTCGACGGGTGCGCATGGACACAAATTTGTCCAGCAAATCGGTTTTACCTGTGGTGAGCAATTTGCTTATTTGATCGGGCTCTACCGTCTGTTGCAAGATGACCTTGCCGCTCTTAAAGTCACAGCTGGGTGTGGCTTGTTTCGCCGTGGGCACAGACTTTTGGCACACATAGTTTTTGCCCAGCTCAAACACTGCCGAGGCGCATTTGGGACATGGCCCCAAGTTTGTACTTGCAGAAAAGTCCATGATTTCGCCGCTCTCGGCGTCGGCCAAGGGGTCGCCAAAGTCGAATTCCAGCTTCCAGTTGCGTTCTTCCTCGCTGAACTTGAGGGCAATTTCGGCAGTAAAGGGCCAGCCAGCCTTGGAGCGAAAACCCTCCAGCGGCCCCACTTTTTTGTCGTGCAAAAAGGCCTCCACTTCAGGCAGCTCAAAAGCACGCCCTGCCGGTGTTTTGGTGAATGAAAAGCTGCAACCGGCCTCAGCCAAGTGGTCTTTGCCAATGCAGGCATAGCGCCGGTAGTTTTCTTTCACAACGCCACCGCAATTGGGGCATGGGTTACCCAAGGTGGCGTAGTCTCCTGGAATGGTGTCGCGGTCGTACTCTTTGGCTTTGCGCACCATACGCTCGGTCATGTCGGCAATTTCCAGCATGAAGGCCTCGCGCGAGAGTTGCCCGCGCTCCATCAGGGCCAGCTTGTGCTCCCACTCGCCGGTCAGTTCGGGACGAGAAAGCTCTTCGACCCCCAAGCCGCGCAGCAAGGTCATGAGCTGAAAAGCTTTAGCAGTGGGAATCAGCTCGCGACCTTCGCGCAGCATGTACTTTTCGGCCAACAAGCCTTCAATGATGCTCGAGCGCGTGGCAGGCGTGCCCAGCCCCTTGTCTTGCATGGCTTCGCGCAGTTCCTCGTCCTCAATGGCTTTGCCCGCACCCTCCATGGCGCCCAGCAAGGTAGCCTCGGAGTAACGTGCTGGGGGGCGGGTTTTAAGGGCCTTGGGCTCCACAGTTTGGTTGAGCACGGTTTCTCCGGCCTGAACCGCCACAAGCGTTTTTCCCGAGTCTTCGCCCACGGGCACCTCAACGTCGGCATCCTTGCCGTAAATGGCCAGCCATCCCGGCTTGACCAGGACCTTGCCCTCACTTTTGAAGGCGTGGGATGCCGCGGGTGTTTGCACCGTGGTGATGCGGGTGGTGACTTGGTATTCCGCACTCGGAAAAAACACCGACATAAAGCGGCGCACCACCAAGGTGTAGAGCTTGTGTTCGGCTTCGCTCAAGCCGCTGGGGGCCTGCAGCGTGGGGATGATGGCAAAGTGGTCGCTGACCTTGGAGTTGTCAAAAATACGCTTGCTGGGCTTGATGTAGCCTTGGTTTAGCGCGGTTAGGGCGTGTGGCGCCAAGTGGTTCATGCCCGAATCGGCCAGCATTTCAAAGGTTTGCTTGACCACCGGCACGTAGTCCTCGGGCAAATGGCGCGAGTCGGTTCGAGGGTAGGTCAGGGCTTTGTGCTTTTCGTAGAGGCTCTGCGCCAAAGACAGCGTGGTTTTGGCCGAATAACCAAACTTGCCGTTGGCTTCGCGCTGCAAGCTGGTCAGGTCAAACAAAGCGGGAGAGGCTTGGGTAGTGGGCTTGCTTTCTTCGCTCACCGAGCCAGGTTGGCCTTGCACCGCCAGGGCAATGGCTTGAGCCTCGGCCGCGCTCCAGAGGCGGTCGGCACGCAATTCGGCATCGGGGTGGCCGTCTGGGCCCAGGGGCTGGGCCGATTTTTTCCAAGCCGGGTTAAGCCATTTGCCGGCGTAGTTGCCCACAGTAGCCGCAAATGTGGCGTGCACTTCCCAATAGTCGCGGCTGATGAATTTGCGAATTTTTTCTTCGCGCTCCACCACCACCGCCAAAGTGGGGGTTTGCACGCGGCCCACTGTGGTCAGAAAAAACCCGCCATCGCGCGAATTGAAGGCCGTCATGGCACGCGTGCCGTTGATGCCTACCAACCAGTCGGCCTCGCTGCGGCTGCGGGCGGCGTCGGCCAGCGGTTTCATCTGGTCGTCACTGCGCAAGTGGTCAAACCCATCGCGTATGGCTTGGGGCGTCATGCTTTGCAGCCACAGACGGCTGACAGGCTTGCCCAGCGGCTTGGAGCCACCGGCATATTGCTCAATCAGACGAAAAATCAGCTCTCCTTCGCGGCCTGCGTCACAGGCATTGATCAATGCATTCACATCTTTGCGTTTGGCCAGCTTGACCACCGCGTTCAGGCGGGTTTTGGTTTTGTCCACCGGCTTCAAATCAAAGCGCGGCGGAATCACGGGCAAATGGGCAAAGCTCCATTTGCCGCGTTTGACGTCATATTCCTCGGGTGCCTGAATCTCCACCAAATGGCCTACCGCGCTGGAAACCAGATAGGCGTCGTTCTCAAAAAACTCGTCGTGCTTTTCAAATTTGCCCGCCACCGGCGTGAGTGCACGCACGATGTCTTGCGCCACGGAAGGCTTTTCGGCTATGACCAATGTTTTCATCTGACTACAATCCTTGTCATCTCGCGCGTACGCGCACGCACACGCACGCACACATGTGCACGCGCGCACCTACGAATTCACATTAACAAATTTTTTTGACGTGACCAAAAGCACCCCAACCTCACCTGCGGCCCGAGTTGACTCCAATCCAGTGGCCGTCAAGTCCGCACCCAAAGCCCCAGTGCGGCGGATACAGGTGCGCAAATCGGGCGTGCATGGCCGCGGCGTGTTTGCCCTGGTGGACTTGGCCGAGGGCGAGTTGGTCATGGAGTACACGGGTGAAGTCATCAGCTGGGACGAAGCGCAGCGACGCCACCCCCACGACCCCGCCAACCCCAGCCACACGTTTTACTTCCATATTGACGACCAACACGTCATTGACGGCAAAGTGGGCGGTAACTCGGCCCGATGGATCAACCATGCCTGCGAGCCCAATTGCGAGGCTGATGAACAAGGCGGCCGTATTTTCATCAAAACCCTTCGCAATATTCCAGCCGGTCAGGAACTGAACTACGACTACGGCTTGATGATCGACGAGCCCTACACCAAGAAACTGCTGGCCGAATACCCCTGTTGGTGTGGCTCCAAGCGCTGCCGCGGCACGCTGTTGGCCCCCAAAGACGACGATAAGCCCTACAAAAAGAACAAGTCGAAAAAGTCCAAGAAATCTAAGGAAGCTAAAAAAGCCAATAAGTCTGACGCTAAAGACAAGAAGCACAAAAAAAACAAAAAAGACAAAAAGTCCTCTAAAGCGTCTTCACTCTCCTAAGTCCGTTGCCTTGAACCATCCCCCCATGCGTTGGCCCTTAGAGGCGCTTTGGGAACAGGTGGTGCCTTTTTGGCCGGGGTTTACCGCAGAGGTGTTGTCCGAGCTGGACTCCACCAACAGCGAGCTCATGCGCCGTGCCCGAAGCGCAAGCGGAGCAACCAGCGCTCAGTGTGATCCGGTGTTGTTGGTGGCCGTACACCAAACCGCAGGGCGGGGGCGATTGGGACGTACGTGGATGAGCGGCCCCTCTGCCACAGACCTCACCTTTTCGCTGGGGTTTCCTTGGCGTTTGGGGGCAGGCCAAGATGCGCCCTTGTCGGGCCTTTCCTTGCTGGTAGGGCTGGCGGTGGCACGCAGTTTGCACCCCAGTATCCGCCTGAAGTGGCCCAACGACTTGTGGTGGAACGCCCGCAAGCTCGGCGGCATTTTGATAGAAACCACCAGCCTCGCCCGCGAGGCTTCAGCTTTGTATGTGGTCGTGGGTGTGGGCCTGAACATCTCACCCCGATCTTCTGAGGGATTGCATACCCCTGCGGCCTGTTTGCAAGAGCTCATGGACACCGACCCCTTACCCGGTATTTGTGTGCCCACTCCAGATGCCGCAGGTGCTTTACTCCGGGTGGTGCCCGAATTGGTGCAAGCCATTGAGCAGTTTCGTGCTCAGGGCTTTGCACCTTTTGTGGACGAATTTTTGGCCCGAGACGCGTTGGCTGGCCTGGAAATTACGGTGCGCTCCGGTGCCTCCACAGGAGCCCAAACGGGAGCCCATATGTCTGCTAGCATGAGTCTTGACAATGCTGCAGCCTCGCAGACAGGTGAAGCTGGGGATGTAACCGGGCTGGTCTGCGGGGTGAATGCAGAGGGAGCGTTGCTCATCAAAACCCCCCTAGGGCTGCAAGAGGTGCGCAGCTCAGAGGTGACGTTGAGGTCGAACAAGGGAGAACAGGGTGCTGGTTAATCGCATCCCAACCATATTGAAAACGCTGGTGCTGGTGTTGGTGCTGGCCAATGGTGTTTACTGGGCCTATACCCAAGGGTGGGGTGCAACTTGGGGTTGGGGGCCTGCCAACCCATCGGAGCCGCAGCGCCTGAAAGCTCAGGTTCAACCCGCCGCCTTGAAGGTGGTGAGCGCGGTGCCCGTTAACGATGGCATTCCTGTTGTCCCCCCTGCCTCAGCTCCTGCCACAACTCCAGCCCAAGAATCTGCTGCGCCAACAACCCAAAGGCCAGAACCTATCAATCCAGAGCCAACCGCACTACCTTCACCCACACCCCCATTGGCTGTGAACACTCTTCCAAAACCAGAGCCGCTGGCGTGCATGCAGTCGCAGGTGTTGCCCAAGGCGCGCGCGGCCAGCGTGCGGCAGCAGCTAGAGGGGTTAGCGGCGGTGCCCAAAACCTCTTGGAGTTGGGTCTCCGACACAGAGCCCGAGCGTTGGATCATTTATTTGGGGCGCTTTGCCAGCGAGGACGCTTTGGAACGCAAAGCCGCTCAGCTTGAAAAAATGGAGCTCAAGTTTGTGGTGCTCGACGACGCCGATTTGTCGCCAGGCATCTCAGTGGGCATGTTCAAAAGCCAGGCCGAAGCCACCCAAGAGCTCAACCAACTCAACCGCCGTGGCTTACGACTGGCACGCGTCATCAAATGGATGAACGCATACAAAGGCCAGCGCGTGGTCATGGCCGCTATGAACCCCGACTGGCGCAAGCCGCTGGAGGACTTGGGCCTTAAGCTGTCGGAGTGCCCCTAGCCTGAGGTGTCGCCTGAGGCGGCAGGGGCAAAGCCTTAAAACGCACGCTGAACAAGCAGCCCGGCGGTTTGGCACCAGGCTTGGCGTCTTCCAGCGTCACCACGGCGCTGTGTTGTTCCACAATTTCACGCACGATGGACAGGCCCAAACCTGAGCCGTCGGCCTCGGTGCCTAGGGCGCGGTAAAAAGGTTGAAAAACCAAGGCGCGCTCGGCCTCTGCAATGCCTGTGCCGTTGTCTTCCACCTGCAGCACGGCCAATTGACCCATTACGTCGGTCAGCATCCGCACCGTCACCACGCCGGGCCGATCGATGGTAGAAGATGTGTAGTTCAAGGCATTGTCAACGAGGTTGCGCACCAGTTCTTTCAATAAGGTGGGGTTCCCTTCCAGCATGACGCCCGCCGAGCCGGGTTGGGCGCCCTCAAAGCCCAAGTCAATGTGTTTCTCGATGGCCCGCGGGACGCTGTCTTGCACCACCTCCATGGTCAGACGCGCCAAGTCGCAGGGCTGGCGCTGCATGGCAGCTGCGCCCCCTTCTGCGCGGGCCAAGGCCAGCAACTGGTTCACGGTGTGGGTGGCGCGAATGCTGGAGCGACCAATTTGATGCAGTGACTGCTTGAGCTCTTCGGTGCTGGTGCTTTCCCGCTGGGCCAAATCGGCCTGCATGCGCAAACCCGCCAAGGGGGTTTTAAGCTGGTGGGCGGCGTCGGCCAAAAAACGCTTTTGTGTGGCCATGGAGTCTTGCAGACGCAGCAGCAAGTCATTGACCGAAGACACCAAGGGTGCCACTTCCATGGGCACGGTGCGCGTCTCCAGGGGGCTTAAGTCGTCCGGCGATCGCGCGCGTATGCGCTCCTCCAAGCGGTTCAGGGGTTTGATGGCCTGAATCAACGCCAGCCACACCAGCAACACCGCCAGCGGCAACACCACAAACTGCGGCAGCATCACACCTTTGATGATTTCTGCAGCCAACAGCGAGCGCTTGTCCAGGGTTTCGGCCACCTGCACCAGTGCCAGCGGTGCGCCGGGCAGGCTCAGCGGCACCCACATATAGGCCACCCGAATGTCCATGCCGTGGTAGGTGTCGTCGCGTAACTTCACTTCACCAGCTTGCACGTTGTCGTCTTCAGGCGGTGGCGGAAAGTCGCGCTCACCACTCAGGTGGTCGCCGCGGTGCCCCACTACCTGAAAATACACCGAGTCGGTGTCGCTGGCGCGCATCAGGTCGCGTGCGGGTAGGGGCAGGTTGAACTGCACCAGCTGCTGGTTTACCGTGACCAGTTGGGCCAGTGCGTTGGCGTTGTATTCCAGCGTGCGGTCAAACGGCTTGCCCGCAATGTTTTGTGCCACCAGCCACGTCAGCACCAAGCTGATGGGCCACAACAGCAAAAGTGGCGTGAGCATCCAATCCAAAATCTCGCCAAACAGCGATCGCTGCTCACGCTGAAACAGCTTCATCCGGGAATTTTTTCCAGGCAGTACCCCAAGCCCCGCACTGTGGCGATGCGTATTGGGCCTTTTTCAATTTTTTTGCGCAGGCGGTGTATGTACACCTCAATAGCATTGTTGCTCACCTCTTCACCCCACTCGCACAAGCGCTCCACCAGTTGGTCTTTGCTCACCAGCCGTCCGGCGCGTTGCAGCAGCACTTCCAGCAGCCCCAACTCGCGGGCTGACAGCTCCACCATCTTGCCGTCGATGGTGGCCACGCGGCCCGCTTGGTCGTAGGTGAGTGGGCCGTGCTTGATGAAGC
This sequence comes from Hylemonella sp. UBA2468, assembly GCA_002342165.1. Classification (GTDB taxonomy): domain Bacteria; phylum Pseudomonadota; class Gammaproteobacteria; order Burkholderiales; family Burkholderiaceae_C; genus Hylemonella. The sequence continues at coordinate 22,002 of DDPM01000131.1, forward strand.
TGGTGGTGCTGCCGTTGCCGCGGCGCACCAGGGCCCGCACCCGGGCCTCCAGTTCTTGCAGGCTAAAGGGCTTGGCCATGTAGTCGTCGGCGCCGTAGTCCAAACCTTTGACGCGCTCTTCCACACTGTCGGCTGCGGTCAAAATCAGCACCGGCAGGCTAGAGCCACGCGCGCGCAGGCGTTTTAAAACTTCAAGCCCATGCATTTTGGGCAGGCCAAGGTCTAGGATGATGAGGTCAAATTCGGTGTTGGTCAGCAACGCGGCATCGGCCTCGGTGCCGTTGGCCACGTGGTCTACTGCCGCCCCCGAACCGCGCAGGCTGCGCATGAGTCCGTCGGCCAGCACCTGATCGTCTTCTGCAATCAAAATTCTCATAGACGCCCTTTTGAGCTTGGTTCAAATGTGGTGCGCCAAGGAGCTCGGCGCGGGGTCTCCTGTGGTTGATTTTAGGAGCCTGAGCCGTAGGCCTCCAGCCCCAAGGCAATCACGGTGGCCACGTCTGCACCAATGTGCTCGCGCATTTCGGCTTCGGCTTGCAGCACGGCCCGCTGAAATGCTCGCAGCCAAGACAAGCCGTCGCGCGTAAAGCACACCAACTTGGCTCGCCCATCCAGCGGATCAGTGTCGCGCGTCACCAGCCCCCACGCCTCGCATTGGTCCACCAGCTTGCCCATGGCTTGTTTGCTCATGCCCGCTTGGTCGGCCAAGTCCACCAGCCGCGAGCCGTTCAGGCTCAAGTGCCGCGTGATGTGGATGTGCGCCGCACTCACTTGCCCGCGCGAAGCGAGGTTGGACAGCGCCAGTGGCACTTCGGTGTCGTGGGCCATCAGGTACAGCACCCGCGCGTCAAAGCGGCGCATGGCGTGGCCCAGCAGCCGCCCCAAATGGGTTTGCCGCCAGCCGGTGTCGGCCACTTCAGGAGTTGATGGAGCGGTCAGGGGTGATTGCATGAAAGTCTAAATAGTAAACCAAGATGACCAAATAATGCTTGAACTCAAAATCACACCACCATAAACTACTGTTTAAGCATCCAGCTTATGACGTTTCAACTCAGGAGATTTTCATGGAAGTCCACACCAAAGTACCCAGCACCATCCCCCTCACCGCAGCCCAAACTGCGGCGCAATCTGATAAGTCCAAAGCCTTGCAGGCGGCCTTGGCCCAAATTGAAAAACAATTTGGCAAAGGCACCATCATGCGGCTGGGTGAAGGCGAGGTGATTGAAGACATTCAGGTGGTGTCTACCGGTTCGCTGGGCCTGGACATTGCGCTGGGCGTCGGAGGATTGCCCCGCGGCCGTGTGGTGGAAATCTACGGCCCCGAGTCGTCCGGCAAAACCACCCTGACCCTGCAAGTGATTGCCGAAATGCAAAAACTCGGCGGCACCTGCGCCTTTGTGGACGCTGAACATGCCTTAGATGTGCAATACGCCCAAAATCTGGGTGTGAGCTTGTCAGAACTGCTGATTTCTCAACCTGACACCGGCGAGCAGGCCTTGGAAATTGTGGACAGCTTGGTGCGTTCCGGCGCGGTGGACCTGATTGTGGTCGACTCGGTGGCAGCCCTCACGCCCAAAGCCGAAATTGAGGGCGAAATGGGCGACAGCCTCCCCGGCCTGCAAGCCCGCTTGATGAGCCAAGCCCTGCGCAAGCTCACCGCCAGCATCAAAAAGACCAACTGCATGGTCATCTTTATCAACCAGATCCGCATGAAGATCGGCGTGATGTTTGGCA
>DDPM01000082.1 GCA_002342165.1 Hylemonella sp. UBA2468
GCCGCGCATGACCGAATTGATCATTTTGCTGTCCATGTCTTTGACGCCGCGCCATGCCATGCAGTAGTGGGTCGCCTCCATCACAATGGCCAGGCCATCGGGTTGGGTAGAGGTTTGGATCAGGTCAGCCAACTGCACCACCGCTTCTTCTTGAATTTGCGGCCGCCCCATGACCCATTCGGCCAAGCGGGCGTATTTCGACAAACCAATCACGTTGGTATGTTCATTGGGCATGATGCCTATCCACACCCTGCCTATCACTGGGCAAAAATGATGTGAGCAGGCGCTGCGCACTGTGATGGGCCCCACAATCATGAGCTCATTGAGGTGCTCTGCGTTAGGGAATTCTGTGATCTTGGGGGCGTGCACATAGCGCCCGTTGAACACCTCGTTAAGGTACATCTTGGCCACGCGTCGCGCAGTGTCATCGGTGTTGTGGTCGTGGGAGGTGTCAATGATCAAGCTGTCCAACACCCCTTGCATTTTTTGGGTGACTTCGCTTAACAGATGGTCCAATTCGCCAGGCTCAATAAAGTCGGCAATGTTGTCGTTGGCATTGAAACGTTTGCGAGAGGCCAGCAAGCGCTCCCGTATGCGCACGGATACAGGCATCCCCTCTTCAGAGGCTGATGCATTACCCAAGGGATTGAGGTCTTTGGTCATGCGAACATATTACCAGTGCGCTCTCAATAACGTTGACCCAGCACAAACAACATCATCCGCACCAGTGCAAAGGCTCCAGCGTCGAGTAGCCGATCCCAAAAACTGCGCTGTTGCAGGGTATGGGCATCGATCCATCGGCACTCATGTTCAGCTGCATGTTGCAAACGCCCTGCGAGGTCTTGTGCAAAGTCATCATCCACAACCACCATGTTGGCCTCGCGCGCCATCAAAAGGCTCAAGGGGTCTAAATTGGACGACCCCACCGTGGCCCAACGCCCATCCACCACCGCCACTTTGGCGTGCAACTCGCTGGGCACATATTCAAAAATTTCAACGCCAGCTCCCAACAGCTCACCATACACCTGGCGTACCGCGTGGCGCTGCAACACATATTTCCAACGTCCCTGCAACAACAACCTCACGCGCACACCTCGCTGAGCTGCGTGCATGAGCGCCTTGCGCAATTTAGAGCCAGGCAAAAAGTAGGCATTGGCAATCCAAATGTCTTGCCGCGCCGAGGCAATGGCCTTGCGGTACATGCGTTCAATGTGCCAGCGGTGGCTGAGGTTGTCACGCAGCACCAAAGCGGCGCGCACGCCATTGGGGGTAGAAATTTCAATCCGATCTGGGTGATCCCCGTTTTCGAAAGCCTGATGCACCAAGGCGTTTAAGGCTTGCCAACCTGATGAAAAATCAGCTTCTTGCAGGGTGCGCACCGCTTCCATGCGCACCCAAAACCGAGCCATCACCTCATGAATCTGACGCACCTCGGGACCCCTGACCTGCACCGCAAAATCCAATCGCGGGGCAGGCAATGTGCCTTGGATATGGTCCATACGGTCGTCCAGCAAATTGATGCCGCCACAAAAGGCCAGCACGCCATCCACCACGCAAAGCTTGCGGTGTAAGCGCCGCCACCGGCTCGGAATAAACAAACCCAAGCGCCCAAGCGGCATGAAAATTTGCCACTGCACTCCAGCCGCCTTAAAGCCCTGAATCCACTGAGCAGGCAACTCAGGGGTACCCACCCCATCCACAACCAAAAAAACGCCAACACCTCTTTGAGCAGCTCGAATCAGTGCGTCGGCGATACGTTGGGCAGCCGTATCATCATGAAAAATATAGGTTTCAAGCCGCACCTCATGGATGCTGGCGTCTATGGCCAGTTCCATGGCGGCAAACAGGGCATCACCCCCTTGCAGCAAGCGCACTTGGTGACCCTTTTGTGGGACCGGGGTGCGCGGGTTATGCAGGCTGATTGACATCGGGCAGCGCAAATTCGGCAATCAAGGGCAAGTGGTCTGACATGCGGCGCCACACCCGACCCCGCGGAATGTGCACGCCGGTGGGCTGCATGCCACGTGCGTACACGTAATCCAACTGCACCAAAGGCAACTGAGCTGGAAACGTGAGGTGCTGTGAGGGCTGCCAAGACTTCAGACCGAAGCCGTTCATCATCAGTCTCAACCGTTGCCCCCAATCGTTAAAGTCTCCGGCCACCACCAAAGGCGCATCGTTTGGAATCTCGCGCTCAATAAACAACCCCAACTGCCGCACCTGCCGCACGCGACTGGCCGGAATCAAGCCCAAATGCAGCACCACAATATGCAAGGATTGCGCTTGAGACTCGGTTTGGAAATCCACCTCCACGTGCAGCAAGCCACGTTGCTCCAGAGCGTGATCAGACATGTCTTCGTGCTGGTGCTTGACCACCGGCCAACGGGAGAGCACAGCATTGCCATGCTCGCCGTGAGTGGTGAATGCATTGGTGCGATACACCGCCTCGTAGCCTTCAGGCGCCAAGAACTGAGCCTGCGGCTGGTCTGGCCAATGTTTGAAGTACGCCGCCAAATGTTTGTGGTGCCGCCGCACTTCTTGCAGGCAGACAATGTCTGCGTCAAATTGCTCTACCGCATGCACAAGGTTGTGAATTTCAAGGCGACGCTGCAGACCCACACCACGAACCCCTTTGTGGATGTTGTAGGTGGCAATGCGCAGCGTGTTCACGCTTGAGTCAATTTGGCAAAGGGTTGGAAATGGGAAGCCCGCATAGAAGGATGTTAGCTAAGTCATGGTTGCCATGAGTTGCCAAGACTTGCCGTGGGTTGCCAGGTGTTAAGGGATGCCTTGCCCAATTCCGTTCGTTGATCCTTACGCACCTTGTCCTAAGCCCTGCGCGCACCCCTTTAACTCGTGTCTGATAATCACGTACATGACGCCCAAGCAACTTTTTGAACAGGCGCCAAGCTGGCGGCAGTTGTGGTTTCATGACCCATTGCCATCGGACTTTGGTGAGGTGCTTCCACTCTTTCTCAAGCAGCGCAGCCACGAATTTTCGCAGAGCTTACCCACCTCGTTGAGTACAGCTCAGCACCAAGAACTTAATGCCTGGTATTGGTCTTCCGAGGGGTAGGAGGTCTTGAGCTTGGCTTGTGATGCTTTGTGGGAACAAATGTCTGCTTATGCACCACAAGCGCAGCCAGCACACGATGCGCGCCACGCCATGTACAAGGTGCCTGCGGCAGCGCTGGCCTACATACATGCCGAGCAAGTTCCCGGCTGGGAGCGTGTGGGAGCGCTGGGTGCTTTGCTTCACGACCATGGACGTTGGCCTGAGGAGCGTATTTACGGCGAGCCCCAGCAAAGCCAGCTGCACGCGCAAATCAGCTTCATGCTCGGGCAAGAATGGCTTCAGCCTTTTGACATGCCGCTGCCGGTGCGCCAGCATATTTTGTTGGCCGCCTTACGCCACACGGCTGGCGCTGATGCCAACGACCCCATGCCCCTCAAGCTCACCGTGAGTGCAGACCGAGACCAGCTGTACGGCGCTGAGTTTGTGCTGCGTTTGGTACACCACATTGAAAAAAAGAATGGCGACTTTGGTAGCTTTTATGGTGAAAACCAAGCCCGATCTGTGCTGGACAAAATTCACCACATGGCGCTCAATCGGCTTCCAGGCCCTTTATTCAGCCGCCCTGACCATGTGCACACCTTGTGGCAAGACTCGGTGCAGTTTCTATTGCTGGCGAACAGTCATCACGAGGGTTTTTTGGGGTTATTTGCCGAGCGCTTGATCAGATGCTCCTTCACGCCGAAAGATTGGGTGCAGTGGCAGGACACGACTCAAAGCCTTTTACTTGCACATGCACAGTCGCAACGCACGGTGTTGGATGAATTGACCAGCTTGCTTTCTGAGCAACACATTGCCCCAGAGGCCGCCTACCGTACCCGCACTTTTGAAAAACTCTTGCTTTCACCAGAGGCTCAAAAGCATCGGGCCTTGGCCGCTGCGCTGGCTTGGGCCAACCACCAACGCCAAGTGCATGACGCAGCAGAAGCAAATCATCTTAAGCAATTAACGCTATTGTTTGCAGATGACGCGCTGCTGAGCTGCATGCTCAGCAAACTGACTGCGAGCCCATAACCCGGGGGCGGCTTACTCGGGCTTGATATTGAGCCTGGAGACCACACGCGTCCATAGGGCCTGCTCAGCCTTAGCAGCCTCTAGCAATTCGGCAGGGCTACCAGTTTTAATCAGCAAACCTTGTTTGGCAAAGTTGGCCCTAACCGATACATCGTTAAGGGCCGCACTGATGGCCGCACGGTAAGACTCCACAGAGGCGGCGGGCATATTTGGCGTACCCCAAATGGCAAACCAAGGGTCCACTTGATAATCCTTGACCCCAAGCTCATGCAAGGAAGGAATGTCTGGAAAACCTGGATGACGCTCTTTGAGGCTGCCTCCCAATATGCGGATACGCCCTTGAGCAGCCCAAGGCACAGCCACTTGAATCGGCAAAAACATGGCGGGCACTTGGCCGCCCACAAAGTCGTTGACTGCGGGGGCAGAGCCTTTGTAGGGAATGTGCTCCAAATCAAAACCCGCCATCTGCTTGAGGAGTTCCATCATCAAATGGTGGTGGGTGCCGTTGCCAGGTGTTGCATACATGTGCTTAGGCCCCGCCTTGGCCCAACTGACAAACTCGGCAAAGGTTTTGACGTTGGTACTGGCATGCACGCACAACACAAATGAGCTGGACGTGGCTTGAGTAATGGGGCTAAAGCTGCCCAGCACATCAAAGTCCACATTTTTATAAAGCAAGGGCAGGGTGACGGTGGTGGCGGGCACCACCATGAGGGTTGCAGGGTCGTTGGATTTGGCTACTGAAGACATACCGATCAGGCCCGAGGCACCCACGCGGTTTTCCACCACCACGTTCATGTCCAAGCGCGCAGCTAACAAGGGCCCAATGGCGCGGGCAATGGTGTCGGGCGTGGTGCCGGGAGTTAGTGGCACCACCAATTTGAGCAATTTGCTTTGGGCCAGCGCAGGGCGCATGGACAAAGAAGCCAAAGAGGCGCAGGATACCAAAGAGGCCCCCATCAGTTGTCGACGTGTAATGCTCATAAACCTGTTTCTATGGTTGACTCGACTGCACTTTAAATAATGAAACTCAGTAGCCCCATTTGGCCCAATTCAAAAGCGTCTAGCACTACGGTGCGGCTGGCAATGCGCAGGCCTTCGGGTCGAATTTCCAAAATATATTGGTAACTGCCGACATAAGTGCGAATGTCTTGGTCTCGGCGGTGGCGGTAAATCACAAAATTGGCCTGGGCTCCCACAGCGGGCTGATCGCCATAAACCCAGTCGGTAATGCGCACATTGCTGATGACTCGGCGGGTGCGCGAGCGGGGAAACTCGGCATGTGCCTGCGGGTCTTTAAGACGTACCACACGTTCGCGGATACGCTGAATGTTGTCGGAAATCATGAACAAAGTTTCACCCGACTTGCCGTTGGGCTCGTCGTTGGAGGGCACCATGTACTGGGCGTTTTCGGTCAAAAGCTCCAACCAGTCGTCCAACTGCCATGCATCCAACAGGGCGGCCTCTTGGAACAAAAAGTCTTCCACATCGGAGCGGTGGATGTTGTCTAAATTGAGCATGTATTACTCCTCAAATGAAGGGGCCATCAATTCGTGCCAACGCAACCAAAAGGCACGCAAATGCAATTCATCGGTATTGAGTTGCTCCCCTACTTTAGACATGCCACGTGACATCACCGACCAAGGCACTTCACGGTAGGTGGCCAAACCTTTTTGTACAGACTCCAAAGCCTCCACATCATCCGGAGTTGCAAAACCACCAGGGCCATAAAAGGTCAAGAAGCTGTCGAGCCGAATGGCGCGCGCCTTGGGAGTTTCCTCCACCGGCCCCAAGGCCCATGCCCGAACTTGCATATGGTCTGCGGCTAAGGGGTGGAAGGTGCGAATGGTGATGGATGAACCATCGTTGAGCACCAAGTTGGGAAACACAACCAAATTGCGATTGGTATCGGCCACTCGGGTGGCGCGCGCTTCGCCCAAGCGATCGACCAACTCGGCCCGTATGCGCTCTATTTCTGGTTTGGCTTCTTCTCCATAAAGGGGTATCCATTTGGCTACAGGTCGACCACGGAAGTTGACGTTGTCAATCACCGCATGTCCGTTGCCCAAGGCCTTACCCACACCATGTGCGGGCATCAAATGGCCGCGCTCTGGTTTTTTGATTTCCACACCCGAGCGCTTCATGTAGTTGAGCCAAGTGGAGTGGGTGGTCATGAGGTGGTAATCGTCAAAACTGTTCTCCACCAGAAGCTTCCAGTTGGCACGGATGTCGTATTCCTGCGTGCCCCGAATCACTTCCATACGACCACTAGGTGATTGCTCCACAATAAGGTCAATGTATTCCTTGGCACCTGCCAAATAGTCTTCCAAGGGTTGTGCCTGGGGATTGAAGGACACAAACACAAAGTCTTTGTAAACGCCTACATGCGGCGGTTCAGCCAAACCCAGCTTTTTGGCATCAAAGCTGTCGGGGTAGCTGGCGCGACCCGGAATACCATCCAACTCTCCGTCGCGGTTGTAACTCCATCCATGGTAGAAACAAAAATAGCTTTTGGCATTGCCTTCACGTTCACGACACACCACGGCCGCACGGTGGCGGCATGCGTTTAAAAACACCCGCAAGCGATTTTGGCTGTCGCGGCACAAAATAAACGGACGACCACAGACCGAGCGGGTTTGAAAGTCGCCCGGCTCTCGCACCTCAGAAGCGTGGCCCACATAAATCCAGCAGGTATCAAAAATGTGGCGCATTTCTGCTTCCAATACCTTGGGGTCAGCCAAGGCCCTGCGGTTGACCTGAAAGTCTTGCCCAGCAGGATTGTTGATGATGAATTCTGAGGAGAACGCTTCGGGAAGGATTTCTTGAGACATGAAGGCTTGGTAAGGTGTTTAAACGGCAACGTACTCTTCGCGCCAAAAGCCCAAAGCCACCTGAGCAGCGCGATCTGTAAAGCTGAACAACATGCAATGTGAATCGGCCTCGAAACGGTAGGACTCCCAAGGCGGCACCACCAACACGTCATGTGCGGTCAGGTGATGGGTTCGTCCCCCCACTTCGACGCGGCATGAGCCCTCTGCCACATTAAATATCGCGTTGTCGGTAGACCGATATGCCTGCCCCCTAAAACCCGTAGGCAGCCATTGCATAAAAGCGGCCATAGTGGTGAAGGGATAACCGCCCGTGGCGGGATTGGCATAACGCAGTTTGTAGCCCTGAGCAGCATCAGGGCTTTGCTCCGGCAAGGCTGCCAAATGGCTCAGCGCTTGACGGGTTCTTTCGAACGAATACACGAGCAAAGGAGGCTGACCGTCTGCAGCCGCACGCTGGTGCTGTGTAGGCAACAAGTTGAAACCGTAGGTAGACACACTGGCGTCTGCAGAGCAGTGCACCGGGTAGGTCTCATTGACATAGTTTTCGCGGAAATGCGCACCAAACAGACCCACAAAGGGTGTGTCGAGACCGTCCATCCACACCACAGGTCCATCACCCAAATTGCCATGGTCGTGCCAAGCCCATGCTGGAGTGACGACAAAGTCACCTGGCTGCATTTGAATCTTGATGCCATCCACAGACGTATAAGCGCCCTCGCCTTCCACTACAAAACGCAAAGCATTAGGCGTATGGCGGTGCGAGTGGGCGACTTCGCCGGGCAAAATAATCTGCAAGCCTGCAAATAAGGAGTTGGTGATGTACGAGCTGCCTCGCAACGCGGGGTTTTCCATGACCAACACGCGCCGGTCTGCCTGCTTTTTGCTGATCAGCCCGCAGGCCTGTTCCAACAGCGGACGTGTTTGGGCATAGGGCCACACCGCAGGCACGCATTCGGAGCCGGGTACCAAGCGGTTGGTGCGCTCCCAAAGCGGCATCAGACTTAAGGGGGCAATCTGTGCTTTGAAAGCGGCAAGGGCCACAGGATCGTTGACTTCAGGCACATGGAAGCCATGAGGTTGGGGCGCGTTCATGCTTGGGCAAATATGGACGCTTTACCGCCTGTACCCTGCACCACGTCCATGGTCATGCTGCCCACGCGCTCAAACTCAATGCGCACTTTGTCGCCAGGTCGAATCGGACCCACCCCAGCAGGGGTGCCCGCCGCAATGATGTCACCGGGCTCCAGCATCATGATGTGTGAGGCCAGTTCAATCATGCCGGGAATGTCCACAATCAGGTCGCGGGTGTTGGCGTCTTGGCGCAGCTCGTCATTGACCCACAAACGGCCCTGCAATTGCGTGGGGTCTCCCAATTCGTCGGCGGTGATGATCCAGGGGCCCACGGGGCAGAAGGTGTCGTAGGCCTTACGGGCCACGCGCTCTTCTTTACCGCGAACCACAATGTCCATCAGGCAAGAGTAACCAAACACATGCTCTTGCCAACGCTCGCGCGGAATATCGCGCCCACCTTTGCCGATGATGATGCCCAATTCGCATTCGTGGTCAATTCGTCGCCCCTCAATAGCAGGCAACACAATAGGCTCACCTGCACCGCACAAAGATGAGGGAGGCTTAAGGAAAAACCCCAGCTGATTGGCTTTGACAGTGCGGTCCATCTCTGCAGCGTGATCGTGATAGTTGATGGGGTAAGCAATAACCTTGCTGGCCCCTGGTACGGGCGTGAGCAATTTAACGGAAGACAAAGGAACGCCGGGCAGAGATTGAGCGGACTCCAGAGCGGCTCGGTGATTGTCAAAACGAGCGATCACGCGGTTCATCCCCANNCCCCACTTGGGGCCACTCATTCACATCCACGCCCAACAAGGCCGTCACATCAATGATGCGGTCATCTACCACCAGACCAATTTGGCCCTGATTAAAACGGGTCAGTTTCAAAGTTTTGTCTCCATTTAGAAGGCTAGATCGAGCCAGAATTCTCAGTAGCTATGGTACTCTAGGCATGAGAAAAACAATGCCTGACAACCCAGACAATATGAACCTCTCCTTCTCTGCTTCTAAACTTCTTCAAGTTTTTTTTGTGTGTGTTTTGGCCCTGTTGGGGACACTGGCCCAGGCTCAAAACACACCCTACCCCAGCCGCAACATCACCTTCATGGTGCCCTTTACCAGCGGCACCACTGCGGATGTTTTAGGGCGCTTGCTGGGCACCAAACTTTCTGAACGATGGGGTGTAGGTGTTGTCACCGAAAACCGCACCGGTGTGGCTGGAGTGTTGGGTTCAGACGCCGTGGCCAAAGCGCCGCCCAACGGTTATATGTTTTTGTTTACCGCCACATCGCACGGTACTGTGCCTGCCACACGCAGCAAAATGCCTTATGACCCCATTAAAAGCTTCACGCCGGTGATGTTGCTGGGCACAAGTGCCATGTGCTTGCTGATTAACCCCAAAGTGCCCGCGCAAAACCTTAAAGAATTTATGGAACTTTTAAAGCTCCAGCCCGGCAAGCTGGACTATGCAAGCCCGGGCAACGGCGGCGTGCAGCACTTGGGCACTGAGTTGTTTTTGCAAGAAACCGGCTTGCGTATGGAACACGTGCCTTACAAGGGCGCAGCCGGCGCCATGACCGATTTGGCGGGTGGTCATGTGCAAGCCACCTTGGCCTCTTTGCAAACAGCCAGCTCCTTCATTCACAGTGGCCAGCTGCGGCCTTTGGCCGTGATGAGTGAAGAGCGCTCCAGCGCGTTTCCGCAAATTCCGTCCATCCGCGAACTGGGCTACCCCAACCTGATCGTGGAAACCTGGTACGGCGTCATGGCGCCAGCGGGTGTGCCCGATGACATCGTGCAGAAGTTCAACGCTGAGCTCAACGCCATCATGCAGCTGCCTGAAATTAAAGATGCTTTTGCCAAACAAGGTGTGGTGATGGTGGGCGGCAAACCAGATCGGCTGACCCAACTGCTGAACCGAGAAGTTCCCAAGTGGGCCAAAGTGGTGGCCACCGGAAAAATCAAAATTGAATAAGTACCTCTATGAGCATAATTGAAGACTTGGTGATTGCCTCACGCGTGTGCGTTGAGCACGGCGTGATTGACGCTTACGGACACGTGAGCGTGCGCAGCGAAACCAACCCCCAGCGCTACTTTATGTCGCGGGCCATTGCGCCAGAGCTGATCACTGAATCCGACATCATGGAGTTTGATTTGGACAGCGTACCCGTGGTGCCCAATGGACCACCGGGCTACAACGAGCGGTTTATTCATGGTGAAATTTACAAAGCACGCCCTGATGTAAATTCCATCGTGCACAACCATTCGCATTCAGTTATTCCGTTCAGCTGCACCACCTGCCAGCTCAAGCCCATCTTCCATATGGCCGCTTTTATTGGCTTGGGTGTTCCCAACTGGGACATTGCTGACGCTCAAAAAGGAACCGACCTGCTGGTACGTAACAATGTCCTAGGTAAATCTTTGGCTGAGAAACTGGGCAAACACCCCGCTGTTCTGATGCGTGGCCACGGCTCGGTGGTGGTGGGCGAAAAAATTCAAACCGCAGTGGGCCGTACTGTTTACCTGGATCACAACGCCAAAATGCAATTCCAGGCCATGATGATGGCCGGCCAAGACGTGATGTACATGGCCGATGACGAGGTCATGGCCAATGTGGCTTGGCAGGAGTACTACCGCTCTTGGGATTTGTGGAAAAAGAAATGGCAAAAGAAACTAGCTGAAGAAAAGAGTTTAAATAGTTAATTTCTGTATCATCTGTCGGATTTTTGTTGATCCGGAGGATTAAGGCCAGTGGCACTCAATGTTTTGGTGGTGGAAGATTCGCGCAGCATGCGCAAGCTGGCCTGCCAGATTCTTCAAAGCAATGGCTATTTGGTAACCGAGGCCGAAAATGGCCAACTGGGCCTAGACATTGCCATGAAGCAGCGGCCTGATCTTGTGCTGTGCGACATCCACATGCCCGTATTGGATGGCTATACCTTTGTGGAAAAAGCACGTGAAGTAAAAGAACTCTTCACCCTGCCGATCTTGATGCTAACAGCCCGCACCGACAAAGAAAGCCTGCGCCAGGCCATGTCTATGGGCGCTGACGACTACTTGACCAAACCTTTCACCCCAGTCGAGCTGATGAAGGCGGTGCGCAGCTTAGAGAAAAAACTCTCCAGACAACAAGCCGATACCGAGCAATCGCTGAACCAATTGCGTACCGCCATTTTGGCTACCGTGCCGCATGAACTGCGCACACCGCTCACCACCATTTTGGGCACCAGCCAGTTGCTGGTGCACCGCAGAAAACGCTACTCCGAAGAACGCCAAGACGAAATGCTTGTGGGCATTCACGAAGCGGCCACGCGCTTGTCGCGCACCATCACTCGAATGATGGATTGGTCCGAGCTGGTGGCTATGGGTGAAGACCCCAGCTCCGAAGTCAATACGGAAATGACCACCGATCTAGACGCCTTAAACCAGCGCCTCCAGGAAGATGAGTTCAGGTCCGCGTTGCTGGCCTCTTTGCCACCCAAAGACGCTGAAAACTTTAAAAAACGCCTTGCTGAAAACCCGGTTCAAATTCGATTGGGCTCAGGGACCGTATTGTTTGAAACCGAAGACTTGAGGCGGGTTATTTTGGAACTGGTATCCAATGCGGTGAAGTTTTCTACTAAAAACATGCCGGTTGGCGTGATTGGCAAACCACTAGGCATAGGTCTGTACGCCATTGAAGTGGCCAATATGGGCTCTGCCCTGCCACCTGAATTTGTCAAACAAATTGGGGCTTTATCTCAGTCCAACCGCGAACAAAACGAACAACAGGGCACGGGCTTAGGTTTGGCCATGGCCACCCTTTGGGCCCGGCGCAACAGTGCGCACATCCAGTGGCCGCGCACTGATGGGAAACCCACCATTGTGCGTCTAACCCTCAGAACTGATTGAACTTACAAAACAGCGTTACTGCTGAATTCCGCCAGGTATTTGGGCGGCAATGGCACGCAGCTTCTCGGTTTCCACACGAATTTCTTTCACCATTTGTTCGGGTGTGCTGCCCACCAAGGTCATGCCAAGACCATTGAGCTTGCGCTGAACTTCAGGGTCTGCCAAGGTGGTTTTCACAGCAGCTTGCAAACGCGCTTGCACATCCAAAGGCAAGCCTTTGGGTCCAAACAAGCCCACCCAGTAGGTCAGGTCGTAACCGGTTAAACCCGATTCGCTCAGAGTGGGCATATCAGGAAAGCGTGGATCACGCACTGCGCTGGTGGTGCCCAAAAACCTCACCTTGCCAGCGTCAATTTGAGTTTTGGCGGCGCCATCAAAAATCACTTGGCAAACACCGGCCAGCACATCTTGCATTCCAGGTCCTGAGCCTTTGTAAGGAACATGGATCATTTGGGTTTTGGCCATGGCATTGAACAATTCGCCCGCAAAGTGCAAACCGCTTCCCATGCCTGAAGAGGCGTAATTGATCTTGCTGCGGTTGTTTTGGGCAAAGGCAATGAATTCCTTAAGGTTTTTTGCCGGGACCGTGGGGTTGATGACCATCAGCAGGCCGTAGGTCCCAATGAGGGATATTGGGGTGAAATCATTGATGGGGTCGTAAGACAGGTTTTTTTCAGTGACGGCCATGTAGGTGTGGGTACCGTTGGTGGTCATGAGCAGGTTATAGCCATCTGGAGCCATTTTGGTCACCGCATCGCTGCCAATGCGCCCGCCGCCGCCCGCACGGTTGTCAATGACCATGGGCTGGCCCATGGCGCGCGACATGGCATCAGTAATGATGCGCGAGGCTTGGTCTGAAAAACCGCCCGCCGCATAAGGCACTATGACCCTGATGGGCCTTATGGGGTAGCTGTCGGCCCAAGCGAGCTGAGTG
>DDPM01000048.1:0-7022 GCA_002342165.1 Hylemonella sp. UBA2468
GTCCAAAAAGCTCACACATCATGCGCGCGGGTGAAACACCTTTGGCAATCGCGTGGCCATGGCCACGGTGGTAACTCGAGACAAAGTCGTGCGCGTGTAAGTGATGGCATATGCCAGTCGCAATCGCTTCTTCACCGCTGTATTGGTGAACGGAGCCTCTTACATGCCCATCTTTGAGGGCCTGGCCTGCAGCTTCTTCAAATTGGCGAATGCGATGCATGCAAAGCAGCATCGCGCGGACAGCATTGGCGTCAATCAACTTTGATTTTGAGATCACGAATCAACTGTCCCCAGTACTGGTAGTCAGATGCCATGCCTGAGCTCAATACGTTGGCAGAAGTTCCAGTGGGTGTGAGTCCTAATCCACGAAGACGCTCTTGTATGTCTGGCATTTTCACAATCTTGATGATCTCTGTATTGAGTCGATTGACGATATCGTCGGGTGTGTTGGCAGGTGCAAATACACCATGCCATGAATTACCAATCACACCGTTGACATCCAATGTTGGAGAGAACTCCGTCATGGTCGGTACATCGGGCAAGCTTGCAATGCGCTCAGCACCTGAAATGCCTAGCGCTTTGATCTTGCCTGCCTTGATCGAAGGAATAGCAGTTGTTGAAGCTTCTAAGTACATGCTCACCACACCACTCATCACATCAGGACCTGGCACAGTTTTATAGGGGATGTGGTTGAGCGAAATACCCAATCGCGTAGCCCATGCTTCAAGCGCAATATGCGGCTGAGAACCAACACCTGCAGATGCGTAGTCGATCTTGCCAGGGTTACGTTTGGCGTACTCGACCAGTTCTTTCATGGTGTTGTAGGGCGCATTGGGAGTGGCTGTAAGAATGTGGGGGACGATCAGTATTTGCGAAACAGCTTTGAAATCTTTAAGTGGGTTGTATTTGGCATTAGGGTAGATATGCGGCGCTATCGCCATTGGCCCCTTCACTGTAAAAAACAAGTTGTATCCATCCGCTGGCATGGTGGCTGCAATTTCGGCGCCAATCATGCCGCCTGCTCCAGGACGGTTGTCAACAATGATGGGTTGGCCCAATGCTTGGCTGAGCTTTTCACCAATTAAGCGAGCCACGATATCTGGCGAAACGCCTGCCGCATATGGCACGATCATTTTGATAGGGCGATTGGGATAGGGCCCGCTTTGCGCCCATGTGTTAGTGGCTGTGAATGCAGCTGCGCTTAAAGCGGCAGCGGTGATAAGTTGTCTACGTTTCATGGTGAGTGCTCCAGTGTGTGAACTACCAGCATGCTACGAATTGCCGACCGGCGATACACCCGAGCAAACCCTTGTAGGCCTCGCTAAGCCGCCTAAAACTGTCACCTAGAGGTCAGTGGGCGACGTCCTCAGAGGAGCAGCATTCCCGTTAAATGGGTAATGACTATTTCCATAATTTGCAATAAAACCAAAAGCGCCAAGGGCGACAGGTCTATCCCACCAATTTGCGGCAATACGCTTCGCAAAGGCTGTAATAAAGGTTCTACCAAACGTCCTAAGAAATATCCAGCCTCTGATCCAGTCCGTACCCAAGACAAAAGTGCATAGGCAATGACCAGCCACACCATGCTCGACATGGCCAAGTGCACCAGCTCTAACAAGCTCAACACAGCCAAGGCCTGCCAATTGGGCTCTACCTGCGACAACAAGGTCATCACGCACAACTNNCCAAACTCGCCGTATCGAGCCTGCCCAAAGATGGGATGAAACGCCTGAGTGGCAATACGCACCAATTGGTAATGGCGAAAATAAATGGTGCAAAAGGGTTGCCCGATTGCGATGACAAACTGACACGTTGAAACTGCATATACAAACGCAACAAGCAAGTGCCAGCGACAAGACTCACAGTAACGTTGAGTAGCAAAGAAAATATTTGGTAGAGCATGGCCTTTAGTTTAGTGCTTCAAGATGACAGACAATTGAAGGGTTAGAGACTAGAAAGTAAACCGTGCCCCTATCACCCGCACAACCTCGCGCGCTTGCGCATACCCGAAGCGTCAACTACCAAGGCTTTCAAAGAGACGATGGCCTCTGGGATATTGAAGGCCATATGCGCGATACCAAGCCCATGGTGTTCGATATCCCTGGCGAGCACACGTGGCAACCCAATGAACCCATCCATGACATGCATATTCGCGTAACGGTCGACACGAATTTGGTCGTGCAGGCAATCGAAGTGTCTATGAACAATGTGCCCCATGGCGAATGCCCAAAGGCCTCTGCGCCTATGCAAAAAATGGTGGGCGCTTGTATGGCGCGGGGTTGGCGTAAAGCGATTGACTTGCATCTAGGCAACGAGCAGGGTTGTACACATTTACGCGAATTACTTTTTAATTTGGCAACAGCGGCGTTTCAATCGATTCAAGGTACTTTTGCAGTGAAAGACCTCAACACACCGCCCCCGCATTTGGGCCGCTGTTTGGCATGGGGATTCAACAGCCCCTTAGTAGAGCGTCGCTATCCTATGTTCTTCCAGTGGCCGGAGAAGAAGCCCAAGCCATGAAAACCGCAATCCATCGTAATGCTCTCGTTTTGTTTTCGGGTGGACAAGACTCCACCACCTGCTTGGCGCATGCACTGGCGCAATATGAAGTCGTGGAAACCTTGGCCTTTGATTACCGACAACGCCACTTGGTAGAACTCACTTCGCGCGTGGAAGTGCTGGCGCAGATACGCGCGTCGTTTCCACAATGGGCAGACAAACTAGGGGAAGACCATTTGCTCGACCTCGGTGTGCTGGGGCAGGTGAGCGAGACATCGTTGACGCGCGATATGGCATTTCAAATGGAGCAATCGGGCTTGCCCAATACTTTTGTGCCTGGGCGCAATTTATTATTTCTAACTTTGGCTGCGTCTCTGGCGTATCGCCGCAACTTAGATGTGATCGTCACCGGCGTGTGCGAGACCGATTTTTCAGGCTACCCCGATTGCCGCGACGACACCATGAAAGCCATGCAACTGGCCCTGTCTTTAGGTATGGACCGGCGCTTTTTAATAGAAACCCCGCTGATGTGGATTGACAAAGCCGATACCTGGCGGTTGGCGCAGCGGCTTGGTGGCGCCGCGTTGGTAGATTTGATTGTGGAGCACACCCACACCTGCTACCTGGGCGACCGAGAGCACCGTCATGCCTGGGGCTACGGCTGTGGCACTTGCCCGGCTTGCGAGCTGCGCGCCCGGGGTTACGAGCGCTTCAACTCGGTTTAAAGGGGCTCAGCCTTGGGTGCATTGGCCACGCCGCTGGCCACATGCCCTGAGGGCACATGCCGAGACGCTGATTCAATATGGCCTGTTTGGTCATCAAAGAAAAAATCGGGCTCAAACTCTCGCAAAAACTCGCCTTTGGCCAGTCCCCCTAAAAACATGGCCTCATCCACCTCAATGTTCCAGTTCATAAGGGTGCGAATGGCGCGCTCGTGCGCGGGGGCACTGCGTGCGGTTACCAGCGCGGTGCGTATGTGCATGGCGGGCGTGCCTTCTTGTTGCAATCGGTGCAGGGCGGCCAACAGCGGTTTAAATGGTCCAGCTGACAAGGGCTCCAGCGCCTTGTCGCGCTCGTGCTTTTGAAAGGCGCTTAAGCCTTGGGCCTGAAACACGCGCTCGGCCTCGTCGGAAAACAGCACGGCGTCGCCGTCAAAGGCAATGCGCACTTCGTGCGGATGTTCGTCGGTGGCGAGTGCCGAGTGCGGGTACACCTGCGCCGCAGGCACGCCCGCGTCGAGCGCTGCACGCACATCACTGAGGTGGGTCGACAGGAACAGGTTGGCNNCTTCGTGCGGATGGGCGTCGCTGGCCAGCGCCGACAGCGGGTAAACCTGCGCGGCGGGCACGCCTGCATCCAAAGCGGCACGCACATCGCTCAAGTGGGTGCTTAAAAACAGGTTGGCGTGCAAGGGCTTCAGATAGCGCCAGGGCGACTGGCCGCGGGTGAAGCTGCCCCGCTCAATGGGCAGGCCGTAGTGCTGCGCAGATCGAAACACACGCATGCCCGACACAGGGTCGTTGCGCGACAAAATCACCACCTCCACCCGCTGGGCATCATCATCGTTAAAGGCCAGCAACTTGCGCACCATAGAAAACGCCACGCCGGGCTTGGCGGGTACGTCCAGCTTGTCGAGCTGCAGTTTCATGTAGGCGCGGTCTTTGGTGGGGCCAAGACCCTGCTCAAACACCTTGTTTTCTTCTTCAAAGTCAAACAAGGCCCGAGACGAAATGGCAACAACCAGCTTGCCGTCCAGCGATGTGCCCATGTTCATGCTCCTCAAGTTAGAGGCGGTATTTTGAGGGTTCAGCTGCCCAACTCATTAAGAGTGCTCATAATGTGCCCCTTTGATGCGCCCACATGCCTACCCGCCGCCAATACCTTCAACACACCCTGCGCCACAGCAGTCTGACGGTTATGACCGCCCTGTGGGCTGCTTCGGGCCTTTGGCCTGAGCTGACTTGGGCCTATGAAAAATCGGCTTTTGAAGCCCAAAGCCCCGCCAATGTCTATAAAGCTTTGGGCTTGCCCATGCCGGTTGCCAGCAAAGACGTGTGGCTTACTGCGCCGGAGATTGCCGAAAATGCCGCTGTGGTGCGCCTGAGCTTTGGCTGCACGCTGCCTAATATTCGGCGAATGATGCTGCTGGTCGAAAAAAACCCAGCCGATTTGTCCGCCATGTTTACCTTGACAGAATGGGTAGAGCCCAACTTCACCACCACCGTCAAAATGGCGCAATCGACCGATGTGTTCGCCGTGGCGGTCGCAGCCGACGGCAAGGCGTTTTTTGCCAAAAAGGAAGTCAAGATCACTCTGGGAGGCTGCGGCTGATGGTTGAACCCATGCGCATACGCACCCAACTCGCCGGTGACAAGCTGACCGTTCGTGTGCTCATGCAGCACGACATGGAATCTGGCCAGCGCAAAGACGCAGTCGGGAAAATCATACCGGCTTGGCATATTCAGGACGTGACGGCCCAGTTGAATGGGCGCACGGTCCTGCAAGCCGAGTGGGGCCCTGCCGTATCCAAAAACCCTTTTTTGCAATTCGTGGTCAAGTCCGTCAAAGTGGGTGACAAACTCAGCCTAAACTGGAAAGACAACCGTGGCGACAGCCGCACTGACGAAGTGACGGTCAGCTAAAGCAACCGAGGTCAGCAGATATTTCATATGGAGACACCATGCAACAATCCGTCAAAACCTGTATCAGCACTTTCATAGCGGCCGTCCTGCTGGCTGCAGCCAGCCTCAGTGGTGCCCAAGGCACTTCGGCCAGCTCAGCACCCAGCGCCACACCTGGCACCGGGCAGGACTATCCCAACAAACCCGTCAAAATTTTGGTGGGCTATGTGGCGGGCGGCAGCCCCGACTTTGTGGCCCGCGCCTTGGCGCAAAAACTGGGCGACATTCTGGGTCAACCCTTTACCGTTGAAAACCGTCCTGGAGCGGGCGGCGTAACCGCTACCGGTCAAATGAGCAAACTGCCACCCGATGGGTACACCCTGTTGTTAGGCGACACCAGCCAACTCGGCATTGCCCCGCACATATTTAAAACCCTGCCCTACGACACCCTCAAGGACCTGACCCCTATTGCGGGTATCACCTACGAACCTTTGATGTTGGTCACCAACGCCAAAACCAACATCAAAACCATGCAGGAACTGTTGGCTCACATCAAAGCCAATCCGGGCAAGGTCAACTACGGTTCCTCCGGCATTGGAAGCATCCACCACATTTCCATGGAAATGCTCAAGGCCGACGCGGGTTTGGACATTGCACACATTCCCTACAAAGGCAGCGGCCAGTCGGTACCCGCGCTGTTGGCTGGCGACATACCGGTGTTGCTCACAGCCTTCACCGCATCTGCTCCGCACATTAAGGCTGGCACCATGAATTTATTGGCTGTGACCTCCGGCAAGCGCTGGAGCCGTTACCCAGACACGCCCTCCTTGGCCGAGTTTGTAAAAGACTACGACTACCAAGCCGAAACCGGATTGCTTGGCCCTGCAGGCATGCCACCGGCCATCGTGAACAAGCTGTCGGCTGCCGTCAAACAGGCCACCGAAAGCCCAGACTTTTTGGCTAAATTCAAAGAAACCGGCTTCTCCATCATTTACGCCAATGCACCTCAGTATGGCGACATCATCCGCAAGAACTTAGCCAAGTACGACCGCGCAGTCAAAGTCGCCAAAATTCAGGCCGAGTAAGTTGTTAAGCCCAGAGCTTAATGACCGCTTGACCCGCGTGGGTCCTGGCACACCCATGGGCCAACTCTTGCGACGGTATTGGATGCCCGTGGCGGGCATTTCTGAATTTGGCGACCGCTCTTTAAAACCCATTCGCCTGCTGGGCGAAGACTTGGTGTTGTACAAAGACCTGTCTGGCGGGTTTGGGCTGCTCGATAGGCATTGCGCGCACCGGCGTGCCGACCTCAGCTTGGGCATGGTGGAGGCGCAAGGTGTGCGCTGCCACTACCACGGCTGGCAGTTCAATGCGCAAGGCCACTGCATGCACCAACCGTTTGAAGACACGGTCTACCCGGATCACAACAGCAAAGCCCGTATTCGCGCCACCGCTTACCCCGTAGAGCTCAAGGCTGGTTTGGTGTGGGCCTATATGGGCCCCTTACCTGCCCCCCTGTTGCCCGATTGGAAGGCGTTTTCTTGGACCAATGGTTTTACGCAAATTGTGATTTCTGAGGTGCCTTGCAACTGGTTTCAGTGCCAAGAAAACTCCATTGACCCCGTGCACTTTGAATGGATGCACGAAAACTGGGGCAACCGCCAGCGCACCGGCGAGGTGAAATACGGCGCCAAGCATCTGGAGTTGGACTTTAAAGAATTTGAGTTTGGCTTCACCTACCACCGCATCAAAGAAAACACCACCACCACCGACGAGGCTTGGACCATAGGACGCGTCTGCTTGTGGCCCAACGGTTTTTTTCTGGGGGAGCATTTTGAATGGCGCGTGCCGATTGACGACCGCAACACCCTAAGCGTCACCTGGAAGTACACCCGCGTGCCT
>DDPM01000048.1:7045-15695 GCA_002342165.1 Hylemonella sp. UBA2468
AAGTGGATAGACACCCACGTCATGAACCAAGACTTTCTGGCTTGGGTGGGGCAGGGCGTGATTGCCGACCGGTCGCTCGAGCAGTTGAGTGCCAGCGACCGGGGCATTGTGGCCATGCGCCGCCGGTTTTTTGAGGAGCTAGACGCTTTAGAAGACGGGCAAGAACCCAAGGGGCTCATCCGCGACCCTTTGCGAAACGTAAAAGTGCCGCTGCCCATGGTGTACGGCGACCAAGTCACCCAAAGCCGCACGCTCTCAGAAATTGCAGCCCATCCCACGCTCAAAGCCTTTTACACCTCGTATATTTTTCAGGCCGGTCAGCCCGACTGGGTCAAGCAACTGGCCTCAGAAGCGCTGGGTTTTCAGGTGGGCGAATTTGATGGCGTGGTGGTGCCGCGCCAGGCTTGAGGAATCAAGGTTTGCACAAAATCAAAGCTGCGCCTGACCGTAGCCTTGACAAGCAAACTCGGTCAGGGATAACATTGTTGCAACAGGAGCAACACATGGAAGTAGCCATTCGCAACATAGGAAATAGCAAAGGGGTGGTTCTGCCCAAGCCTTTACTGGCTCAAGCTGGTCTGGAGGGGCATGCAACCGCGAGCATCGTGGTGGAGAACGGCTCCATAGTCTTGCGCAAACCCGTCAAATCCGTTCGGGAGGGTTGGGCCGAGGCGGCAGCTGCTGTGGCAGCCAACAGGGGGGATTCCTTGCTGATGGGGGAATTTGGCAACTCTGATGACGTCGAGTTTTCTTGGTGAATCGCGGCGAGATTTGGCTGGTGAACCTGGACCCTACCGTAGGTAGCGAAATCCAGAAGTCTCGTCCTTGCGTTGTGCTGTCACCTGCCGAGTTGAACGACACGCTTCGCACCGTGATCGTCGCGCCCATGACCTCAAAGGGTTTTGCTGCCCCGTTCAGGGTGCCGGTGACGCATGCGGGCACCAAGGGACTAATCCTTTTGGATCAGCTTCGAACAGTCGATAAGGTTCGAATGTCCAAGCGGCTTGGCGCTGTATCCGCAAAAACAATGGCTGCTGCGTTGAAGACTCTTCAAGAAGTTTTCGCAGAATAAGGGGATTCTGTTGGTGCCCCCGACAGGAATCGAACCTGTATCTGCCCCTTAGGAGGGGGCCGTTCTATCCATTGAACTACGGAGACCCGATTTGCCGAGTCATTTTAAGGTGGCGTTATTTGCTTAACTGCCGCATGGCGGCTTCTAGGCCTTGCAGGCTTAAGGGGTACATACGCTGGCTCATCAGTTGCTGGATGATGCTGATGCTCTGTCTGTAAGGCCAGACGCCCGTGGGTTCAGGGTTGATCCACGCAAAGTTAGGAAACGCGTGGGTCAGGCGTTGCAGCCATTCGGCTCCGGGCTCCTCGTTGTGGTATTCCACGCTGCCGCCGGGCTGAATAATTTCGTAGGGGCTCATGGTGGCGTCGCCCACCAGTATCAGTTTGTAGTCTTTGTTGTACTTTCGGATGATGTCCCAGGTGGCAAACTTTTCGGCATGGCGGCGGCGGTTGTGCTTCCACATAAAGTCGTACACGCAGTTGTGGAAATAATATAACTCCAAGTGCTTGAACTCGCTTTTGGTGGCGCTAAACAGTTCTTCTACCCGGCCCACGTGTTCGTCCATGGTGCCGCCCACGTCCATCAGCAGCAGCACTTTGACGTGGTTGTGCCGCTCGGGCACCATTTTGATGTCCAGGTACCCCGCATTGGCGGCGGTGCTGCGTATGGTGTGGTCTAGGTCCAGCTCCAGTTCGTTGCCCTCGCGGGCAAATCGGCGCAGACGGCGCAGCGCGACTTTGATGTTGCGGGTGCCCAATTCTTGAGTGTCGTCATAGTCTTTGTAGGCGCGTTGCTCCCACACCTTAACGGCGCTTTTATGACCCCCTTGGCCGCCAATGCGGATGCCTTGCGGGTTGTAGCCGCTGTGGCCAAAGGGAGATGTGCCGCCGGTGCCTATCCATTTGTTGCCGCCCTCGTGCCGTTCTTTTTGCTCTTCAAAGCGCTTTTTAAGGGTTTGCATCAGCTCGTCCCAGCCCATTTTTTGAATGGCAGCTTTTTGTTCGGGGGTGAGGTCACGCTCTAGAGCTTTGCGCAGCCAATCTAGGGGCACCTCTTGGGTAAAGTCGGCCACCAACTCCACGCCCTTGAAGTAAGCGCCAAAAGCACGGTCAAATTTGTCGAAGTGTTTTTCGTCCTTGACCAGCGTGGTGCGGCTTAAAAAATAAAAGTCATCCACCGCGCACGCGCCACCCTGCGGCCCCACCACACCAGACTGAAGCGCCTCTAAAAGCATCAGGTACTCTTTGACTGACACCGGCAGCTGGGCTGCGCGCAGGGTGTAAAAAAAGTCGAGGAGCATGTTGTTGAGAAGGGCTTAAAAACGTTTATTGGGGCGGCTCTTTTCGGTTGCGCCACTTGCGTGCCAGCTGCAAACCCAGACCGCCCCCTATGCTCACCAACACAATGCCGCCAATGCTGTCGGTGTTGTAGCCTGGGGCAAACACATCCCAGCCCAGCAGTTGGCCAGCCCAAAAGCCCAGCAAGGCGCCGCCCACAAAGCCAATGGCGTCGGACAAGCCCTCTTTAACAAGTTGATTCAAGTCGGGCGGCGTAATGGACATAGTTTTAGCGGTGGTTGCGCTGCATGTGCAACAGTTTTTCAAACAAAGACACATCTTGCTCGTTTTTGAGCAAAGCGCCAATTAAAGGGGGAAGGGTTACGCGGTCGTCGCCGCTTTGCAGGGCCGAAAGCGGTATGTCTTCGGCCAACAAGAGTTTGAGCCAATCCAAAAGTTCGCTGGTGGAAGGCTTTTTTTTCAGGCCGGGTAAGTTACGGGTGTCAAAAAAAGTTTTCATGGCCGCGGTGAGCAGCTCTTGCTTGAGGTTTGGAAAATGCACATCCACAATGCGCTTCATGGTGTCGGCATCAGGAAACTTGATGTAGTGGAAAAAGCAGCGGCGCAAAAAGGCGTCGGGCAGTTCTTTTTCGTTGTTGGACGTAATAAACACCAGCGGACGGTGTTGGGCGCGAATCAGCTCGCGGGTTTCGTAACAGTAAAACTCCATGCGGTCGAGTTCGCGCAGCAAGTCGTTGGGAAACTCAATGTCGGCTTTGTCAATTTCGTCAATCAGCAGGGCCACGGGCTCATTGGCAGTAAACGCTTGCCACAGTACGCCTTTGACTATGTAGTTGTGAATGTTTTTGACTCGCTCACCTCCGTCAAGCTCGGCCAATTGGCTGTCGCGCAGGCGGCTGACGGCGTCGTATTCGTACAAGCCTTGCTGAGCTTTGGTGGTGGATTTGATGTGCCACTGCAGCAAGGGCAGTCCTAAGGCCTGAGACACTTCTTCAGCCAGCATGGTTTTACCGGTGCCGGGCTCGCCTTTAACCAGCAAAGGCCGCTTGAGGGTGATGGCCGCGTTGACGGCGAGCATCAGGTCTTGCGTGGCCACGTAGTTGGAGGTGCCTTGGAATTTCATGCGGTTTTTATATCAGGAAGAAAAAGGGGTGAAGAAAGCCACCCATATAATCGAAAGCTGTGTTTTAACCACCACGGGCTGATTGTCCACGCAAAATGAACAAACTGTTGCTGACGCTCTCCTCCCTGCTTGTCACCACCCTGACGGCTGTTTCTGTCCAAGCTCAAGAGATCCAGGGCGACGCTAAAGCCGGCGAGACCAAAATTGCAATGTGCATCGGCTGCCATGGCATAAAGGGCTATCAGGCCAGCTTTCCAGAGGTGTACAAAGTCCCGAAAATTTCGGGCCAAAACGCCAAATACATTGTGGCTTCGCTTAATGCTTACAAGCAGGGTGAGCGCAAGCACCCCAGCATGCGCGGCATTGCCCAGAGCCTGACCGACCAAGACATGGCGGACTTGGCTGCCTATTACGAGCTTCATGGCAAAACTGAAACGGTTGCAGAAGCCAAAATTCCCGAAGCACCCGCCAAAGTGGCCGAGTTGCTTAAAAAAGGCGCTTGCGCGTCATGCCATGGCGAAAGCTTCAACAAGCCTGTCAGCGATGCCTACCCCAAAGTTGCAGGTCAGCATGCGGACTACCTGTATGTGGCTCTAAAGTCTTATAAAACAGAAGGCAATGCCACTTGGGGTCGTGCCAATGGCATCATGGGCGGCATTGCCAAGCAGTTTTCTA
This sequence comes from Hylemonella sp. UBA2468, assembly GCA_002342165.1. GTDB lineage: Bacteria > Pseudomonadota > Gammaproteobacteria > Burkholderiales > Burkholderiaceae_C > Hylemonella. The sequence goes on from DDPM01000048.1 coordinate 11,214, forward strand.
ATGCCGAGCTCAAGCAAATTGCGGGTTATGTAAGCAACATGCCCGGCGACGTCAAAACCGTCCCACAAAGCCGCTTCCGCTAAGAAGCCGCCTCAGCTAAGCAGCCCTTCGGCTTAGCTAATCTCGCGTGGCGTTTCTCTGAACGCAGGCGATGTAAGCCGCCCCATCGGGCGGCTTACCTTTTTGTTGGCTTTCCATCACCATACGACCCAGACATTGCATGACCTCGTGGTGCGCGGTATGCAGTGAGTTGCGTCTTGCGCTCAGCAGTTCTACCGCCTGGCGGATGCCGCGGGGTTGGTCAATGCTGCATTGCTCGCTGATGGACAAGTGCATGGACAAGTGCAAAAACGGGTTGTCTCGGTTCGGGTCCACCTGCTCCATATTTCGCAGGGCACCGTCCAGGTCGGCCAGCTCGGCGTGGTATTCGGGATGTTCGTCGATCCAACTACGCACCAACTCTTCCAGGGGCGATAAGTTCAAACCCGCCAACCCTTCCTGCACAACCGCAGCGCCATGGGTTTTGGCGAACACCCCGCAAAAGAAACGGCGCACATCGGCTTGGGTGGGCTGTATCAACATGGAGGCATTATGTCGGGTGGCCTCATGTGGAGGGCTTGCACGATTCATAATGGCGGCTTGAACAAAAGGGCGGTAGATGGGCGGTACTCGCACCAGCTGCTGCCCATATGCAGGAGTCAAGATGATCAACAAAATTGCCAATTCGGTGGCAGACGCTATGGCGGGCATTCAAGATGGTTCCACCGTCATGGTGGGCGGGTTTGGCACAGCGGGCATACCCAATGAGCTGATTGATGGCCTCATTGCCCACGGCGCCAAAGACCTGACGGTGGTGAACAACAACGCGGGTAATGGAGACACCGGTATGGCCTCCCTGCTCAAAACTGGGCGTGTGCGCAAAATCATTTGCAGCTTTCCCCGACAGGCCGACAGCTATGTGTTTGACGAGCTCTACCGCAGCGGCAAGCTGGAGCTTGAGTTGACCCCGCAGGGCAATTTGTCCGAGCGCATTCGTGCCGCCGGTGCTGGTGTGGGTGCTTTTTTCACGCCCACCGGTTTTGGTACCGATCTGGCCAAAGGCAAAGAAACCCGGGAAATCAACGGCAAGATGTATGTGCTGGAGTACCCCATTTACGGAGACGTGGCCTTGGTTAAGGCCGAGTGCGGCGACCGCTGGGGCAACTTAACTTACCGCAAAACTGCCCGCAACTTTGGTCCCACCATGGCTATGGCTTGCAAACACACCATTGCCAGCGTGCATGAAATTGTGGAATTGGGCGATTTGGACCCCGAAGCCATCGTGACGCCCGCTATTTTTGTCAACAAGATCGTCAAGATCGCGCGCACAGCCACCGAGGCTGGCGGTTTTAAAAAGGCGGCCTGAACATGAGCTATCAACGTCGCACCAAAGACCAGCTGGCCGCCCGCGTGGCGCAAGACATTCACGAAGGCCATGTGGTCAATTTGGGAATTGGCATGCCCACTTTGGTGGCCAACCACATTCCGGTGGAAAAAGAAGTGCTGCTGCACAGCGAAAACGGCTTGCTTGGCATGGGGCCGGCCCCGCGCCCTGGCGAGGAAGACTTTGACCTCATCAACGCCGGAAAACAGCCGGTCACCATCTTGCCCGGCGGCTCCTACTTTCACCACACCGACAGCTTTGCCATGATGCGCGGCGGCCACCTAGACATTTGCGTGTTGGGGGCGTTTCAGGTGTCTGCCACCGGCGATTTGGCCAACTGGCACACCGGAGAAAAAGACGCCATTCCTGCCGTGGGCGGCGCCATGGATTTGGCCGTGGGTGCCAAACAAACTTGGGTGATGATGGATTTGCTCACCAAACAGGGCGAGAGCAAAGTGGTGCAAGCCTGCACCTACCCCCTGACCGGCATTGCTTGCGTCAAGCGGATTTACTCCGACTTGTGCACGCTGGAATGTACCCCCCAAGGCCTGCGCCTGATTGATACGGTGGAGGGCTTAAGCCGCACTGAGCTTGAAAAGCTTATCGGCCTGCCGCTTCACTAAACCTATCTATTACAAACACCCCCACTTCCTCCTCTCTTCCATTTAGGAGCTTTCATGTCGAACCCTCAAGCATTTATTTGCGACGCTGTTCGCACGCCTTTTGGTCGCTATGGCGGCGTGCTCTCCAGCGTGCGTGCCGATGACTTGGGCGCTGTGCCCTTGGCCGCGCTCATGGCCCGTAACCCCCAGGTCGATTGGCAAGCCCTGACCGATGTGGTGTACGGCAACGTCAACCAGGCGGGTGAAGACAACCGCAACGTGGGCCGTATGGCTTTGTTGCTCTCTGGCTTGCCGCCAGAGGTGAGCGCCAATACCGTCAACCGCTTGTGCGGCTCGGGCCTAGATGCTTTGGGCTCGGCGGCGCGTGCCATCAAGTCGGGCGAAGCCAACTTCATGATTGCGGGCGGCGTGGAGAGCATGAGCCGCGCGCCCTTTGTGATGGGCAAGGCCGAAACGGCCTTCAGCCGCCAAGCTGAAATTTTTGACACCACCATTGGTTGGCGCTTCATCAACAAACTCATGCACCAAAAGTACGGCACCCACTCCATGCCCGAAACCGCTGAAAACGTGGCCGACGACTACAAGGTCAGCCGCGAAGACCAAGACAAAATGGCCCTGGCCTCCCAGCTCAAAGCCGTGGCAGCCCAAAATTCGGGTTACTTTGATAGCGAAATCACCCCCGTGACGATTCCGCAAAAAAAGGGCGATGCCCTAGTGGTGCGCAAAGACGAGCACCCGCGAGAGACTTCTTTGGAAACTTTGGCCAAGCTCAAGCCCATTGTTCGGCCCGACGGTACTATCACGGCGGGCAATGCCTCGGGCGTCAACGACGGTGCTTGCGCCTTGCTGCTGGCCACCGAAGCCATGGCCAAACAACAGGGGCTCACCCCTCGTGCTCGCGTGGTGGGCATGGCCACCGCGGGTGTAGCCCCGCGCATCATGGGCATAGGCCCCGCGCCTGCGACCCAAAAAGTCTTGGCTCTCACGGGTCTGACCATGGACCAAATGGACGTGATTGAGCTGAACGAGGCCTTTGCTGCCCAAGGCTTGGCGGTGCTGCGCCTGTTGGGCGTGAGCGACGATGACCCACGTGTCAACCCCAATGGAGGCGCTATTGCCTTAGGCCACCCGCTGGGTGCTTCGGGCGCGCGCTTGGCCACCACGGCAGTGAACCAGTTGCACAAGTCCGGCGGCCGCTACGCCTTGTGCACCATGTGCATTGGTGTGGGGCAGGGCATTGCGGTGGTTCTTGAGCGCGTTTAAGTCAGTGAACGATCAATTTATTTTCATTTTTAAAACACAGGAGTCAGAGTCATGAGTCAAAAACTAGGTTGGATCGGGTTGGGTCGTATGGGCGAAGCCATGGTCACCAAGCTTCTCAAGGCTGGGCACAACGTGCATGTGTGGAATCGCACCGCTTCCAAGGCGGCGCACTTGGCCGAGTATGGCGCCAAAATCGAATCCCACAAAATCGATCTGGCCAGCTGCGACGTGGTTTTCACCATGGTGTCCACGACCGACGACCTCAAAGAAGTGCTGTTTGGCACTGGTGGTTTGGTAACCGGCTCAGCCAAACCCCAAGTGGTGGTGGACAGTTCTTCCATTTCGCAAGAAGGTTCAGCCGAAATCCGCGCCCAGCTTGAGGGCATGGGCATTGCGTACTTGTGTACGCCCGTGTCGGGCAACGCCAAAGTGGCCAAAGCCGGAAAATTGCTGGTGGTGGCCTCAGGTCCCAAAAAGCTTTACGAAATGGTGGAGCCCTATTTGCAAGCCATGTCTCGCAAGGTCATGTGGGTGGGCGAGGGCGAACTCGCCCGCATTTGGAAAATTGCCCACAACACCATGTTCGGGGTGGTCATTCAAAACCTGTGTGAAATCACCGTGCTGGCCGAAAAAGCGGGCATTCCCCGCCATGTGTTTTTAGAAAGCATCAACGACTCGGTGTTGGGTTCCATGTACACCCGCTACAAAACGCCCATGCTCAGCAACCTCACGTTTGACCAAGTCACCTTCACCCCGCAATTGCTGCTCAAGGACATGGATTTGGGCCTGGGCGCAGCCAAAGCGTATGGCGTGCCGATGCCCGCAGCGGCCGCCACCCGTGAGTCGGTGGCCCGCATGGTGGGGCATGGGCATGACCACATTGACTTTGCGGTGTTGTTGGCCGAGACCGCACGCGACGCCGGTTTGGAACTAAAGTCTGAAAACGTCACCATCAGTGACGGCTTGACGTAAAAACCAAACCCAAAACCCATAACTGAAAGAAGGGACTGAGATGAAAACGATTCGTTTGTTAACCAAAGCAGTAACTGTGGCCGTTGCATTGGGGGCCAGTTTGGGTATATCTTGCGCTATGGCACAGGCCTACCCAAACAAGCCTATCAAGTTTGTGGTGCCTTTTAGTGCAGGCAGCGCCACCGACATCGTGGCCCGTAC
>DDPM01000056.1 GCA_002342165.1 Hylemonella sp. UBA2468
TTTCCTGAAGGCTACCGCCATTTGGCTTACATCCAGACCCATATTGGTTACAAGGTCAAGATGGACATGCCCATGCTCAAAGGTCCTGTGGTGGACGAGCTCTACCAACGTGGCGCCCGCTGGCTGGCTGGTGGCGCTCTGGAGCGCTAAACCTAAGCTACTGATCTACGTCATTCACTCACGTCTTTCACTTTTGCTTCCACCATTTAGGAATTCGACTTATGCATCAGAAACTTCCCCAAAAAGCATCTACCAGCCTCCTAGAGTCAGCCCAGCGTCGTACGTGGTTGCAGCACGCTGCAGCTCTTGGTGTGGCCGGTGGTTCATTGCTGGTCTCTGGCCTGTCTTGGGCCCAAAGTTTTCCTTCCAAAGCACTGCGTGTGATCGTGCCGCAACCCCCCGGCGGCGGCTTTGACACGGTAGCGCGACTGCTGGCCGACAGGTTGAGCAAACAAATGGGCCAAAGCGTGGTGGTGGAAAACCGCCCTGGCTCGGGTACTTTGGTCGGTACTGATGCAGCTGCCAAGGCTGCGCCAGATGGCTACACCCTGCTTATGGGTTCGGTGTCCAACATCGCGCTCAATATGGGCTTGTACAAAAACCTGCCCTACGACAGCCTGCGCGACTTTGAGCCTGTGGGCTTGGCGGTGAGCTACAGCTACACCCTGGTGGGTCGCAAAGACTTGCCATTCAATAGCCTCAAAGACGTGGTGGCTTACGCGCGCGCCAACCCTGAGAAGCTCACTTACGCCTCAGGTGGAAACGGTTCGGGCCAGCATGTTTTGGCTGCCGTGCTGTGGCAAGTAGCGGGTGTGAAGGTGGTACACGTGCCCTACAAGGGTGCACAGGCAGCTTACCAAGACCTGTTGGGAGGCCGAGTGGATTTGTTTTTTGACTTGTCATCCACCGCGCGCGCGCAAGTGGATGCGGGTACCGTGAAAGCCTTGGCTGTGTCCGGAGCCGAGCGCAACCCCATGCACCCCGATGTGCCCACCGTGACTGAAACCGGTGTGGCCGCGTTGGAGTTGGAATCCTGGTTTGGCTACTTCGCCTCCAGCAAAACTCCGCCAGAGGTGTTGGATAAACTGCGTTCTGAATTGGCCAAAGTGTTGGCGCAGCCAGATTTGGCAGAGGCCTTCCGCAAAGGTGGTGGCAAGCCCATGAACCTCACGGTGGCCCAAACCCGTGCCTTGGTGCAGCGCGATGTACAGCGTTGGACGCGGCTGATCCGCGAGGCCGATATTCAGGCCGAATAATTTCGGGTGATTCAGTTTTTTTGTTTGACTTTTATTTGTGAGAGCTTTTTATGACCATTGATCAATCTGCACTGGACCAACTGTTTTTCAACGCCCGCACGGCCAACGGCTTTTTGGACAAGCCCGTATCGCTGGACCTGTTGAAAGAGGTTTACAACATCGCTAAGATGGGCGCCACTTCCATGAACACCCAGCCCACGCGCTATGTGTTTTTGACCACTGCAGCTGCCAAAGAGCGCCTGTTGCCCGCCCTGAACCCCGGCAATGTGGACAAAACCAAAACCGCCCCCGTGACGGTGATCGTGGCCAACGACACCCAGTTTTTTGAGCACATGCCCAAAATTTGGCACCGCGAAGGCGCCAAAGAAATGTTTGAAGGCAACGCCACCTTGGCCGCAGGTACTGCGACCCGCAACGGTACCTTGGGCGGTGCGTATTTCATGATTGCAGCTCGCGCGGTGGGACTGGACTGCGGCCCCATGAGCGGCGTGGACTTGGCCAAGGTCAATGCAGAGTTTTTCCCCGATGGTCGTTGGCAAGCCAATTTCCTCATCAACTTGGGCTATGGCGATAACAGCAAACTGTTTGACCGCAATCCACGTTTGAGCTTTGAGCAGGTGAGCCAGGTCCTCTAAGGCTCTGTATTGAACCTTCCTTTTATTTCCGACCCCTGGTTCTATGTGGTCACGGTTCCGGCCGTGATCCTGCTTGGAGTCAGTAAAAGCGGTTTTGGTGTTGGTTTTGGCTCCCTTGTGGTGCCTATCATGGCCTTGACCGTGACGGTTCCTCAGGCGGCAGCCATTTTGATGCCTGTGCTTTTGTTGACGGACATCATGGGCTTGGCCGCATTGCGCAAGGATTTTGACCGCAAGTTGGTCACTTTTTTGCTGCCTTTTGGCATTTTGGGCAGTGTGGTGGGCGCCCTCTCATTCAAGGCGCTGGAAGTCCATTGGGTGTCGGGCATTGTGGGCGCTGTGACCCTGATATTTTTAGCCCAGCGCCTGCTGTTTCCTCCCAAAGCCGATGCGCCACCACCACCAGGATGGGTGGGCGCTCTTTTGACCACGGTGTCGGGCTTTACCAGCTTTGTGGCGCATGCAGGGGCACCCCCCATCAATGCTTACGTGATTCCGCTCAAGCTCAAACCCGTGGTGTTTGCAGCCAGCATGTCGGTGTTTTTCTTTATTATCAACCTGTTCAAGTGGGTGCCCTACGCATGGCTGGGTTTGTTGACCCCGCAAAACATGGTCACCTCGCTGGTATTTTTGCCTTTGGTGCCCGTGGGCGTATGGGCGGGTGTGCGGCTGGCGCGCCGCATCAAACCCGACCTGTTTTACAAGCTGGTGTACATCGGTATGTTTTTAACCGGCTGCAAGCTTTTGTGGGATGCCTTGCACTGAGCCCGAAGGCAGCCACCTAACCAAGCCCGAAGGGCTTAGTCCACTTTGGCGCCGGTTTCCTTGACCACTCTGGCCCATTTGATGAGCTCTTGTTGCAAAAAGTCTTGGGCTTCTTTGGTGGTGCCGCCCATCACTTCAAAGCCTGTGGCCGCCAGCTTGGCTTGAAAGTCGGGTTGGCGTTGAATGGCCGCCACCTCGCGCTGGATGCGCTGCACAATGGCTTCAGGCGTTTTGGCGGGTGCAAACACACCCACCCAGGTGTAGTCTTCAAAGCCTGTAAACCCTGACTCCGCAACGGTAGGCACCTCGGCAATAGCCGCCACACGTTTGTTGCTGGTCACGGCCAGGCCTTTAACCTTTCCGGCTTTCACCAGTTCCACAGCCGCAGGTAACGCCACGCTGGCCAGTTCAATCTGACCTGCCATGGCCGCATTGAGTGCAGGCCCTGCGCCTTGAAACGGCACGTGGGTGACATTGACCTTGCCCAGAACTTTAAAAAGATATTCCGCGCTCAGCTGTGGGGTGGTGCCCGCACCGGCCGAGCCATAGTTGTACTTGCCGTTTTGGGCCTCCACCATCACTTCTTTCAGGTTGCGGGCTCTGAGGGCGGGGCTGGCCACAATCAGGTTGGGGCTGCTGGCGACCAGCGTGGAGATGAGCAAGTCTTTTTCAGGGTCAAAAGGCAAATTGCGTGACATGGCCGGGTTCACGGCGTAAGAGCTGGTGTTGATCAGAAGCGTGTAGCCGTCAGGGTCGGCCTTGGCCACAATGCCCGAGGCAATGCTGCCCCCCGCACCGCCACGGTTTTCTACCACCACGTTTTGGCCCAGTGCCTCCCCTAGCTTTTGGCCCAGGATGCGGCCAATGATGTCGGCAGGCCCACCGGGCGCAAAAGCCACTACAAATTTCACGGGCTTGGTTGGCCAAGCTTGGGTTTGGGCCCAGCTGACCCCGGGGAAGTACAGGGCGGTCAAAGACAACAATGTCCCAATGAAAGCTTGTTTCAATTTCATTAAATGTTCTCCAAAACATAACGGGCCATGGCTTCGCGGGTGCAAATCCACACGTCGGGGGCGGCCTTCACCAAGGCCATGATGTCGTTGTACACCCAAGCGCCCGAGGCGCGTCCCATCACATGCGTATGGGCGGTCACGTCGAGCATGATGGGGCCTTGCTCGCGTTCGCGCAAAGCCGCAAAGGTGTCTTTAAAGCTGTCGAGCATGTGGCGCGGGGCATGACCATAGCGGATGCAGGTAGGCAGGTCGTTCACGTCCATGGTCAGGGGAATGGCCACAATGCGCTGGCCTGAAAAGTCCATCACATAGGGGCGGTCGTCGTCGTTCACATCGCCGTGGTGTATGTAGCCTGCTTCAGCCAACAACTGAGGGCTCAAGGCGCTGCCCGTGCCACGCGGGCTGATCCAGCCCAGGGGGGTAGTGCCGCTGGCTTGACTCAAGATGTGGTGGTTGCGTTGGAGGTTGGCGCGTTCTGCAGCTTCGTCAAAGTACACCGGAATCACGTCCATACCCCAAGAGTGGTTCACGATTTCGTGGCCCAAATCGGCAATGCGTTTGACGGTGGGGGCATCGCGTTGCGCCAGCACGCCGTTGACCATCACGCTGGTTTTGACGGCGTGTTGCTCGGCAATGGCCAGCAAGCGGTGAATGCCCCGCACCTGTCCAAAGCTGGCCCAAGAGTGGGCGTTGGTGTCAAAAAAGCCGGGTTTGAGCACATTGCCCATAGGGCCAATGCCCGGAGCTTGGCCGTCTGACCAGGCTTCATAAGCAATATTGAAAATCACCGCCACGCGGTGCCCACCGGGCCAACGAAAAGAGTCAGGCAGGCGGGTGATACGGGGGATTATTGGAGTGGTCATGAGTAGTAAAGGACTAAAACATTTGAAGCGCCAGCAAAACCATCTAAGCAGTAAACCTAGGCAAGGATGATGAGTGTAGGGCTGATGTGTTTAGGGCTGATGTGTATAGGCAGCTCAAGCAATATCGATTAGGATAAATCAAACAATTTAGGAGACACCTTATGTCATTCGCTCGTTTTTGCGTCCCCGCCCTCATCCTTGGCAAAAACCGTGTGCTGCGCCAAGCTTTCATGGGCACAGCTTTGAGCCTCTTGGGCTTGCTGGCACAAGCCTTTCCTGATAAACCCATTCGCATTGTGGTGGCGTTTGCGCCGGGCAGCTCCACCGATATCGTCGCGCGCACCTTGGTGGCTCCATTGTCTCAAAGCATGGGCCAACCCGTGGTGGTGGAAAACAAACCTGGCGCGGGCGGCAACATTGCCACCGTGCAAGTGGCCAAGTCGGCCCCCGATGGTTACACCCTGCTCATGCACAGCGTGGCGTATTCAGTTAACCCCACCCTTTTTAAAAATGCAGGTTACGACCCCAACAAAGATTTGGCAGCCGTTGCCTTGCCCGCAGTGTCCCCCAATATTTTGTATGTGCACCCCGATGTCAAGGCGCAAAACCTTAAAGAGTTGATTGAGCTGGTGCGCAAAGAAAAACTCAGTTACGCCTCTTCCGGCAATGGCACCACCACCCATTTGGGTGCTGAATTGTTGTTTCGCAGTTTGCTGAACCTTGAAGTCACCCACGTGCCTTACCAGCCCGCCGCTGCCGCCAATGCAGTGGTCAGTGGTCAAGTGCCCATAGGGTCAACATCTATGCCGCCTGTGGTGCAGTTGGCCAAGGCGGGTAAGGTGCGCGCCATAGCCGTGACCAGCCGCAAACGCAGTGCCGCTATGCCCGAGGTGCCCACAGTAGAAGAATTGGGCTTTAAAAACTTTGAGGCCAACACGTGGTTTGGTCTGTTTGCACCCGCAGGTACCCCGGTGGATGTGCTGGACAAACTCAACCGCGAAGTCAACAAAGCGCTCACCACCAAGGCTCTGCAAGAGGGTTTTGCGGCCTTATCCCTCGACATAGACCG
>DDPM01000115.1:0-395 GCA_002342165.1 Hylemonella sp. UBA2468
CACCAGCCCGCGCCCATGGTGGGCACAGTTTTAAGAACCCAGTCCACCACAGAGTCGCTGGGATTGAGCATAACCATTTTGCTTTTGTTCTCGCTGCCGCCGCCTTTGGCCGCCACGGTGACTTCAAGGGTGTTGCCTGGCACCAGTTCGGTAAAGATGACGGCAGGCGTGTTGTCGCCGGTGTTTTTGCGGGCAAATTGCGGGTCTTTGACCACCGAGGCGCGCAGCATGTTGTCAGGCAGGTTGTAGGCGCGGCGAACACCTTCGTTAATGGCGTCGTCCAAGCTGGCGGTAAAGCCGTCTAGCCGCACATTCATGCCCAACTTGAGAAAAACGTTCACGATGCCCGTGTCTTGGCAAATGGGACGGTGACCAGTGGCACTCATTTTGCTGTT
>DDPM01000115.1:462-5450 GCA_002342165.1 Hylemonella sp. UBA2468
GCAGGGTGGTAGTAGCTGATGTACTGCAAAGCCGCAGCAACCGATTCAATGAGGTCTTTTTGGTGGATGGTGGTCATGGCATGGCTTAGAGAATAACTTGAATTTTAGGTGAGCAAATTGAGTTCGAAAGCTCAGCTTTTATTGGCAAAGCCAAAAGTTAGAAGTGTCAGTGTTTGTTGCTGTAAGCTTCTTGGAGCAACTTGTCGGTGTATGCAATGGCCAGCGCGCTGAGCAGAAACGTGAAGTGGATCACCGTTTGCCACAGCAAGACCTTTTCATCGTAATTCGCAGCGTTGATAAAGGTTTTGAGCAGGTGGATGGAACTGATGCCGATGATCGCGGTTGCGAGTTTGACCTTGAGAACAGAGGCATTGACATGGCTGAGCCATTCGGGTTGGTCGCGATGACCTTCCAGGTTCATGCGGCTGACAAAGGTTTCATAACCACCCACGATGACCATGATGAGCAGGTTGGAGATCATGACCACGTCAATCAGGGCCAGCACCACCAGCATGATGATGGTTTCATTGAGAGTGGCGCCATGGCTGGCATCTTTGTAGCCAATGCTGGATACCAAAGCTTGAAGCGCAGTTTGGCTGCCCATGGCCGCCTCCAGCAAATGCACCAGCTCTACCCAAAAATGAAACACGTACACGGCCTGAGCCGCAATCAAGCCCAAATACAAAGGCAGCTGCAGCCAGCGGCTGGCAAAAATAAACGAGGGCAGGTGTTTGTAAAACAAAGGGTTGCTTGGTGTGGGTTCGCTCATATAAAACTTTTGATTGATGTTGTAGGGGGAAGGCGGGCATTAGAAGCGCGCATCAAGGAGGTTGCACAAATTTTAGGTGAACGGATGAGGGAAACACCGGATGCAAGGGCTTCATATTGTTGACACCATTGGTATCTAAGAGAGTGTTATCAGAGGTCAAGGAGTCAGGGCTTTGTAAGGGCAAGCCTTGACAGTCCACCCCCAAATTGAGCCACAGCAACTATTTCTAGACAACCAAGAGGAACATATCCATGAGCACATCCAGTTCGGCCACTGAGTCTTTATTGGTGGAGAACCGTATTTTTCACCCTGCAGAAGCTGCGGTGAAAGCGGCGCGCATTTCAGGTATGGAAAGCTACAACGCGCTGTGTGAGGCGGCTGAAAAAGACTTTACTGGGTTTTGGGCGCAGTTGGCGCGCGACCATGTGGTGTGGAACAAGCCTTTTTCTAAAACACTTGATCAATCCAACGCACCATTTTTTAAATGGTTTGAAGACGGTGAGCTCAACGCCTCAGCCAACTGCCTAGACAAGCACATGGGCACACAGGTGGAGCACAAAACTGCCATTATTTTTGAAGCCGACGATGGTGCCGTGACCCGAGTGACTTTTAAAGAGTTGCTGACCAAGGTGAGCCAGTTTGCCAATGCGCTCAAAGCTCAAGGCGTTCAAAAAGGCGACCGTGTGCTGATTTACATGCCGATGACCATAGAGGGTGTGGTGGCCATGCAAGCCTGCGCCCGCATAGGCGCTACTCACAGTGTGGTGTTTGGCGGCTTTTCAGCCAAGGCCCTGCAAGAGCGCATTGTGGACGTGGGTGCTGTGGCAGTGATCACCAGCAACTACCAAATGCGCGGGGGTAAAGAGCTGCCGCTTAAATCCATTGTGGATGAGGCCCTCAACATGGGCGGGTGCGATTCCATCAAAACCGTGCTGGTGTTCCAGCGCACACCCACCACCTGCGCCATGGTGGCGGGCCGCGACAAAACCTTTGAAGAGGTCCTTGCGGGTCAAAGTACCGAATGCCCTGCGGTGCCCGTGGGGGCAGAGCATCCCTTGTTCATTTTGTACACCTCTGGCTCCACGGGTAAGCCTAAGGGCGTGCAGCATGCCACCGGCGGCTACCTGCTTTGGGCCAAACTCACCATGGATTGGACGTTTGACGTGCAACCCAGCGACGTTTTTTGGTGCACGGCCGATATTGGCTGGATCACAGGGCACAGCTATGTGGCCTACGGCCCCTTGGCCGCGGGCGTGACGCAAATTGTGTTTGAGGGGGTGCCCACCTACCCGAATGCTGGCCGTTTTTGGCAAATGATTGAGCGGCACAAAACCACCATTTTTTATACAGCGCCCACGGCTATACGCTCCCTGATCAAGGCGGCCGAGTCTGACGAGAAAGTTCACCCTAAGCAATCGGACTTGTCGTCCCTGCGCATCTTGGGTTCGGTGGGCGAACCCATCAACCCTGAGGCGTGGATGTGGTACCACAAGCATGTGGGTGGCGAGCGCTGTCCCATAGTGGACACCTTCTGGCAAACCGAAACAGGCGGCCACATGATCACGCCCTTGCCTGGGGCCACCCCCTTGGTGCCCGGGTCTTGCACTTTGCCTTTGCCCGGTATTGCCGCAGCCATTGTGGACGAGGCCGGGCAGGACATTCCCAATGGTGCAGGCGGCATTTTGGTGATCAAACGCCCATGGCCTAGCATGATTCGAACCATCTGGGGCGACCCTGAGCGTTTTAAGAAAAGCTATTTTCCAGATGAACTCAAGGGTTACTACTTGGCCGGAGACGGTGCAGTGCGCAGTGCCGATAGGGGTTACTTTCGTATCACCGGGCGCATTGACGATGTGCTCAACGTGTCGGGCCACCGCATGGGTACCATGGAAATTGAATCCGCCTTGGTGGCTAAAACCGATCTGGTCGCCGAAGCCGCGGTGGTGGGCCGCCCGGACGACTTGACTGGCGAAGCCATATGCGCTTTTGTGGTGCTCAAGCGTTCGCGCCCCACTGGCGACGAAGCCAAAGCCATTGCCAGAGCGTTGCGCGACTGGGTGGCCAAAGAAATTGGACCGATTGCCAAGCCCAAGGACATCCGTTTTGGCGAGAACCTGCCCAAAACCCGCAGCGGCAAAATCATGCGCCGATTGCTGCGCTCGATAGCGAAAGGTGAGGCCATCACACAAGACACATCCACCCTTGAAAATCCAGCCATTCTGGACCAATTGGGCGAAAATTATTGAGTTTCTGAAGGGCGACTTAGGCATCAAGGCCAGCCGTTCAATCTGTCACAGACCCACCCCATACTTGCAGAAATTTTCTTGCAAAGGTTTGGTTTATGGCCTTGGATCTCAAGTTTTTGGTGGTGGACGATTTTTCCACCATGCGCCGCATAGTGGTCAACATCATCAGCGAGTCAGGTTATGGCCGGGCTGAAGAAGCCTCAGATGGCGTGGAGGCGCTGGACAAGCTCAAAGCCAGCCCTTATGACTTTGTGGTGTCCGACATCAACATGCCCAATATGAATGGGTTTGATTTTTTGCAGCGGATCAAGGCGGATGAAAACCTCAAGCACATTCCAGTTTTGTTGGTGACTGCCGAAGGCCGCAAAGATGACATCATGGCAGCTGCCAAAATGGGCGCGGCTGGCTATGTGGTTAAACCCTTTACCAAGCCGGTGCTACAAGAAAAAGTGCACAACATCTTGGTGAAGTTGGGGCATTTGGACGCCTAGAGCGCAAAGCAGCCTATCTTTGGTTGCCTGTCACTTAAGCGACAGCACCCAGGACGCCAGCCTTTTAGACTCCGCCTCACTCACCTGAGGGTTGGCGGGCATAGGCACAGCCCCCCAGGCACCCACGCCACCCTTGACAATTTTGTAGGCCATTTTGTCTGCAGCGGTTTTGTCATTAGCGTATTTGGCAGCGACGTCTTTAAATGCGGGACCCACCACTTTGCGGTCAATGGCATGGCAGGCAAGGCAATTTTTAGAGGTGGCCAAAGCCTGATCTGCCCAAACTGACGATGCGCCCATGCCAGCAAAGCTTAGGGCCAGCATGCCCGCGGCGATACAGCAGGTGCGCAGGTTGCTCAAGGGGTGGGTGCTTTGGGTTGGGTTCATCGCAAGCTCCTTAATAGTTGTCTAAAACCGCGCCTTTGCTGGCGCTGGACGCATTAAAAGCAAACTTGGCTTGCACGCCGCGTATGTAGCGCGGGGCGGGGGCTTTCCAACTGGTGCGGCGTTTTGCAATTTCTGCCTCAGCCACATTAAGCTCCAGTTTGAGTTGCAGTGCGTCAATGGTGATGCTGTCGCCTTCATCCACCAAAGCAATGGTGCCGCCTGCCGCAGCTTCGGGGGCCACGTGACCCACGACCATGCCCCAAGTGCCACCAGAAAAACGGCCATCGGTGATGAGACCCACGCTTTCTCCTAAACCAGCGCCAATGAGGGCGCCGGTGGGGGCCAGCATTTCGGGCATGCCAGGGCCGCCCTTGGGGCCCAAATAGCGCAGCACCATGACGTCGCCAGGTTTGATTTTTCCGTCCAAGATGGCTTTAAGGGCAGATTGCTCGTCGTCAAACACGCGAGCCGGTCCGGTGATCACAGGATTTTTAAGCCCTGTGATTTTGGCTACAGCGCCTTCTGGTGAAAGGTTGCCCTTCAGTATGGCCAAGTGACCTTGGGTGTACATGGGGTTGTTCATCGGGCGTATCACATCTTGGTCAGCGCGGGGCTGGTCTGGCACGTCGCGCAGCACCTCGGCGATGGTTTGTCCGGAGATGGTCAGGCAGTCGCCATGCAGCAGGTCCGCATTGAGCAGCATTTTCATGACTTGCGGTATGCCGCCGGCGCGGTGCAAGTCAACTGCCAAATATTTACCGCTGGGCTTGAGGTCGCAAAGAACCGGTGTTTTTTGGCGTACCCGCTCAAAATCGTCAATGGTCCATTCCACATCAGCCGCATGGGCGATGGCCAAAAAGTGCAGCACAGCGTTGGTGGAGCCGCCGGTGGCCATAATGACGGCCACGGCGTTTTCGATGGATTTGCGCGTCACGATGTCGCGCGGCTTGATGTCTTTTTGGATGGCTTCAACGAGCACCTTGGCCGATTCTTTGGCTGAATTCATTTTTTCGTCGTGTGGGTTGGCCATGGTGCTGGAGTAGGGCAGTGAAATACCCAAGGCCTCAAAAGCTGAGCTCATGGTGTTGGCGGTGT
>DDPM01000115.1:5589-5874 GCA_002342165.1 Hylemonella sp. UBA2468
CCGGGCATGTTTTTGTCGCAGCCTCCTACCACCACCACACCATCCATCCATTGACCTTGCACGCAGGTTTCAATGCAGTCGCTGATAACTTCGCGGCTGACCAAGCTGTACTTCATGCCTTCGGTCCCCATGGCCATGCCGTCNNCTGATGGTGGGGGTGCCAAACACTTGGGCATTGCCTCCGGCTTCCAAAATTCCGGCAATGGCCGCATCCGTCAGTTTTTGCAGTCCCGAATTGCAAGGTGTGATCGTGCTGTGACCATTGGCCACACCCACCATGGGTTT
>DDPM01000115.1:5888-9050 GCA_002342165.1 Hylemonella sp. UBA2468
TAGCCCATGCCGTAGTACATGGACCGGTTGGGCGCGCGGGACTTGCCTTCGGTGATGTTGGAGGAGCGGAGTTGGCGGGCTGGAATTTTGGAGTCCATGATTTGTAAACGTTCGAGTTCAGTAGTTAATGGGTTGGAGGCAGATTGTTAGTGTAAATCTCACGCTGCGGCACAATCGCCGCATGTTGATGCACCCCCAAATTGACCCCGTAGCCCTGCAGTTGGGGCCTTTGTCGATTCATTGGTACGGTTTGACCTATTTGGTGGGCTTTGTTTTGTTTATGTGGCTTGGGGCCTTACGCCTCAAACACCCGCCGTATGTCTCCTTCACAGCAGATCGTTCATGGACACGGCGTGATGTGGACGATATTTTGTTTTGGGGTGTTTTGGGCGTGGTTCTGGGTGGAAGACTGGGTTATTGCCTGTTTTACAAGCCTGGGTTTTATCTGGCTCATCCCCTTGAAATTTTGTCGGTGTGGCAGGGCGGCATGAGTTTTCATGGTGGTTTGATTGGCGTGATCGTGGCCATGTTGTGGTTTGCCCGCTCCCGACAGCGCCCTTGGCTTGAGGTGGCCGNNTGTGGCGCCTTGTGTACCCACAGGCTTGGCGGCTGGCCGGATAGGCAACTTTATCAACGGCGAGTTGTGGGGCCGATTGGCCGACCCTGGCTTGCCTTGGGCCATGGTGTTTCGTGGCGCGGGCGATGTGCCAAGACACCCTTCGCAGATTTACCAGTTTCTGTTAGAAGGCTTGCTGCTCTTTGTGCTGTTGTGGTGGTTTGCACAGCGCCCCAGTGCGCGCGGGCAGGTGTCGGCAGTATTTTTAATGGGGTATGGCGTGTTGCGTTTTGTGGCTGAATATTTTCGAGAGCCCGATCAGTTTTTGGGGCTGCTGGCCTTCAACCTCAGCATGGGTCAGTGGCTGTGCGTGCCAATGGTCGTGCTGGGTGTGTGGCTCTGGCTGTGGGCTGCACGCAACAACCCTAAGGCAAACCCTTAATTTACGGCCTTTGAGCTGCCTAATGTGACATATTTCACATCATGAATGCTTTGAGTTGGATCAGTCGCAGTGTGCAACGTTGGATGCCGCCGACCAAGCCCCAAGAGGGTTTGGACATCTCCAGTATTCCCTCTCGGTTGGCGCCGAATCCTAAGCCCACTGACGTCAAGCCAGAGGCGGAGCGCTCCACCAAAGAGCGCTTGCTGGCCACCATTCGCCGTAAAGACGAGGCTTTGTCTCCACGCATGTTGCGGCGTACTCTGGATGAGTTGCGCGGCATCATCGATCCCGACATCAGCGAGGTCGAGGGTGGACGGCGTGCAGAATCCTTAAGCAAAGTCTATTCTCGCGCCTCCGTAGCCCGCCGACGGGATGTGTGGTTGCTCATGAGCGAGCAGTTCATGGCCGATCCCGTGAAGGTGCGGGCGGCTCAAGCCAAGTTTGCTGCCAAGGTGGGAACACCTGACGAAGCCGCTGCTGAGGTGGAATACCGTCGTTCCACGGTTTCACCGCGCCGACGGTTGCTGCAACGTTTTAGCGTGATTCCCGAAGGTATCCGCTTTTTGGTGGACATGCGCGCCGATATGCAGCCCTTCGTGCGTCAAGACAAGCGTTTGCAAGCGCTCGACATTGAAATGGAGTATTTGTTTTCCACTTGGTTCGATGTGGGTTTTCTAGAGCTGCAGCGCATGAGCTGGGACTCCCCCGCATCCTTGGTGGAGAAGCTCATCAAATATGAAGCCGTGCACGACATCCGCAGTTGGGCCGATGTGAAAAACCGGCTGGATTCCGATCGACGTTGCTATGGTTTTTTTCATCCCCGCTTGCCCGGTGAACCCCTTATTTTTGTTGAGGTCGCTCTTATTGACCATATGGCTCACAGCATCACCCCGTTGCTGGATGAGTTGGCCGATGCCTCAGACCTTGGCAAAGCCACCACCGCGATTTTTTATTCCATCAGCAACACTCAGCCGGGCTTACGTGGCGTGAGCTTTGGTGACTCGCTGATCAAACGAGTGGCCGACACTTTGAGTAAAGAGTTTCCCAAGCTTAAAACCTTTGCCACCTTGTCCCCCATACCTGGTTTTAGGGCCTGGTTAGGCAAAAACGCTCAGTTGATCTTGGACGGCATGCCCGAAAAACAATTGGCTGAGCTGGGTCGCGCGGTGGGTTTTGAGCCCCCCACCGCTGTGCATGTGCTGGATGTTCTGGACAAAGGCGCTGAGATCGCGACAGATTCACCTCTCAAGCATTGGCTCATGCACGCCGCGGCACGCTATTTGGGGCAGGAGCTGAATCAGGGGCGACCAGTAGATTCGGTGGCCAAATTCCACCTGGGCAATGGCGCGCGCATTGAGCGCCTCAATTGGATGGGCGACCCTTCGCCCAAAGGCCTAAAGCAGTCGTACGGCATCATGGTGAACTACTTGTACGACCTGAAAAAAATCGACAAACACCGTCATATGCTGGCGCTGGGGCAAATACCTGTCTCTAGCGAAGTCGAACGCCTGTTATTCTGACGCCCTTTTTGCATTTCATAAACAAAGCTTAGGAGACTCCCCATGAAGAATCGTGTAGCTGGCGCCATAAGTCGCCAAATGTTGATTTCCATGATGTTTGGTTTGTTAAGTGCTGCAGGTGTGTTGTATGCGGTTCTTTCCGCCACACCGGCCAGAGCCCAGAGTGCTTGGCCCAGTAAGCCTGTGACTCTGGTGGTGCCTTTTCCAGCTGGTGGCGGCACCGATGCCTTTGCCCGACCTTTGTCGGCGCAGTTTTCTAAGCTGACGGGCAAGCAGCTCATCATTGACAACCGTGGCGGTGCGGGTGGCACATTGGGTGCCACCATTGCAGCCAAAGCGGCTCCTGATGGCTACACCTTGTTTATGGGTGCCGTGCACCACGCTATTGCACCTGCCATGTACCCCAAGCTGGACTACGACATTGAAAAAGACTTTGTACCTTTGGCTTTGGTGGCCAACGTGCCTCAAGTATTGGTGGTCAATCCCAAAAAAGTCCCCGATGAATTCAAGGCGTTTTTGGCTTTCATCCGCAAAAATCCTGGCAAGACCAACTACGGTTCTGCGGGCGGCGGTACTTCGCACCATTTGGCAGGCGAGTTGTTCAAACAGCAAACCCAAACTTTCATCACCCACATTCCTTACCG
>DDPM01000154.1 GCA_002342165.1 Hylemonella sp. UBA2468
GAGCCCAGTTCTTCCATTTGTTGAATGGCGTCCAACCGCTGTTGTGCCTGTTTGGTCAAGGCTTCAATATCGGGCACCATGAGATAAGCATAGGCTTGATGGTGGCTGCGTCCCACTCGTCCCCGTAGTTGGTGCAGTTGGGCCAGACCAAACTTATCAGCACGGGCAATCACGATGGTGTTGGCGGTGGGCACGTCAATGCCAGTCTCAATGATGGTGGAACACAGTAGAAGGTTGTAGCGTTGGGCCACAAAGTCACGCATCACGGCTTCCAGCTGACGTTCAGGCATTTGCCCATGGGCAATGGCGATGCGTGCCTCGGGCAATATTTCTTCTAGCTTGGCGCGGCGGTTTTCAATGGTTTCAACCTCGTTGTGCAAAAAGTACACCTGCCCGCCGCGTTTGAGTTCGCGCAGCACGGCTTCGCGAATCACACCTTGCCCCTCGGTCCGCACAAAGGTTTTGATGGCCAAGCGCCGCTGCGGGGCTGTGGCAATGACGCTTAAATCGCGTAACCCTTCCAGAGCCATGCCTAAGGTGCGTGGTATCGGTGTGGCGGTGAGGGTCAGCACGTCTACCTCTGCTCGCAAGGCTTTCATGGCCTCTTTGTGGCGCACGCCAAAGCGGTGTTCCTCGTCAATGATGAGGAGCCCCAGGTTTTTGAAATGGGTGTCTGGACTGAGCAGTTTGTGCGTGCCCACCACAATGTCCACTGTACCGTCGGCAATCCCTTTTAGGGCGGCGTTGATTTCTTTCGTGGACCTAAAGCGGCTCATTTCAGCCACCTTGACGGGCCATTTGCTAAACCTGTCCACTAGCGTTTGGTAATGCTGCTCGGCCAGTAAAGTGGTTGGGGCTAAAAGCGCCACTTGTCGGCCACCGGTGACCGCTACAAACGTGGCCCGCAAGGCCACTTCGGTCTTGCCAAACCCCACATCGCCGCAAACCAGCCGGTCCATGGGCTGAGGGGAAATCATGTCCTGAATGACCATGTGAATGGCGGCGCGTTGGTCGGGGGTTTCTTCAAAACCAAAGTCGTTGGCAAACACCTCGTAGTCTTTGGCTGAAAACCTGAAGGCATGGCCTTCGCGTGCAGCGCGGCGTGCGTATATGTTGAGCAGTTCAGCGGCTGCGTCTCGAATTTGCTCGGCAGCGCGCCGTTTGGCTTTTTCCCACTGGCCTGAACCCAAACGGTGCAGTGGCGCTTCATCGGCACTTACCCCCGTATAGCGGCTTATGAGCTGGAGTTGACTGACAGGTACGTACAACACAGCTTGGTCCGCGTACTCCAGGTGCAAAAACTCTTCAAGTGCTGGGCTTCCGTCGGACTGGATTTGCCCCAAGTTCATATTGACCAGTCCCCGGTAACGGCCAATGCCGTGCGCGGAATGCACCACGGGGTCGCCCAGTTGGAGTTCGCTGAGGTCTTTGATCAGCGCTTCGACGTCGCTGACCTGCTCTTGCTTCTTGCGTCGGCGTGCGGTGGGACCAGTGGCAAAAAGCTCGGTTTCTGTGACCAAATCCAGACCCGCGTCGGACCAGCCAAAGCCGCTGCTCAGTGCCGCCGTGGCTATGCCCACGCGCTCGGAGCTGGTTTGAAAGTCTTCTAGTGATTCAAAAGTCGACACGTTTATCTGGCTGGCTCGCAAAAAATCGAGCAGGCTTTCACGCCGTCCATCACTTTCAGCCAACAGCAAAACCCGATGCGGGGTTTGGCTGATATGGGCTTTAAGTGCTGCCAGTGGGTCTTCGGCGCCGCGCACCACAGCCAAGTCGTTCAGGGCGTCAAATTGCTCCCACTCTTTGCTTTCGGGCGTGGGTTCACGCAGAACCAGTTGGGCGTGTGCGTGGGTGTGGATGAAAAACTGTTCTTCTGTCAAAAACAAGGACTCAGGAGGCAGAGCCGGGCGTTCCGGGTCGCCCTGCGCAAGACGAAAACGGTCTCGTGCATCTTGCCAAAATCTTTGAAAAGCAGGCTCCAGGTTGCCATGCAGTGCCAGCGTGGCTGAGGGCAAATAATCAAATACCGTAGCGGTGTTTTCAAAAAACAAGGGCAAGTAGTACTCAATACCAGCTGTGGCCACCCCATTGCCAATGTCTTTGTAAATGCGCCTCTTTGTAGGGTCGCCTTCCAGCAATTCGCGCCAGCGGCGGCGAAACAGCGCTCGCGCCCCATCATCCATGGGGAATTCGCGACCGGGCAAAAGCCGGATTTCGGGCACTGGGTACAAACTGCGCTGGCTGTCGGGGTCAAAGGTTCGGATGGAGTCGATTTCGTTATCAAACAAGTCCACTCGATAGGGCACCAAAGAGCCCATAGGGAACAAATCAATCAGGCCTCCGCGCACGGCATATTCGCCCGGGCTCACCACTTGGGTCACGTGCTGGTAACCCGCCAGCGTCAGTTGCGCCTTAAGCTGCGCCTCGTCTAACTTTTGCTTGACCTTGAATTCGAAGGTGTAGCCCGCTAAAAAACTGGGCGGGGCCAGTCGGTAAAGCGCGGTGGTGGCGGGAATCAGCACCACATCGGTGCTGGTGGGCTGGGCGGCACTGGCGTGCACAGGTGTGGTGGAAACTGCGGACGCAGCGGGTGTGGATGCTGCTGGGGGCTTGGAAGCTGCTTGTTTGTTGTGGTTGTATAAGCGCCACAATGTGGCCAGCCGTTCGCTGATAAGGTCTTGGTGCGGCGAAAACGTGTCGTAGGGCAGCGTTTCCCAGTCCGGAAACATGGCGTAACTGAGGTCGGGCGCAAAAAACGCCATTTCATCCATGAGGCGCTGGGCATCTGTGGCATCGGCTGTCACGATCGCCAGCAGCTGGCCTGAGGTTTTTTCACGTTGGCCTAGGCGTGCCAAAACCAGCGCATCTGCTGATCCAATAGGGCGTGTGAGGCTAAAGCGCTTGCCGGTGAGAAGTTTGGGAAGATCCATGCGCAGGCATCGGGAGACGATGCAGAAGAGGGAGCTGAATTCTAGTTGCGCTTAAGATCTAGAAACCCATTTCTAGTTCATGAACTTCAATTTGTGAAACTCCATTGAGCACTTTTGCTTCACCCGCCATAGCGACCGACTCCAAAGTTAGCGCCCCAACTCCTTGTGCCCCCAAGTTTTGGGCTTTGATTCCTTGTGCAGGTTCTGGCAGTCGGGCCCTCACCCAAGGACCCAAGCAATACACCATGTTGGTGGGCAAGCCCCTGGTCGTGCACACCCTCGAAGCTTTTGCGAAGGTAGACAGCATTCAACACGCCCTTTTGGTAGTTTCGCCTCAGGATGATTTTTTTACCCGTCAGCCTCAATGGTTGATCCAAAAGGCAGAGCCCAGTTGGAGCCTGGCTGCTTGTGGTGGCGCCACGCGTGCCCAATCCGTGCGAAATGGCTTGCATGCCCTGGCAGCCCTTGGCGCTCAATCCCATGATTGGGTGCTGGTGCACGATGCGGCTCGCTGTCTGATCACCCCTGAATTGATCGAGCGCTTGATGCTGGCTTGTGTCACAGACCCTGTTGGTGGCTTATTGGCCTTGCCTTTGCCTGACACGCTTAAGCAGGCGACATTGGACCGATATGCCGATAATGGCGATGGGAAAGTCCATGTTGACAAAACCATGGACCGTGATGGAAAGTGGTTGGCCCAAACTCCCCAAATGTTCCGTCTGGGCGACCTTTTGGGTGCCTTAGATTCCCACCATTTGACCGTCACAGACGAAGCCAGTGCCATGGAACTCGCGGGCCACAACCCCAAACTGGTAGCGTCCAGCATGCAAAACTTCAAAGTGACCTACCCAGAAGACTTTGCCTTGGCAGAAAGCGTGTTGCTGGCGCGCTTGAAAAGCAAGGCTGATGCCGCCCCGAGTTTTCGCCTAGGCGAAGGCTGGGATGTCCACCAACTGGTCGAAGGCCGACCTTTGATCTTGGGGGGTGTTCCTATTCCCCATACCAAGGGTTTGCTGGGCCATTCAGACGCAGACGTTTTGCTGCATGCCATCACCGATGCTTTATTGGGAGCCGCGGGCTTGGGTGACATAGGGAGGCATTTTCCAGACACCGATGCGAGTTTCAAGGGGGCAGATTCCGCCCAATTGCTGACCCAAGCCTATGCTTTGGTCCAACAGCAAGGTTGGCACATTGGCAATATTGACGCTACGGTGGTGGCTCAGGCTCCCAAACTGGCCCCCCACATGAATGCCATGCGCCAACGCATCGCCCAAATTTTGAGCATTGAGGCGCGTCAGGTAAACGTGAAGGCCAAAACTGCTGAAAAGTTGGGCCCAGTGGGCGAAGGTCTCAGTATGGAAGCCCGTGCCGTGGTGCTGATTTACTGTTGACGGCTTACTGAGCCGCCCAGCCACCGTCCATATTCCAAGCTACGCCGCGTATGTTTTGTCCTGCGGCAGAACAGAAAAACACGGCCAAATCGCCCAACTCCTCGGGCGTAGTGAACTGCAAAGAAGGTTCTTTTTCACCTAGAAGTTGACGTGTGGCTTCTTCATTGGAAATGCCTAGAGCGGCGGCTTTGGCATCCACCTGCTTCTGCACCAAGGGGGTCAGTACCCAGCCCGGGCAAATGGCGTTGCAGGTAATGCCGGTGGTGGCGGTTTCCAGTGCGGTGACTTTCGTTAGGCCTACCAATCCGTGTTTGGCCGCCACGTAAGCGGCTTTTTCAGCTGAAGCTACCAAGCCATGCACGCTGGCAATGTTGATGATGCGCCCCCATCCCTTGCCTTCATCTGCCGCGCGCATGGCTGGGATGGCCAAACGGATGGAATGAAACGCGCTACTTAGGTTAATGGCCAAAATGGCGTCCCATTTTTCTGGAGGAAAGTCTTCCACCCTGGCTACGTGCTGAATGCCCGCGTTGTTCACCAAAATATCCACCCGCCCGAATCTGGCGGCGGCAAATTGCATCATGGCCTCAATTTCGCGAGGCTGGCTCATATCAGCGCCGTGGTAGGCCACTTGAACCCCCAAAGACTGGATATCGGCCAGCGGGGTTTGATGGTCACCAAAGCCGTTGAGGACGATATTGGCACCTTGTTTGGCCAATTGTTTGGCAATTCCTAAGCCAATTCCGCTGGTGGAGCCTGTGACCAAGGCGGTTTTTCCGGTGAGCATGGCGTTGTGCACTTATTTTCTCCTGCGTTTGGTTCTTGAAGGTTGAATTACGATGCAGTTTCATTATCACTGTCTGCCGTTTCTGTTCATGCTTCAACCCACACTCCACCACATCAACTGCCCTGATGCCAGCAGCCCCAATGGGCAACACCGAATGGCATATTGGCAGTGGGGCGACCCCTTTGCCCGTCATGTGGTGATCTGTGTGCATGGCCTGTCCCGTCAGGGGCGGGACTTTGATGTCTTGGCTCGCACCTTGTTGGAGTGTGCCGCAGACCCTGTACGCGTGATTTGCCCAGATGTGGCGGGTCGGGGCTACAGTGAATGGCTGAGCGACCCCATGCTCTATCAGGTGCCAACCTATGCGGCAGACATGTTGGAATTGCTGCGCACGCTGCAGCCCCAAACCGTGGATTGGGTGGGCACCAGTATGGGGGGGCTGATTGGTATGGCCGTTGCCGGTTCGTTGGGGGCCTTACAACCCCACATGGAACAAGCCCAAGCGAATGGCCATATGAATGACATGAACTTCAAGCTCCAACATGTAGTGCTCAACGATGTGGGACCCGTCTTGCAGTGGCAGGCTTTGAAGCGCATTGGAAGCTATTTGGGCAAGCCAGTGCGTTTTGCAACTGTGGAGCAGGGGGCAGATGCGCTTGGGCATATTTCAAAAGGGTTTGGCCCGCATACGCCTGAACAATGGCTGGCTTTATCGCGGCCCATGCTGCGCCCAGATGGCGAGGGCGGCTTCAAAATGCACTACGACCCGAACATTGCCTTACCTTTTGCGGCCATGACCCCAGAATCGACTGTTGCGGGAGAGGCCATTTTGTGGAAATTGTTTGACGCCATTCAAGCGCCTACCTTGTTAATGAGAGGAATGGATTCCGACTTGCTTTCGCTAGAGACTGCCCAAGATATGACACGCCGAGGTCCTCGGGCCAAGTTGGTGCAGTTTGAAGGCGTAGGCCATGCGCCCACACTGATGGCTCTGGATCAACTGGAGGCGGTGATTCAGTTTTTGGCAACAGGTGCCTGAACAGCTTGTGATGTTGGACCCAAGCAAGTCAGAGTTTGGCTTGATCTTGCGTGCCCGCGCCTTTGCGGAGCCGCTTTTAGTGGACGAATGCCTTGATACAGGTGAGCCCACCTTAGCTCATGCCGATGGCGTAGCCGCTTTGTTGCGTGGCGTTGGAGGCTCGGAGGTCTTACAGGCGGCTTCTTATTTGGTGTATGCCACGACCTATTTGCAAAAACCCAGAGAGGTCATTGCAAAGGCCTTTGGCGAGAGTTTTGCAGAATTGTCTCTGGAGACCACCAAACTTGTTCAAATACAACGCCAAGCGCGGGGGGCTTCGAAAAGTCTGCAAACTGAAAACATCCGAAAGATGTTGTTGGCGTTTTCGCGCGATTTGCGAGTGGTGATGCTGCGTTTGGCCTCACGGTTGCAAACACTGAGGTACTTTGCGGCGTCCAAACAACCCGCATCCCCTGAATGGGCCCAAGAGTCTCTCAATGTGTTTGCCCCGCTGGCCAACCGCTTAGGCATTTGGGACTTGAAGTGGGAAATTGAAGACCTTTCGTTCAGATTTTTAGAACCCGACACCTACCACCAGATTGCCCGTTTGCTGGATGAAAAACGTGCAGACCGCGAGGCCCATTTGGAGCAACTGCGTGCGCAGCTAGAGTCCGATTTATTGACCCAGGGCGTTCAAGCCCAAGTATTCGCGCGGCCCAAACACATCTACAGCATTGTGAAAAAAATGCGCGGCAAGTCCTTGGGATTCGAGCAAGTATTTGACTTGCGTGCCCTGCGTGTGGTGGTACCCCAGGTGAGCGACTGTTATGCCACCTTGAGTTGGGTTCATGGGCAGTTTCAGTCCGTACCCGAAGAATTTGACGACTACATCGCCAAGCCTAAGGTCAACGGCTATCAGTCTTTGCACACTGTGGTTCGGGATGTTCAAGGTCGGGCCATTGAAATCCAAATTCGTACGCAACAGATGCACGAGCACGCCGAACATGGCGTGGCTGCCCATTGGGTTTACAAAGAGGCTGGTGTGAAAGGGTATGAGGGCGCCAGCGCCAACACCTCGTACGACGCCAAAATTGCCGTGCTACGCCAGCTGCTGGATTGGCAACGTGACTTGTCTGCACAAACCGCCATTTTTGACGACCGTATCTATGTGCTGACCCCAGATGCAGCTGTAGTGGAGTTGCCCCAAGGCAGTACCGCCGTGGACTTTGCGTACACCGTCCATACTCAATTGGGTCACCGTTGCCGAGGTGCCAAGGTGGATGGGGCGTTGCTGCCATTGAATACGCCGCTTAAAAATGGCCAAACTGTTGAGATATTGGCAGTCAAAGAGGGGGCGGGCGGTCAGGCTCAAGGCCCCTCCAGAGATTGGCTTAACCCTGACTTGGGATTTATGGCCAGCCCCCGAGCTCGGTCCAAGGTGCGGGCTTGGTTCAATGCGCAAGCCCTACAAGACACCGTAGCGCGCGGACGGGAAGCCGTCGAAAAACTGCTTCAGCGTGAAGGCAAAACTTCCATGCGCTTGGATGATTTGGCAGCGCAACTGAGCTTTGAGACAGCCGACGCCTTGTTTGAGTCGGTGGGCAAAGATGAGTTTTCGTTGCGGCATATTGAGCAGCTTTGGCGCACCCCTGAGAAGAGCGTACCCTTGGTGGACTTGCCGCTGCTCAAGCGCTCGCGCAGCGATGCTTCAGCGGTTGGCGTGCTTGTGGTGGGTGTGGGATCCTTGCTTACTCAGCTGGCCAAGTGCTGCAAACCGGCACCTCCTGACGACATTCGGGGTTTTGTCAGCCGGGGTAAGGGTGTGAGCGTGCATCGTTCGGAGTGCGCCAACTTGCTGGAAATGGTGTTGCGCCACCCCGAGCGGGAGCTGGAAGTGGATTGGGGCTTGGGAAATGCGGGTGCTGCGCATGAGTCGGCCCTGTACCCCGTGGATGTGACCGTGGAAGCACACGATCGGCAAGGCTTGCTGCGCGATGTGACCGAGGTGTTTGCAAAGGAAAAACTCAATGTCACAGGCGCTCAGACGCAAACCATAAAAGGGGTGGCATGGATGACTTTGACCGTAGAAGTCAGTGATGCGAGCCGCTTGCAAAGGGTGTTGGCTTCTGTGGAGGCTTTGCCTGGGGTTCGCAGAGCTCGGCGCAAGTGAGTCGAAAAGTACAATCAATTCTGGGCAAGATCAATAAAAGTTGGCCGCAGCCCCTTTTTTTCTAAGGTAAGACATGGCTGGTCACAGTAAGTGGGCGAATATTCAGCACCGTAAGGGGCGACAAGACGAAAAACGCGGCAAGGTTTGGACCCGCATCATTCGTGAAATCATGGTGGCAGCCCGCTCAGGCGGGGCTGATGTGTCTGCAAACCCGCGTTTGCGCTTGGCCATTGACAAAGCCAAAGCTGCCAACATGCCCGCAGACAACATCAAACGCAATATTGATAAGGCCACCGGCAATTTAGAGGGTGTGACCTACGAAGAAATCCGCTATGAAGGCTATGGCATCGGTGGTGCAGCGGTTATTGTGGACACCATGACCGACAACCGTGTGCGCACCGTCGCGGAGGTGCGCCATGCGTTTTCCAAATACGGCGGCAATATGGGCACCGAGGGTTCGGTGTCGTTTCAGTTCAAGCACTGCGGCCAGATGATTTTGGCTCCGGGCACCGCTGAAGACCGCGTGATGGAGGTGGCACTGGAGGCCGGCGCAGACGACGTGGTGGCCGATGAAGACGGTGCCATTGAGGTTTTGACCAGCCCCGCCGAGTTTGAGAAGGTACGCAACGCTCTAGATGCCGCAGGGCTTAAACCAGATGTGGCTGAGGTGACGTTCCGACCCGAAAATCACATTGAGCTGACTGGAGACGACGCAGTACGCATGCAAAAACTCTTGGATGCACTTGAAGATCTTGACGATGTTCAAGATGTGTTCCACAACGCAGCGCTGTAAAAGAAAGCTCTGAATATGAAGGTCCTGGTGATTGGTGGAGGTGGTCGTGAACACGCTTTGGCTTGGAAATTAGCCCAGTCTCCTAATGTGCAGCGTGTGTATGTGGCGCCAGGCAACGGCGGCACGCAGCGTGATGCCGATCTCATCAATGTGCCCATCACGGACTTGCAGGTCCTTAGGGCTTGGGTTCAGGCCGAGCAAATTGATCTCACAGTGGTGGGGCCTGAAGCCCCTTTGGCCGCAGGCGTGGTGGACGAGTTTCGTGCCCATGGTTTGCGTATTTTTGGCCCTACGCGCGCCGCGGCCCAGTTGGAGTCTTCCAAGGCTTTTTCTAAAGCATTTATGAAGCGCCACGGCATTCCCACTGCCGCCTACGACACCTTTACCGACCCTAAGGCGGCGCACGATTACATAGACCGCATGGGCGTGCCTATTGTGGTCAAGGCCGATGGCTTGGCTGCTGGAAAAGGCGTGGTGGTAGCCCATAACTTGCAGGAGGCTCACGAGGCGGTGGACTTTATGTTGCTGGACAACACCTTGGAGGTGACCCATAACGCCGACTCCAGTGGCCAAGCGGTGCCGCGCGTGGTGATTGAGGAGTTTTTACAAGGCGAAGAAGCCAGTTTCATCGTGCTGTGTGACGGCAAAAATGTCTTGGCGCTGGCCACCAGCCAAGACCACAAGCGCTTGCAAGACGGCGACCAAGGCCCCAACACTGGGGGTATGGGTGCGTACTCTCCTGCACCGGTTGTCGCCCCTGAGGTGCATGCTCGGGTCATGCGTGAAATTATTGGCCCCACTGTTCGGGGTATGGCCCAGGACGGTGTGCCTTACACCGGTTTTTTGTACGCCGGTTTGATGATCGACGCGAAGGGTGTTCCCAAAACGCTGGAATTCAACTGCCGTATGGGTGACCCCGAAACCCAGCCCATCATGATGCGCCTCAAAACTGACCTGCTCGACATGATGCTGGCCGCCACAGAAGTGGGGCTTGATGGCGAACCCACAGGTGCTTTGGGTCGTATGGAGCTCGAATGGGACCGCCGCTGGGCTTTGGGTGTGGTGATGGCGGCTTCCGGTTACCCACTGAACCCGCGTAAGGGTGATGCCATTGCCGGTCTACCGCAGGACCAGCAAGACGCTATGGTGTTCCATGCGGGTACCGTGTTTGAGGGTGATCGGCTCGTCACTTCAGGCGGACGTGTGTTGTGTGTGACCGTATTGGGGGACACCATCAAGCAGGCCCAGCAAAGGGCCTACGAGCTTGCCAAAGGGGTACACTTTGTTGGCATGCAGTACAGACAAGACATTGGTCACCGCGCACTCAAAAACTAAATTTCGAGACGTCTCTGATTTGAAACCGACTCTAGATCAGCCCGATACCGCAGCTGTTCGACATTACCTGCAAGGCTTGCAGCAACGCATTACTGCGGCTGTGACAGAGAAAGACGGTTCCAGTTTTGGGTCGGATGCTTGGCAAAAACCACCGGGTGAACCTTTGCAAGGTCATGGCTTGACCCAAATTTTGGAAGGTGGTTCAGTTTTTGAGCGGGCCGGATGTGGTTTTTCTTCTGTACAAGGCCCCAAGCTGCCTCCCTCAGCCACCCAACATCGGCCTGAGTTGGCGGGCTGTCCTTTCGAGGCGATGGGCGTGTCTTTGGTGTTTCATCCCCGCAACCCCTATGTGCCGACTGTGCATATGAATGTGCGAATGTTGTCAGCTATAGATGCCAATGGGCAGGGTGTGTGCTGGTTTGGCGGAGGCATGGATCTGACCCCTTACTACGGTTTTGACGAAGACGCTATCCATTTCCACACCGTGTGCAAATGGATAGCGTCTTCGTCAAA
>DDPM01000006.1 GCA_002342165.1 Hylemonella sp. UBA2468
AATTGGCTTTGCATGGTGGCACCTCGGGCCATGATCAAAAGCCCCGAGGTGTCACGGTCCAGTCGATGCACCACCAAGGCTTCAGGAAACTGCTGTTGTACTCGGTAGCTCAGGCTGTCTAGTTTGTCGGCGCCCCGTCCAGGCACTGAAAGCAAACCGGCGGGTTTATGCAGAACCAGCAGTGCATCGTCTTGATGCACCAGCTCAAAATTGATCGGCATCGGTTTTGGGGCGATGGGCTTGCAGCAGCTCCTCAACGGTGGTGCACATGTCATCCACGTCGTTGGGTTTATGAATAAGCGAGAGCGCACCTGCAGCCAAGGCTTGCGCTTCAATTTGCGGGGTGATGTAACCCGAAGCCAGTGCCTTAGGCAACTGGGGGCGCAGCGCCGCTACCTCATTTAAAAGTTCCACTCCACTAAATCCAGGCATATTGAAATCGGTGACCATCAAGTCCACCTGATGCTCTGGGTTTTTCAAGGCTTCAATAGCCTCGCGCGGGTCGTTGTAAGTGCTGACCTGATAGCCTCTGCGGCCCAGCGCACGCTTGATCAAATAGTTCAAGGCCGTGTCGTCGTCCACATACATCACATGGGCCTGTGGCGTGGTGACTGCGCCGGTGTTGGGATGGGCGTGACGCGCGGCGGAAGTGTTGGTTGTAGAAGTCTGTGTCGATTCATGCAGCTTTAAAGCTTGCGCAGAAGTGGGCTCCATGGCCGGAAAATACAGCCTGAAGGTGCTTCCTTTTCCGGGCGAGCTGTGCACTTCTATTGCGCCCTGATGCGTTCTCATGACCCCGTGCACTACAGCAAGTCCCAAGCCTGTGCCTTTGCCGACCTCTTTGGTAGTGAAAAACGGTTCAAAAATACGTTGTACCGTGGCCTCGTCCATGCCACAACCTGTATCGGAGATATTCAAGACGGCATGCAGCCCAGGTTCAATTCCTAGCGATTGGGCTTGGGTGCTGTCCAGACTCAGTCCGCTCAGTTCAATATGCACTTTGCCTTTTTGCTCACCAATGGCTTGAATGCCATTGCCACAAAGGTTGACCACAGCCTGACCAATTTGCGTGGGGTCCGCTAAAACCCAAGGGGAGTCGGCATCCAGCGCCATGGTCAGCCTCACGTTAGGGGGCAAGCCCACCTTGATAAGCCGCACATTTTCCAGCACCAGTTCATTGAGCTTCATGGGTTCACGGTGGGGCGCTTCGTTGCGGCTGAAGGTCAGAATTTGTCGCACCAAGTCGCGCGCGCGGCGGCCTGCTTTGTCAATTTCGTTCAGGCTCATTTGGGCCAAAGATTCAGAGCCTGCATCTTGCTTGGCCAAACTGACATTACCCAAAATCGCGCCCAGGATGTTGTTGAAGTCATGGGCAATACCTCCCGCCATGGTACCTATGGCCTGCATTTTTTGCGATTCGCGCAGTTGGTGTTCCATGGCTTTGCGGGCGGTCAGGTCGCGGGCAAATACGGTGGTGATGTTGCCTTCTGAATGCCGCTCATAGGACACGTTCACTTCAAGGTCCAGGGGCATACCTTGCGCCGTCAAACCCAAAACCTCGCCCAAAGATTGGGAGGTGCTGAAATCCGAATGGCCAATGGAGTTCACCACCTGCGGCAAAAATCCATCCAGCGGCATACCCAGCGCTTGTTCAGGGCTGCATTGAAATAAAGTGGCCGCCGCAGGGTTGAATACCGTGATCAGAAAGTTGTCATCGGCACACATGATGGCGTCCATCGACGAATTGATGATGGCTTCCATGCGGGTTTCGCTCAGCCGCAACTCCTCGTTGCGCAGTTGCAGGGCCTGGCGCTCTGAAATCAAAGGCCCCTGATCGATGACCGCACAAATAAAGTGCGCCATGCTGTCTTGCGAATACTCAATGCGTGCAATGTGCAAGTCACCAACCAAAGCGTCTTGATGCCCGCGCTTGAAGAGCACCTCTTTAACTTCGCTGCTGCCGGTTTTTTGAGCCTGCTCAAAAGACTGGCCTACACGGTCCAGATGGTCGTCGTCCACAAGGGGTAACAAAAAGTTCAGTGGCGGGTCAGATTCATTTGGTCGAAACAGGTTCAGTGACATGGCGTTGCTTTGCACCACCATGCCCAGCTCGTCCACGACCATCAAAGCCAAAGGCACCTTGGAAAATAAAGATTCAAAACGCTCAGAAGCTCCCTCTGCCGCAATGCGGCTGTAATGCAAGGCATTGTTTTGGGCTTCCAACTCTGCTTGAGAGCGCTTGAGCTCTTCAACCAGTTCAGCTAATCGAGAGGTGTTCTGGGGCATGGTGTTTTGATTATCCTAGCTTCGTTAGAGCGCTAGGGCGTATATTCGCCCCCAGCACAAAAATCCACCACTTCAGGTGGTCAGGTGGTTTTGACGGGTCCCACATGAAAATTGCGATTGTTGGTTCTGGTATTTCGGGCTTGGCTGCCGCCCATGCACTGCGTGAGCGTGCTCAGGTCACGCTCTTTGAGGCCAATGATTACTTTGGGGGGCATACCCATACTGTGGATGTCACCCTTCCGGGTCGGCTCGAGCCTTTGGGTCCAATGCAGCCCGTCACCTGGGGGGTAGACACCGGGTTTTTGGTGTTCAACGAACGCACCTACCCCCGGCTGATTCAACTCTTTGAGGACTTAGGCGTGGCGGTAGCCAAGTCTGACATGTCGTTTTCCGTACGCGCGCCAATGCTTTCGGGGCGCTTTCTGGAGTGGAACGGGGCCAGCCTGAATACGGTGTTTGCCCAAAGACCTAACTTGTTCAATTGGCGGTTCATCAACATGCTCAGAGAAGTCATGCGCTTTAACCAATTGACCACGTCTTTGGCTGAAATGGGCCAAGAGCATGAGCTCATGCAGCCCTTGGCGCAGTTTTTGAGAGAGCACCGCTTCAGCATGGCGTTTCAGGAATGGTACTTTCTGCCCATGTTGGGTTGTATTTGGAGCTGTCCCACCCAGCAAATGCTGCAGTTTCCGGTCTCCACCATGATTCGGTTTTGTTACAACCATGGCTTGATTCAAGTCAACAACCGGCCGCAATGGTGGACCGTCCGAGGCGGAGCGCGCAATTACGTCAGTTTGATCTTGTCCGAACTTGAGGATCGACGCTTGAATACCCCGGTTCGCGGTATTGACCGAGATGCGCGGGGCGTGACGATTTGGACCGACCAAGGTTCAGAACGATTTGACAAGGTGGTTTTGGCCACCCATTCTGATCAAGCTTTGGTCTTGTTGAAGCAACCCAGCTTGCAGGAGGCGCAAACGCTGGGCGCCATCAAGTACCACACCAATCATGCGGTGCTGCATACCGATGTGTCGGTTTTGCCCAAGCAACGCAGGGCTTGGGCGGCTTGGAACTATGAGCGTGCCTTGAGCGCCGATCAGGAGCAGGCGGGCGTTTGCCTGCATTACTTGCTCAACAAGTTGCAACCCCTGCCGTTTGACCAACCCGTGATTGAGACCCTAAACCCAGTGCGACCCATTGCGCCAGAACATGTGTTGGGTGAGTTTGAATATTCTCATCCTGTGTTCGATGTCGGCGCCATTCAGGCACAAGGCGAAATGCCTACCCTGCAAGGCCAGTTGCACACCTATTTTTGTGGTGCATGGTTGGGTTACGGCTTCCATGAAGACGGCCTCAAGGCAGGGTTGGAAGTGGCGCGTTTGATCCAGTTTTTGCCCGAACCTTCAGCGCTTCGGTCCAACTCATTTGAAGCCATCGGCAAGTAACCCCTTGGCGATGGCTCAACCGTGCGTGGGCTTTGGTGAGGTGCGACACACACGTTTGCGTCCGGTGCGCCATGCTTTCAACTACCCTACATTTTTTCTCATGTTGCCCATGCGGGCCTTGCACACTGCGCCTCTTCACGCGCAGGTCTTGGCACGTAACCGCCCAGCCCTGTTGAGTTTTTACGATGCGGACCACGGCGATGGTCGTGGGCCTGAGCAGGGCGGTGCATTGGCCTGGGTGCAAGAGTTGCTCGATCAGCAGCAGATTCAAGCTGACGGAGAAATTTGGCTGCATTGCTACCCGCGGGTGTTGGGCTATACCTTCAAGCCCGTGAGCTTTTGGTATTGCCACAACGCGCAAGGGGGTTTGGAAGCCATGGTGTGTGAGGTCAACAACACCTTTGGTGAGCGGCATGTGTATCTGCTCCAAAAGCCCCGTTTGGGCGTGGATTTGGTGGCCGACAAGGTGTTTTTTGTATCGCCATTTTGCAAAGTACAGGGTCGCTACCACTTCCGTTTTATGCGCACCCAAGATCGGACGGTGGTGCGCATTGAGTATTTTGATGATGAGCTTTCTGATGCTCCGACCCAACAGCCCTTATTGATCACCAGTGTTCAGGGGCACCTGGAGCCATTGACCGCCCAAACCGTGCGCCGTGCCATTTGGCAGTTTCCCTGGATGACCCTGATGGTGACTGTGCGTATTCACTGGCAAGCTTTCAGGCTTTGGCGTAGGCGTGTCACAATTTTCCGTAAGCCCTTGCCTCCTGCTGAGTTGGTGTCTGTGATCCCTTCTAAATTCAAGCCGCCCATTTCTTAACCGCTTATCTATGCCTACTGCAGACACTTCTTCCAGCTCTTCGGCCGCACCCAGCGCACCAGTTCCTTCCACGCCTTATTTGCCTGTCCCTGTTTCTGCCAAGCGAGTGCTGCAGTTGCTGTCTCGTTTGCAGTCAGGTTGCCTTAAGTTGCAACTTCCTGATGGCTCAAGGCAAGAATTTGGTGCACCGGCCAGCCCGCTCCAAGTGCGGGTGAGCCTATCTGACTGGGGGGTATTTGCCGCCGTGCTGAAGTCTGGCGACATTGGTTTTGCCGAAACCTATCGAGATGGTGGGTGGTCCACCGACGACCTGGCCGGACTTTTGCGGTTGTTTTTGTTGAACCGCCAAGCCTTGGATGAGGTGATTTACGGTAACTGGCTGGGACGTTTGGTCTATCGCATCAAGCACTTGCTCAAGCGAAACACCCGGGGAAACAGCCGCAAGAACATTCACGCTCATTACGACTTGGGCAATGCTTTTTACCGCTTGTGGTTAGACGACAGCATGGTGTATTCGGCTGCGTGGTTTGAAGGCCAGTTGCAAGGTGATTTGCAACAAGCGCAACTGGCCAAAGTACGTCGTTCCTTGCGCATGTCCGGAGTTGAGCCAGGCCATCGGGTGTTGGAAATCGGGTGCGGTTGGGGCGCTTTGGCCCAGATGGCTGTCAACGAGTTTCAAGCCCGCTTGGTGGGTTTAACGCTGAGTACCGAGCAATTTCAATGGGCTCAAGACGCCAACCCCAAAGCGGAAATTCGAATGCAGGACTACCGGGATGTGAACGATGGCCCTTTTGATGCGGTGTTGTCCATTGAAATGCTTGAGGCGGTAGGCCAGGAGTATTGGGCCACGTATTTTGAAAGCGTAAGTCGTCTGCTCAAGCCAAGCGGGCGCGCCTGCATTCAAACCATTGTGATTGCAGACCATTTGTTTGAGCGCTACATCAGCTCCACCGACTTCATTCAACAATACATTTTTCCCGGTGGATGTTTGCCATGCCCGCGCGCATTGCGCCAACATGCGACTCAAGCGGGACTGAAGGTGGTGGATGAGTTTGCTTTTGGACCTGACTATGCCGAGACACTACGTCGCTGGCGACAGCAGTTTTTGGCCAGCCGAGAGCAGGTAGTGCAGCTGGGGTTTGATGAGCCCTTTATTCGCCTATGGGAGTTTTATTTGGCCTATTGTGAAGCGGCGTTTGATGAAGGCAGCACCAATGTCATGCAGTTCACTCTGCAAAAGGCGTAAGGCCTTGATGCTGCAGGCCAAGAAGTTTGGGGTGGAGCTTGTGTGTGTGCTTGCCTTTTGTCCGGTGCTTTTCCTCCCGCCGTCTATTGGGGCACAAACGACATCTTCTTTAAATGCAATCCAAATGGCTCGTGACAGCGGTCCTTCGGTGACGCGAAAGCTGGGCACTGCGCGCATGACCTACTGGGGCTTTAATGTGTACGATGCTGAGCTGTGGGTGGACAGTTCGTTTCGTGCTCAAGAATGGAGGCGTTGGCCTTTCGTTTTGGAGTTGCGATACCTCAGGGCGTTTAAAGGTCAAGACATTGCCAGGCGATCCATCGACGAAATGCGCCGCCAGAGATCTTTTTCAGAAGAGCTGGCTCAGCGCTGGCTTGACGATATGACCTTGGCTTTTGGGGATATACAGGCGGGCGACCGACTTTCAGGGGTTTACCTGCCTGATAAAAGTATTCGGTTTTATGCCAATGGCGTGTTCAAGCGCGAAATCGCAGACCCTGAGTTTGCCCGTTTGTTCATGGGCATTTGGTTGTCTGACCTTACCTCTGAACCCAAAATGCGACAAGCCTTGTTGGGTCTTGATTAAGGTGTCACTGACACAGGCCCAGAGTTTGCGTTATGGCCTCATGGGCTTGCCGCTGGCTTTTTTGGCGCTGCCCTTGTACATGTTGCTGCCCAACCACTATGCCCGAGAATATGGCATGTCTCTCGCAGCTCTAGGCGCTGTTTTATTGGCAACCCGTGCCTTGGACGCGTTGGTGGACCCATCACTGGGTCGTTGGTGCGATGCTTTGTACCGAAGATCGGCGCGCCACATGTTGATTCTGGCCAGCGTGCTGTGTGTGCTGATGGGATTGGGGTTTGGTGTGTTGTTCTTTCCGCCATGGATGAGCAGTGGCCAAGCGCCCGAGGCGATGAGTTGGGTGTGGCTGTCAGTGGCGTTGCTGGCCACTTATTTGAGTTTCAGTGCCACCACCCTGATGCACCAGTCCTGGGGGGCCTTGCTGGCTGGGGGTGAGTTGCAGCAAAGCCGCTTGGCTGCCTGGCGTGAGGGTTTGGCCTTGCTGGGTGTGGTGTTGGCCTCGGTCGCTCCTTCGCTTTGGGGTTTGTCTGCCATGGTGGGGCTCTTTGGTGTGGTTTTAGCCCTTGGCGTTTGCGCTTGGTGGCTTGCGCCAGAACCTTCGGCAGCAATGACTGCTCAAACCTTACATGCAGATGCTTCCTGGCGCAGCTTATGGCAGCCTTTGCAACGCCCCGCCTTCAGAAAATTGTTGGCTGTGTGTGTGACCAATGGCACGGCGAGTGCCATTCCGGCCACGCTGTTGTTTTTCTTTTTGCAAGACCGCCTCCAAGTCACCGCTACACAGGAGCCCCTGTTTTTGGGCGTGTTCTTTGTGTCTGCGGCGGCGTCCATTCCAGGCTGGATGTTCATGGTCCGGCACTGGGGGCTGGCACGAAGTTGGTGGGTGGGCATGATGCTGGCCGTAGTTGTTTTTGTTGGCGCTATGTGGCTGAAAGAGGGCGACGCCTTTCCTTTTTTATGGATTTGCGCACTCTCAGGGATGGCCCAAGGCGCTGACTTGGCCTTGCCCGGGGCTTTGCTGGCAGGGTTGATTGCTCAAGAAGGGGATTTGGGCCGAAGTCAAGGCACTTATATGGGGTGGTGGAATTTTGTGATCAAGCTCAACTTGGCTCTGGCTGCAGGGTTGTCTTTGCCTTTATTGTCATGGGCCGGTTATGTGCCTGGAACCCGAGAATTACAGGGCTTGCAAGCCTTGACCTTTGCATATGCTGTTGTACCTTGTATGCTCAAAATGTTGGCTGCAGTTTTGCTATATGTTTTTTTTGTGCGTCCAATAAAGGATGACTTATGAACCGACGACAAGCTTGGACCCGCATGGCTGCTTTAAGCGCAGGCACCGTGGCTGGTTTTTCTGGATTGGCAAGCCTTTCAGGTTGTGCCTCTCACCACATTGCGGATTACGCCGGACAGATTCCAATATTGGACATGCGTCAGTATTTCAATGGCGTGGTGGATGCCTACGGATTGTTTACAGACCGCTCGGGCAAGGTGGTCAAGCGCTTCACCGTAGTCATGAACTGCAGTTGGAGCGGCCCGTCCGGCAAGGAGCAGGGCGTGCTGGACGAAGACTTTCTCTACTCAGACG
Organism: Hylemonella sp. UBA2468; assembly: GCA_002342165.1. Classification (GTDB taxonomy): domain Bacteria; phylum Pseudomonadota; class Gammaproteobacteria; order Burkholderiales; family Burkholderiaceae_C; genus Hylemonella. The sequence continues at coordinate 7,966 of DDPM01000006.1, forward strand.
GCACCAAGCAAAAGCGCATTTGGCATTTGCAACGTGAACCCGTGCAGGGGGGGCAAGGCTCTCAAGGCCGTTACACCGGCCGCGCTGACGATGTGGTGGGTGTTGCCACAGGGCAAGAACAAGGCAACGCCTTTAATTGGACTTACACCCTCAACCTGCCCATTGAAGGCCGCATCATTGAGGTCCAGTTTGACGACTGGATGTACCTGATGAACGACCGCGTCATGCTCAACCGTGCCACCATGAGCAAGTGGGGCGTGACCTTGGGTGAGGTGACCTTGTCTTTTCTCAAACGTTAGGTCCATTTCATCTCCATGTCGTTGAACCCCAAGCTCACCCAATGGGCTGGCCGAAGTGTGTGGCTGGTGGGGGCATCCAGCGGTATCGGACAAGCCATTGCCAACCAGTTGTGGGATCGTGGTGCCACGGTGTGGGTCTCTGCCCGTAAAGCACAAGCACTCCATGAATGGGCGGCTGCTCATCAGGGCGATGATGCTTTGGGTCGCTCGCGTGCGGTGGCATTACCGTTAGATGCCACAGATGCTGAGGCGGTCATACGAGCTTTTGAGATGGTGCGGGCTCGTCAGACCCTAGACTTGGTGCTGTATTGCGCAGGGCATTACCAGGCCATGCGGGCACAGCGGTTTGACTTAGATGAAATGATCAAACACCAAAGCATCAACTACGTAGGCGCTTTGAACTTGCTTCAAGCCGTCTTGCCCACAATGCTCGCACTAGGTAAAGGGCATATCAGCTTGGTCAGCAGTGTGGCGGGCTTCAGAGGCTTGCCCCAAAGCTTGGCCTATGGGCCGACCAAAGCGGCGCTCATCAACTTGGCCGAAGCTTTGTACATAGATGTGCATGACGAGGGCCTGGGGGTAAGTGTGGTCAACCCGGGGTTTGTAGAAACCCCACTTACGGCCCAAAACACATTCAAAATGCCCGGGCTTATTTCGCCCGAGCAAGCCGCACAAAACACCTTAGCCGGTTGGGCCAAAGGCGAGTTTGAAATTCATTACCCCAAGAACTTTACGTTTTGGATGAAATTGCTGCGCTTGTTGCCTTACCGCTGGTACTTTCCATTAGTAAAAAAAATGACGGGTCTGTAAAGTTGTGGAAAACAAGGCAATCTCCAAATCCGACCACATCGTGCAGTTTTTTGAAACGCTCACACCGCAAAGTGTGGAGCGTTTTGAAGAGATCTACACCGAAGACGCTCGTTTTAAAGACCCTTTTAATGAGGTTCAGGGCTTGCCTGAGATCTCGCGTATTTTTCGCCATATGTATGTGGCGCTTCTAGAGCCCCGATTTGTGATCACCCAGAGGGTGGAGCAGGATGAGAATCTCATGTTGACGTGGGACTTTCATTTCAGATTTGCAAAGTTCAGCCCTGGCCAACTTCAAACCATCCGAGGTGCCAGTCATTTGCAATTGGCTGCCGATGGTCGCATTGCGGTGCACCGAGATTATTGGGACGCAGCAGAAGAGCTTTACGAAAAATTGCCCTTGGTGTCGGTGCTGATGCGTTGGTTAAAAAAGCGTGCCAATACTTAGGTCAGAGGCAGGCGGTCCAGTTAGTCGGCGAACAAAGCCTCAAATCCCCCCGAAGGTTCAAAACGTTCGTTGCGGTGGTGCAGGCGGGTTGGTCCCGGTATCACGCGTTGAGGCTGTGAGTGTTCGGGGTCACCGGGGTAGCGCAGCACACGTTGGCCTTGTGCATCGTCAAATGGTTCGGTCTGAACCAGGGCCGGTGGTCTGCTCAGGGCTTCGTTCAAGACACTTTGGACGCAGGCGTGGCGAGACAAATGCGCCAAACTCATGATTTGGGGTGGCGCCAATGTAATGTGGTGGTTCCAATACTGCTCCAATGCGGCCCGTGGCTGAATCCACACACTATCCGTAGTTTCGTAGTTGTCGTGTTTTGCAGTTTGCAATTCCGGCGCTTGCGCCACAAAAAATCGGGCGTCAAAGCGTTTGTTGCTCATGGACGGTTGGGTGGAGGTAACCCAACGCGTCCAGGGCAGCACGCATTCGGTTTTAAGTTTCATCCCCAAGCGCGCCAACACCTCGGAAAACCCTGTGCCTTGCCTATGCAGCGCATGAGCTTGCTGTACAAGTTCTGGATGCAGGATGGGGTCGGCAAACAACACGCCGCATTCTTCAAAGGCCTCACGTAAAGCCGCCACAAAAATACCCAAGGCTTGGCGGGGCTCCAACTGTGCTTCGCACAGACGTTTGTGCAATTCAGAAGGACTTTGATTGAGGCAATTCGGGGGCATGGTGCTGTCTGCCACGTCTACTTTGCCGCCAGGAAACACATAAGCGCCACCCAGAACCTCTGAGGCGCTGTGTCGCTTAAGCAAAAAGACCTCTAAACCTATAGGCCCATCACGCAGCATGATGATGCTGGCCGCATCTCTCGGCGTGGTGTGAATGATGTCCCGGTTCAGAGTCAAGGCCATTGGCTTATTTGGCCCAGCTGTCTTTGAGGCCTACTGCCAAATTGAATACGAGCCTCTGAGGTGAATGGTCCACACGGTCTGCCACAAAGTAGCCGTGGCGCTCAAATTGAAAATGCTGAGCAGGCTTTGCTTGAGCCAAACCTGGCTCCACTAAAGCCTGCACCACTTTCAGGCTTTTGGGGTTGAGACTGGCTAAAAAGTCTTTGCCACCCGCATCGGGCTGAGGGTCGGAGAACAAGCGGTCATAAAGCCGAACCTCAGCTTCAATGCCCTCGTGAGCACTGACCCATGTGATAACCCCTTTGACCTTCACGCTATCGCTGCCCGGAGTGCCACTTTTGGTGTTGGGTATCAATCGGGCTTGTACCTCCGTGATGTTGCCTTGAGCATCTTTCAAGGCGCCAGTGCACTCCACCACGTGGCCGTACTTCAGGCGCACTTTGTTGCCCGGAAACATTCTGAAAAAACCTTTGGGGGGTGATTCTTCGTAGTCACTGCGCTCAATCCATAAGCGGCTGCCGAACATGAATTGGCGTTTACCCAGCTCGGGCAGATTCGGGTGTACCGGCGCACTGCAAATGTCTAGGGCGCCAGCGCCCATCAGTTCGTCCCAATTGGTAATGACCAAGGAAAGCGGATCCAGCACAGCCATGGCGCGAGGCGCCTGAGGGTCTAGGTCTTCACGCAAACAGCCTTCCAGGGTGCTGTAGTCGATCCAAGCATAGTCTTTGGTAACTCCAATGCGCTCGGCAAAGGCCTGAATACTTTGGGGGGTGAAGCCGCGACGGCGCAAACCCAAAATGGTGGGCATGCGTGGGTCATCCCAACCTTGTACCCGCCGCTCTTGAACCAACTGAGCCAGTTTGCGTTTGCTGGTGATCACATAAGTGAGGTTCAAGCGAGCAAATTCATACTGCCTTGGGGGCGGCGAGGAGATCAGCCGGCCTTCTACCAAACGCGCCATTAACCAGTCGTAAAACGGGCGTTGGTCCTCAAACTCCAAAGTACAAATGCTGTGGGTGATGTGTTCCAGTGCGTCTTCAATCGGGTGCGCAAAGGTGTACATGGGATAGATGCACCACGTGTCTGCGGTGTTGTGATGGTGGGCATGTTTGATGCGGTAAATGNNTCGCGCAGGTTGATGTTGGGGCTGCTCATGCTGATTTTGGCACGCAGCACTGCAGCTCCATCGGGCAAAAGTCCAGCGCGCATGTCACGAAAACGCTGCAGGTTGTCTTGGGTGGAGCGGGTGCGGAAAGGGCTGTCTTTGCCAGGTGTGTTGAAGTCACCGCGGTTGGCGCGCATGTCTTCTGCGCTTTGTTCATCCACATAAGCGTGACCAGATTCAATCAGGTACTCGGCTGCACGGTACATGAAGTCAAAGTAGTCACTGGCCTGGTAGGGCTTGGCGTCAGGGGCGCCGTTCCATTCAAAGCCAAGCCATCGCACCGCATCGATGATGCTGTTTACATACTCCGTGTCTTCTTTCTCGGGGTTGGTGTCATCAAAGCGCAGGTGGCATATGCCGCCGTAGTCTCTCGCCAAACCAAAGTTCAAGCAAATGCTTTTGGCATGCCCCACATGCAAATAGCCATTTGGCTCGGGGGGAAAGCGGGTGCGAATGCGTGCCGGGTCAAGGGGGCCTTGAGCGTGGTGCTGTGCATCACCCGGTGTGCCCGCCCAAGTGCGTTGTGAATAGGTGCCAGCTTGAAGGTCCTGCTCAATGATTTGTCGCAGAAAGTTGCTGGGCTTTGGGGGGCTTGAGGCGGTTTGGGCCTTTTGGGGCGCATAGGGTGCTTGGTCAGGGGCAGAGCTCATGGTTTGATTTTAGTGGGGGCATGTGCCCTGGACCCCGTTGGTCTTTCATGTGCACTACCTACAATGCCCAGATGAGAAAAATTTACCTTGCCTTAGGTTTGGTGGTGCTGGCATCAATCTGCGGTGGCGCATGGTGGTGGTGGAGTGGCAGCACAGAGGCTGTGCAGTACCGCACCGGAAAAATTGAACGCGGCGCCTTGACCGCCGCAGTAGCGGCTACGGGAGCGGTCAGCCCGGTGTCTCAGGTCACTGTGGGAACCCAAGTTTCGGGCCAGATCAAAGACATTTTGGTGGACTTCAACTCGGAAGTTAAAGCGGGCCAGCTCATTGCGGTAATTGATCCCGAAACCTTTGAATATCGGGTGCGATCGGCCCAGGCCGATGTGGATGCCGCTCGGGCTACTGTGCTCACGGCGCAAGCCAATGTAGTGGCTTCCAGAGCTCAAGTCTCCAGCGCCAAAACCGATCTAACCGAAGCACGGCGCACCCATGAGCGCAACCTCATGCTGGTGGATAAGGGCTTTGTTGCACAAAGCGAGTCCGACAAATCCAATGCACTGGTCAACACTACTTTGGAGGCGGTAAAAGCTGCTGAAGCTCAGCTGGGCGTGAGCGAGGCCCAAGTCCGAAGCGCTCAAGCCAATGTCTCGCAGCGTGATGCGGCGTTACTTCAGGCCCGAGTGGATCTGGCTCGTACTCGTATCACATCTCCAGTCAACGGCATTGTGATCAAACGCTCGATCGAACGGGGTCAGACTGTGGCGTCCAGCTTGCAGTCGCCCGAGTTGTTCATCATTGCCCGCAATTTGCAAGACATGCAGGTCGAGGCAGCGATTGACGAAGCCGATGTGGGTCGTATCCGCTCCGGCCAAAAAGCCACCTTTACGGTCGATGCTTTTCCAGGGCAGACGTTTGAAGGGCAAATCAACCAAGTTCGCAAAGCCGCCACCAATGTGGCCAATGTGGTCACGTATGTGGCGGTGGTAACTTTTTCAAACACCGGTGGACGGTTGTTGCCTGGCATGACGGCCAATGTTCGTGTGATCACCGATACCCGAGATCAGGCGCTTAAGGTACCCAACGCCGCCTTGCGCGTGCGCATTGCCGGTGTGGAGCCTGCAGTGGATGCGGCGCCCAGCTCCGGTGCTGCATCTCCTGCAGCATCTCCAACCGTTGCAAGCCCCAGTGCATCTGGCGGAGGTGGTCCAGGTGCGGAGTTTCGCAGCCGATTGAATACAGAGTTACAACTTACCCCTGAGCAAAAAGACAAAGTGGACGCCATTTACGCTGATGCGCGACCCAAGTTCATGCAGTTGCGTGAACTTCCAGAGGCGGACCGATCCAAGGCAAGGGAGCGCATCACCTCAGAAATTCGCGCGCGTGTGGGCGAGGTACTGTCTGCTGAACAAAAACCCAAATATGCAGCCATGGTGGCTGAAACCTCCAGTAGAACCAGCACCCGCGGCAGGATTTATGTGATGGATGCCGACGGTAAGCCTAAAGCATTGAATGTGCGTTTGGGCATATCTGACGGCTCTAGTACAGAACTGTTGCTGTCTCCTAACTCTCCTCAAGCGGCCGATTTAGAAGAGGGCGTCAAAGTCGTCACCGGTATTTTGGGGGGGGCAGGTTCTGGTTCGGGCAGCCCGCCTAAACCTGCCTCCACAGGGCCCCGTATGTTGTTCTAGGCATGGTGCTGATCGACGCCCAAAACCTCACCAAAACCTACCACATGGGCAGCCCAGCCCAAGTGTCAGCGGGCACCGCTATGACGGTGCATGCCCTCAAACAAGTGAGCTTGCAAATAGAGCA
>DDPM01000175.1 GCA_002342165.1 Hylemonella sp. UBA2468
CTCCCGCCGATCCAAACGAGTCCCTCATTCGCTTTGACGATGTGGTCACGGGTCGTTTTGACGAGGAGGAATCCCAAGAGGCACCAGAACCCATTTTGAAGCGCGTTTTGGCACCCGTGCCCGAAAGCCCCAAGTTGCACAAAGTGCTGGCTCAAGCGGGCATGGGATCTCGCTTGGAGATGGAACAACTGATACTGGAAGGTCGGATTTCGGTCAACAACGAGCCCGCCCACATTGGACAGCGCATTCAGTTTGGCGATCAAATCAAGGTCAATGGCAAGCCTATCAAGGTCCGAATCGATCCGCCGCCCACACGTGTGATTGCTTACCACAAGCCAGTTGGCGAAGTTGTTACGCATGATGACCCTCAAAACCGCCCCACCGTGTTTCGCAAATTGCCCAAATTGCACCAAGGCAAATGGCAATCCGTGGGCCGCTTGGACCTGAACACCGAAGGTTTGTTGTTGTTCACAAGTTCTGGCGATTTGGCCAACAGGCTCATGCATCCACGCTTTGGTCTTGAGCGTGAATATGCGGTGAGGGTATTGGGTGCGTTAAGCCAACAAGAGCGTCAGAAGCTGCTTGATGGCGTTCAGCTTGAAGACGGCATAGCCCAATTTGGCTCTATAGAAGAAGGTGGTGGCGAAGGCTCCAATTGCTGGTACCGTGTCACCATCAGTGAGGGCCGCAATCGTGAGGTTCGGCGCATGATCGAGTCGGTGGGACACGCCGTGAGCCGTCTGATTCGTATTCGCTATGGGGCCATGGTGCTACCACGCGGGCTTAAACGAGGTGCTTGGATGGAGCTGGATGACTCAGACATTCGGGCACTGATGCGAGCGGCAGGCGCCCCAAGAGCGCATGGAGGGCCACCAGGTTCCAGCTCGGGATCTGCATCTCGTGCTGACGGCGAAGGCTCGGGTGACCCCAACATGCCGCGCCTCAATCGCCAAGAGCCAGGGGTTCGTCGAGGGCCCGGTGCCAGAAACCGCAAACCCAAGTCTGCAGCTCCTAAGCAGCCAGATCCCCTGTACCAGCCTGGTTTAGGCGGCCCTAAGGCGGGATCAAAACCCAGAAATGCCCCTTTTGGCGATCGCTCAGTCGAGCGCAGCGGTGACCGCTCACCTAACGGTTCCCAGCCCGATCCCATGAAAACCTCTCTGGGCTACATTGGGGCTGACAGTTTCAACCGCCAACGCCAAGGTCTTGCAGGTCGCGGTCCCCGCCGTGGAGGAGGTGGGCCAGGTGGTTCACGCCGCGGCGGCGGACGCGGTCCCCGCTAAGCTAAAATACGGAGATTGTGCAGTTGCAGCAAATTGATCTGCACCTATTGCTTTCATTTTCACTCTCAGGATCACCTCATGACCATCGAACGCACACTTTCCATCATCAAGCCTGACGCAGTTGCCAAGAATGTCATTGGCCAAATTTATGCCCGTTTCGAAGCTGCCGGTTTGAAAGTGGTTGCCGCACGTATGGCCCACCTTTCCCGTGTAGAAGCCGAAGCCTTTTACGGAGTTCACAAAGAACGTCCTTTCTTCAAAGACTTGGTGGACTTCATGATTTCGGGCCCTGTGATGATTCAGGCTCTTGAAGGCGAAGGCGCCATTGCTAAAAACCGCGAATTGATGGGTGCTACCGACCCTAAAAAAGCAGCCCCCGGAACCATTCGTGCAGACTTTGCCGACAGTATTGACGCTAATGCCGTTCACGGCTCTGATGCACCTGAAACCGCAGCGGCTGAAGTGGCGTTTTTCTTCCCTGGCCTCAATATTTATTCACGCTAATTCATAGCGCCGGAACACCGGCAAGGAGTGAGCCCTGAATATGAAAGTCAATCTCCTTGACTTTGACTTGCAAGGGCTGACCCGTTTGTGTGAGCAGTGGGGTGAAAAGCCTTTTCGAGCCACCCAGCTTTTTCGCTGGATCCACCAAAAGGGCGCCATCAATTTTGAGCAGATGAGCGATTTGGCTAAATCGCTCAGGATTCAGCTGGAGCAACAGTGCGACTTGGTTGCCTTGCCGGTCGTCAGTGAACACCGATCCACTGATGGCACGATCAAATGGTTGTTTGATGTCGGCGCTGGTAATGCGGTAGAAACCGTGTTTATCCCTGAAGACGATCGAGGCACTTTATGTGTGTCCTCGCAAGCTGGGTGTGCCGTAGGTTGCCGCTTTTGCTCAACGGGCCACCAAGGTTTCAGCCGCAACCTCACCACCGGCGAAATGGTGTTCCAGCTTTGGTACGCCGAGCATTTTTTGCGGCGTGAGTTTCAACCCTCATCCGCTACACCCGAACGAATGATCACCAATGTGGTCATGATGGGCATGGGCGAGCCTTTGCAAAATTACGATGCGCTTTTGCCTGCTTTGCGCGTCATGCTCAGTGACCATGCATACGGTTTGTCACGTCGTCGCGTAACCGTCTCCACTTCCGGCGTGGTGCCCATGATGGATCGTTTGGCGCAGGATTGTCCGGTGGCGTTGGCGGTCTCTTTGCACGCGCCCAACGACGCGCTCAGGAGCACTTTGGTGCCTCTCAACCGCAAATACCCCATTGCTGAGCTCATGCAAGCTTGCTTGCGCTATTTGGATCCTGCCCCCAGAGACTATGTAACCTTTGAGTACTGCATGCTCGATGGCGTCAACGACCAGCCTGAGCATGCTGTGGAGCTCATCGAGTTGATTCGGTATCACGGTCAAAACTTGCGGACCGGTTGGTGCAAGCTCAATCTGATTCCCTTCAACCCCTTTCCCGAATCCGGCTTGCTGCGCTCCCCTAAAGCGCAAGTTCAAATGTTCTCGCAAAAGTTGTTGCATGCAGGTGTTGTCACCACCATTCGTAAAACCCGTGGAGACGACATTGACGCCGCTTGTGGCCAGTTGGCTGGCGAGGTGCAAGACCGTACCGGCTTACAACAACGTAGAGAGCAGCGCATAGAGCGCCAAGTTCTCTGGTTGCCTAAACCTGTTCATGTCAATGAATCACACTGACTTTCGGCTGATTCTTCTAGTGCTCCTCTCTATGGGCCTCATATGGGCAGGGCTATCTGGTTGTGCATCCAACTCTCCTGGTTGGAACACTGCGGACGATTTGGGTTCTCAAGTCGAAGAATCGGACGCTCGTAAACGGGCGCGATTGCGATTGCAGCTTGCCACTGGTTATTTTGAGCAGGGGCAAACGTCTGTGGCTTTGGAAGAAGTCCGCTTGGCTTTGCAAATTGATTCAGGATTTGCCGACGCTTTTAATTTGCGGGGGCTCATTTACATGCGCCTCAACGAATCGCGACAAGCTGAAGATAATTTCAAGCGTGCATTGAGCCTCAACCCTAAAGACCCCAATACCGCCCACAATTTAGGTTGGTTGCTTTGTCAAACGAACCGTTTTCCTGAGGCCAACCAATGGTTTGCCCAAGCACTTCATCAACCTGGCTACGCTGGTCGTTCTAAAACCCACCTTACCCAGGGTATGTGCCAAATGCGCGCAGGCAACAATGCCGAGGCTGAAGCCAGTTTGATGCGTTCTTATGACCTTGACGCTTCCAATCCTGCTACCGCCTATAACTTGGGGCTATTGATGTTTCAACGAGGACAATGGAAGTCGGCTCAGACCTACCTCAAGCGGCTCAACAGCTCGACTTTGGCCAATGCAGAGTCCTTGTGGCTTGGCATTAAAGTTGAGCGACGTCTGGAGCAGATGGAGGCTGCAAATTTGCTTGGTGAGCAGTTGCGTAAGCGTTTTCCCCAGTCAGTGGAGTTCTCGGCCTGGTTAAGAGGCGCTTACGATGAGTGATTTACAAATTTCTAAGGAAGACCGAATGGCCACCGGAACCCTGACTGAGGCTGTGCCGCCGGGCACTTTGCCCGAAGAGCCCTCCAAAGAGGCCGTTGAGCAGATCATGCCGGAGACAGCTGCTGAGCCTATTGATGAACTTTCCGCAGGGCAAATGTTGCGTCAAGCTCGCGAGGCTGCTGGCCTGCATATTGCCGTACTGGCCATGACCCTGAAACTGCCACTTAAACGACTCGAAGCTCTGGAGGCCGAGAGATGGGATCAACTGCCCGACCTTGTATTCGTTCGGGCCATGGCTTCCAGTGTGTGCCGTGCGCTGAAAGTGGATGCCGCGCCCATATTGGCAAAACTGCCTGAGGGCCGCAAACATCTTGCCAATCGGTCTGAAGAGTTGGGTCTGAATCAGCCCTATAGAAAGTCTTCGGCTCCCGGTGCCACCCCCTTGAAGGAGCATCTTTCCAAACCTATTGCCATTTTTACAGGTTTGATTTTTCTGGTAGCGGCAGGTGTCTACGTATTTACGGATATCGATGTGCAAAGCTATTTCACGGCGACATATTCAAGTGCCACGGCTCAATTTCCTCCGGAGTCTACAAAGAGTGGGGTCAAGCTTGAAACCACTGAAATCGTCTTGCCCTCTAGTGACACGCCTTCATCCGCCGTGTCAGAAACGATGCCTTCAAAATCGAATGCTTCATCTTCATCTCACGCGCCTTTGGCTACCTCAGGTTCCCTGGCTGCTGATGCGAATCCTAGGACCCCAGTGGCTCTTGCGTCTCCTTTATCCACATCTGAAGCGGCAAAATCTCCAGTGCTGATCGGCGAACAGTTGGTGTTCAAAGCAAAAGACACCAGTTGGGTAGAGGTTGTCGACAGCAAAGGTGGGGTGATTTTGCGGCGCAACCTTGAGAAAAATGAGGTGGTGGGTTTGTCTATTCCCAGCTCGTCGGGCGGAACCGGTCCTTTGTCCGTCGTGGTGGGGCGTTCGGACGTCACAGAGGTGACAGTGCGCGGCAAACCGTTCGTATTGGAAGCCGTGAGCCGTGAAAACGTAGCGCGGTTTGAGGTGAGGTGATGGCAGATTCCAAATCCCAAGACGTTTCTGGCGCTATTGCCCAGTCCAGCCCCGGAAAGCGCCAATCTCTGTCTGCCCAAGTGGTGTGGGGTCAGCGCGTGGTTTCCGTGGGAGGGCAATCGCCCGTTCGCATTCAATCGATGACCAATACCGATACCGTGGACGTGATAGGCACGGCTATTCAGGTGAAAGAGTTGGCGATTGCAGGGTCAGAAATGGTGCGCATTACCGTCAATACCCCTGAAGCTGCCCAAGCCGTGCCCCATATACGCGAACAGCTCGACCGCATGGGCATCGATGTGCCCTTGATTGGCGACTTTCATTACAACGGCCATACCCTATTGACCCAATACCCCGATTGCGCTCAGGCCCTCAGCAAGTACCGCATCAACCCGGGCAATGTGGGCAAGGGCGACAAGCACGACCGCCAGTTTGGCCAAATGATCGAGGCGGCCCTCAAATGGAACAAACCCGTGCGCATTGGGGTGAACTGGGGCAGTCTGGACCAAGAATTGTTGGCCAGCCTGATGGATGAGAACAGCCGCCGCCCAGAACCCTGGGACGCCAAGGCCGTGATGTATGAGGCCCTAGTCACGTCTGCACTAGATTCTGCCCGCATGGCGGAATCTTTAGGTATGGCCAGCCAGCAAATTGTGTTGTCTTGCAAGGTCAGTGGCGTACAAGACTTGATTTCGGTCTACCGCGAACTGGCCCGCCGCTGCAATTACCCCCTGCACTTGGGCTTGACGGAGGCGGGAATGGGCACCAAAGGTACCGTGGCCTCTGCTGCTGCCCTATCGATTTTGTTGCAAGAGGGCATTGGAGACACCATTCGCGTGTCGCTCACGCCGCAACCCGGCGAAGCCCGCACACAAGAGGTGGTGGTGGCTGCTGAAATTTTGCAGTCCTTGGGTTTACGTCACTTCGTGCCCAGTGTGACTGCTTGCCCAGGCTGCGGCCGCACCACCAGCACCACCTTCCAAGAACTCGCCAAGCAAATTGACGATTACCTGCGGGCACAAATGCCCGTGTGGCGTGCCCGCTACCCAGGTGTGGAGTCCCTTAAAGTGGCGGTGATGGGCTGCATCGTGAACGGTCCCGGTGAGAGCAAGCATGCCGACATTGGCATCAGCCTGCCCGGCACCGGTGAAGCTCCTGCGGCCCCCGTGTTTATTGATGGCGAAAAGCGCATGACCCTTCGGGGTGACGGTATTGCCACCGAATTCCACCAGATTGTTGAAAACTACATAGAAAACCGGTTTGGCGCCGGTTTGCCCGCCGCGACTCCAACTGCATGAATTCAGAAATACCCTCTTCCAAGCGCACCCCACAGAAACTCTCAGCCGTCAAAGGCATGAATGACATCCTCCCGCCGGACTCTGCCCGGTGGGAGTGGCTGGAACAACAAGTCCGTAACCTGATGGGGCGTTACGCCTACACCAACATACGCACACCCATCCTTGAGCCTACAGCCCTGTTTGTGCGAGGCCTTGGTGAAGTGACTGACATTGTTGAAAAAGAGATGTACTCTTTTGAAGACCACCTCAATGGTGAGCAATTGACCCTACGACCCGAAAACACGGCGGGGGTGGTGCGTGCGGTGGTGGAGCATTCTTTGCTTTATGACGGCGGGAAACGTCTGTACTACATGGGCCCCATGTTTCGCCACGAGCGCCCTCAGCGAGGGCGCTACCGCCAATTCCACCAAATAGGGGCCGAAGCCCTTGGTTTTGCGGGACCTGAAGTCGATGCCGAGCTGATTTTGATGGCCCATTCACTTTGGAAGCAGTTGGGCCTCCAAGACATTCAGCTTCAGCTCAACACCTTGGGTCAGCCCCCCGAGCGCTTGGAGCACCGTGCCGCGTTGATTCAGTATTTTGAGCTGCACAGCGATCACCTCGATGAAGACTCCAAACGCCGTTTGCATGCCAATCCACTGCGCATTTTGGACACCAAAAATCCTCAAATGCAGCAACTGGTCAATGCCGCGCCCAAGTTGAAGGATTTTTTAGGCCCGCAATCTCAGGCTCACTTTGACCGCGTCAGGGCTTTGCTGGACGCTTCAGGCGTGGCCTACACCCTCAACCCCCGTTTGGTGCGGGGCATGGATTACTACAACCTCACGGTTTTTGAGTTTGTCACCGAGCATTTGGGTGCACAAGGCACCATTTGTGGCGGCGGGCGCTACGACTATTTGGTCGAGCAAATTGGCGGCAAACCCGCGCCAGCAGTAGGTTGGGCAATGGGCGTTGAACGGGTGTTGGAGCTGCTCAAGCTGCAAGACGCTACCACCATGCTAGCCGAGCTGGACGCCTATGCCATAGTCCTCGAGGCAGATGCCTTGGTGCAAGCGCTGCCCTGCCTACAAGCATTGCGCGCACAAGGCGTTAGGGTACAAATGCATGCGGGCTCTGCCGAGGGCATGGGCAGCATGAAATCTCAATTCAAGCGGGCAGATGCCAGTGGTGCCCGTTTTGCCTTAATTTTTGGACCTAATGAGCTCTCGCAAGGTCAAGTGACGGTCAAGAGCTTGCGTGATGGCGTGGGCACCCAAGTTCTTAAAGACATAGACGCTCCAGATTTGGCCCAGCACCTACAATCTCAGCCCACAACTTGATTACGCCATGGCACATCTCGATTTAGAAGAACAAGAGCAGATCGACCGGCTCAAACATTTTTGGCAACGCTACGGGCAGATCATTTCATCTGTTTTACTGGTAATTCTGCTGGCATTGGCTGGATGGAATGCTTATCAGTATTGGCAGCGGCACCAAGCCACCCAGGCTGCTGCCTTGTTTGATGAAGTGGAGCGTTTTGCCCGCGAGGGTGATACTGCAAAATTGCAGCGCGCCCTAACCGACATCCAAAGCAAGTTCGCTTCAACCCTTTATGCGCAACAAGCAGCCCTGTTGTCGGCTCAGATTTTTGTAAGTCAAAACCAACCCGATCTCGCTATAGCTGCCTTGAAGTGGGTAACCGATCAATCCGCTGACGAGAGTTACCGATCGGTTGCCCGATTGCGTTGGGCGGGTTTGCTGTTGGACAACAAGTCCTACGACGAAGCTTTACGTGTTTTGTCGGCCCCGTTTCCTAAAAGTTTTGAAGCCTTGGCTGCTGACCGTAAGGGCGATGTCTTTTCAGTCCAAGGTCAAACCGCGCAGGCGGTTGAAGCCTACCAAGCCGCTTACTCAGGGCTATCTGTAGCTTTGGGTGAGGACGCCTCTGGCGGCACCACCTCCGAGTACAAGCGCTTGGTGGATGTGAAGTTGGCTGCTTTAGGTGCTGCCAGCCCTGGGGCTGCTAAGTGATGCAAGTCATGCGTTTGGGAGCGTTATGGGGAGCTGCCTCGGTGGCTTTAATGTTGGTGGCTTGTTCTAGCTCACCCAAACCCAAAATGGCGGAAATGCCTGCCAACCCCGGCACAGTCTCCTTGCGCTCAGTTTGGAGCGCCACGCTGCCCGCGGTCCGATTTGCCATGCAGCCTAGGGTGGCTGGCACCCAGTTGGCTCTTGCCGCATCTGATGGTTCTGTGTTGGTCCTGGATGCCCCAACGGGTAAAGAGGTTTGGAAGGCCAAGCTCGCCTCCGGGCTATCGGCCGGTCCCGGCTTTGATGGTCAGACTCTGGCCGTCTTGACTTCTGGTAACGAATTGGTGGCTTTACAGCAAGGCAAAGAGCTTTGGCGCCAACGTATCACCTCGCACAGTCTCACGCCCCCTTTGGTCGCAGGTCAGCGTGTGTTTGTGTTGGGCGGTGACCGCACCGTTTGGGCGTTTGATGGACTTACTGGTCGACGTTTGTGGCAGCAACCCCGCAGCGGCGAAGCTTTGGTCTTGCGCCAACCCGGTCTTTTGGCCGCGGTGGGGGATACATTGGTTGTGGGCATTTCAGGCAAGTTGGTCGGTTTAAACCCACTCACCGGCAGCATGCGTTGGGAAACTTCAATTGCTTCTCCGCGTGGCACCAATGATGTGGAACGCTTGGTGGATCTGGTATCGCCGGCAGCTCGAGTGGACGATGTGGTGTGTGCTCGCGCGTTTCAGGCCGCTATCGGTTGCGTTAACGCCAATCGCGGTAACTTGGTGTGGACCAAATACTCATCTGGATCTTTAGGCATTACGGGTAATGAAGAACGTCTGTTTAGCGTGGATAGCGATGGTGCTTTGCAAGCTTGGAGTCGTCTCGATGGAGAAAAGCTCTGGTCCGTCACGTGGTTGCGCGGTCGCCAATCGGTGGCGCCGGTACATGCAAATGGCCTGGTGTTGGTGGTCGATGCCTCCGGAAATCTGCATATGTTTTCCGCCTCTGAAGGTAAGTTGTTAGGTAGGGTATCCACCGATCCTTCTGGCTTGGTATCTGCTCCGATTCAAGTGGGCAATACGCTGATTGCTGTTGCCTCTTCGGGCAAGGTGTTTGGTTGGGCTTTGCCCAACTGATTCTCTAAGCTTTCGTCTGTGAAACCCGTACTGGCTTTGGTGGGCCGGCCCAATGTGGGCAAGTCCACTTTGTTCAACCGGCTCACTAAAACTCGCGATGCCATCGTGGCTGATTTTGCGGGCCTTACCCGCGACCGCCACTACGGCAATGCCCGTTTGGGCTCTCATGAATTCATCGTCATTGACACGGGTGGTTTTGAGCCCGAGGCCAGCAGCGGTATTTACAAAGAAATGGCCAAACAAACCCGCCAAGCCGTTGCTGAGGCAGATGTGGTGGTTTTTGTGGTGGATGCGCGAGACGGTTTGTCAGCCCAAGATCATGACATTGCCAACTACCTGCGCCGTCTAGGTAAGCCCTGCTTGCTGGTGGCCAATAAGGCCGAGGGTATGCAAGAGGGGCATCAACTAACCGAATTTTATGAGCTGGGCTTGGGCGAGGTGCTTCCCGTATCAGCTGCCCACGGTCAAGGCATTCGCTCTATGGTTGAGTTGGCCTTAGAGCCCTTGCACTTGCCGGAGGTGGATGACGAGCTTGAGATAGAAGCGCCCGACGTCATCAAGCTGGCGGTGGCGGGTAGGCCCAATGTGGGGAAGTCCACCCTGATCAACACCTGGCTAGGGGAGGAGCGTTTGGTGGCTTTTGACTTGCCGGGTACCACGCGTGACGCCATCAGTGTGCCTTTTGAGCGGCAAGGCCAGCGCTTTGAGCTGATTGACACGGCAGGCCTGCGTCGCAAAGGCAAGGTGTTTGAAGCCATTGAGAAGTTCTCCGTCGTGAAAACTTTACAAGCCATTGAATCGGCCCATGTGGTCTTGCTCTTGTTGGATGCAACGCAAGGCGTGACCGACCAAGACGCCCATATTGCGGGTTATGTTTTGGAGTCGGGCAGGGCGGTGGTGTTGGCACTTAACAAATGGGACGCGGTAGACAATTACCAGCGAGAACTGGTGCAACGCTCCATTGAAACCCGCTTGGCCTTTTTGAAATTTGCCAACCTGCATTTCATATCGGCCATCAAGCGCCAAGGACTTGGCCCCGTGTGGACGTCTATTGCCCAAGCCCACAAATCGGCTTTCTGCAAGATGCCTACCCCGGTGCTGACGCGTTTGTTACTCGAAGCCGTGCAATTTCAGTCGCCCAAGCGCTCCGGCATGTTCCGGCCCAAGTTGCGTTACGCACACCAAGGTGGCATGAATCCACCGGTGATTGTGGTGCATGGAAACTCTTTGGAGCATGTGACCGATTCTTACAAGCGCTTTTTGGAAGGGCGATTTCGCAAAGAGTTTGATCTTTCAGGAACCCCACTGCGCGTTGAAATGAAAACCTCTCACAACCCCTATGCGGACAAAAAATAATCTCTTTTTCCCAAATATGGTGTGGATATCTGATCTAAGTCTTGGGACTCCCCGCTGACTGTGTTAACTTCAACAGCTTCTTAACTTTTTGAACACGGAAAATATCGTGAATACCAACAAAGGTCAGCTCTTGCAAGACCCTTTCCTTAATATCTTGCGCCGCGAACATGTGCCCGTTTCCATTTACTTGGTCAACGGTATCAAACTGCAAGGCCAAATTGAATCTTTTGACCAGTATGTTGTGTTGCTTCGCAACACCGTGACCCAAATGGTCTACAAGCACGCCATTTCAACCATCGTGCCTGGCCGTGCCGTCAACTTCAGCAATGGCCCTGCCGATGGCTCTGAGGTTGCCGAAACCCCTGAGGCTTCTCGCTGATTACCCAACCCGCTTCGAACACCACCTTGTTGGTAGGCGTTGATTTGGGCTTGTCCCACTTTGACGCCACCCTTGAAGAGTTGGGGTTGTTGGCCGAAACGGCGGGATTGAAGCCGGTGGCCAGGCTGGTTTGCAAGCGCAAAGCACCTGATTCAGCTTTGTTTATAGGCTCAGGCAAGGCGGATGAAATCAAACTCCTGGCCCAGCAGCACGGAGCGAGCGAAGTGCTGTTTGACCAGGCCTTAAGCCCAGCCCAGCAGCGCAACCTGGAACGCCACTTAGACATGCCGGTGAACGACCGCACCATGCTGATTTTGCAAATTTTCGCGCAGCGTGCTCGCAGCCATGAAGGTAAGTTACAAGTGGAACTGGCGCGTTTGCAGTACCTCAGCACGCGTTTGGTGCGCAGGTGGTCGCACTTGGAGCGGCAGGCTGGAGGTATTGGCATGCGAGGCGGCCCCGGTGAAACCCAAATTGAGTTGGATCGACGCATGATTGGAGAGTCCATTAAACGCACCAAAGAGCGTCTTATCAAAGTCAAGCGCCAGCGCCACACTCAGCGCCGTAAACGCGAGAGGCGTTCTGCTTTCAACATATCCTTGGTGGGCTACACGAATGCTGGCAAATCCACCTTGTTCAATACCTTGGTTAAAGCGCGCACCTACGCGGCCGACCAGCTCTTTGCGACCCTAGACACCACCACGCGTCAGTTGTATTTGGGAGAGGCTGGACGCTCGGTGTCCTTATCGGACACCGTAGGTTTTATTCGAGATTTACCGCACGGCTTGGTGGATGCATTTGAGGCCACCTTGCAAGAAGCGGTTGATGCAGATTTGCTTTTGCATGTAGTGGATGCCTCCAACCCTGATTACCCTGAGCAAATTGTTCAGGTTCAAAGCGTATTGCAGGAAATTGGTGCCCAAAATATTCCCATGGTGTTGGTGTTTAACAAAATGGATGCGGTGGAGCCAGAGCGCCGCCCCCGCGTATGGCGCGATATGTATAACTTGCTCGGAGATTTGGTGCCTCGAGTGTTTGTAAGTGCTCGATCAGGGGACGGTTTGTCCGTGCTCAGACAGTTGCTGGCAGAGCGCGTCACCGAAGATCCTGAGCACCCAGCACCTGTGGCCAATTCGTCAGTCGCCCACCTATTGGCCCAGTTTTCAGTACCCTATTAACCTTTTGTTGAGGGTTTGGGCACAATCCATTCCTATTTACGAAGACCTGTCAGACTTCACACCATGTCTAAAACGATCCTTTTGACCCGAATTCGGGGAATGTTCAACTTAAACGATCCCCGCTGGGGCCGAAGTGACGATCAAACTCCCCCGCGGGCTGGGGAGCCCACCCCCCCCAAAGATCCCTCCCAAGAGGCTGGTGCACCTGGGCAGAACCCACAGGGCCAAAGTCCGCAAGGCCAGGGTCGTCGTCCTAATGCCGGCCCCCCTGATTTAGATGAAATTTGGCGCGACTTCAATCGTAAGCTGGGTGGATTTTTTGGATCTCTTGGCGGTGGATCAGGCCGTCAAGGTGGTGGTTCGGGTGGTCAGGGCGGTGATTCAGGCGGCTCCGGCGGCTTTGGTGGTGGATTCAACCCCAACTCCCGTACGACAAAACTGGGCTTGATTGTCGTGGCAGTAGTTGCCTTACTGGTGTGGTTGGGTACGGGCTTTTTTATTGTGCAAGAAGGTCAGCAAGCCGTCATTACCCAGTTCGGCAGCTACAAATCGACTGTGGGTGCGGGTTTTAACTGGCGCATGCCTTACCCCATCCAACGCCATGAGCTGGTGTTTGTGACCCAAATCCGATCTGTGGATGTGGGGCGCGACACCGTCATCAAAGCAACAGGCTTGCGCGAATCGGCCATGCTGACCGAAGATGAAAACATTGTGGAAATCAAGTTTGCAGTGCAGTACCGCCTCAATGACGCCCGTGCGTATTTGTTTGAAAGCAAAAACCCGGCTGAGGCGGTGGTGCAAGCGGCAGAAACCGCTGTTCGCGAGGTGGTGGGCAAAATGAAAATGGATGCGGCCTTGTCTGAAGAGCGTGACCAAATTGCTCCACGGGTGCGTGCTTTGATGCAAAACATCTTGGATCGTTACAAAGTCGGGATTGAGGTGGTTGGCATCAACATGCAGCAAGGCGGCGTGCGCCCACCAGAACAAGTTCAGGCCGCTTTCGACGATGTGCTCAAGGCTGGTCAAGAGCGTGAGCGTGCCAAAAACGAAGCCGAGGCTTATGCCAATGATGTGATTCCCAGGGCACAAGGTACTGCCTCGCGCTTGAATGAAGAGGCCCAAGCCTATAAGTCGCGCATTGTGGCTCAGGCGCAAGGTGATGCCCAGCGTTTCCGCTCTGTTTTGGCTGAATACCAAAAAGCCCCTCAAGTGACCCGAGACCGCTTGTATTTAGAGAGCATGCAGCAGGTTTACAGCAATGTCACCAAGGTATTGGTAGAGACGCATCAAGGCTCTAATTTGCTGTATTTGCCCTTAGACAAAATCATGCAGCTGAGTTCGGCTCAAGATGCCAATGGGACACCATCTGGTGCCGCCCCCATGCTGCCGCTAGCACCCGCTCCAGTGAATCCTCCAGTAGATTTGCGCTCTCGCGATGCTGGCCGTTCTCGCGACCGTGATACCCGATAGGAGCCCCATATGAACCGCATTGGATTTGTAGTTTCTTCTTTTCTGGTTGTGCTAGCACTTGCCAGTTCCATGTTGTTTGTGGTGGACCAGCGACAGTTCGGGGTGGTCTATGCCCTGGGTCAAATTAAAGAAGTCATCACCGAGCCGGGACTTAATATCAAATTGCCACCACCTTTCCAAAACGTGAACTTTTTGGACAAGCGCCTTCTAACCCTTGACAGTCCAGATACTGAGCCCATGCTCACTGCAGAAAAGCAAAGGGTTGTGATTGATTGGTACGTGCGTTGGCGCATCACTGACCCTACGGAGTACATCCGCAATGTGGGTTTAAATGAGAGCGCCGGCGCCAGCCAGCTCAATCGTGTGGTTCGGAATGCTTTTCAGGAAGAAATCAACAAACGTACCGTCAAGGATTTGTTGTCGCTCAAGCGTGAAGCCCTGATGGACGACGTCAAGCGTGAGGTGCTCGACAAAGTCCGTGGCGGCAAGCCTTGGGGTATTGACGTGGTGGACGTGCGCATCACACGTGCAGATTATGTGGACGCCATCACCGAGTCGGTGTACCGCCGTATGGAAGCTGAGCGCAAACGTGTGGCCAACGAACTGCGTTCCACGGGCGGTGCTGAAGGTGAAAAAATTCGTGCTGATGCAGAACGTCAACGCGAGGTCACTGTGGCCAATGCTTACCGTGATGCTCAAAAAATCAAAGGTGAGGGCGATGCCGAAGCGGCACGCCTGTACGCCGAAGCTTTTGGACGCGACCCTCAATTTGCCCAGTTCTACCGCAGCCTGGAGGCCTACAAGGCCACCTTCAACAAGAAGAGCGATGTCATGGTGCTCGACCCAGCGAGTTCTGAATTCTTCAAAGTCATGCGTGGTCAAGGCAGCGCGGCGGGCGGCAAAAAGTAGCCCGATAGAATCCACGCTTTTGTAACTGTTTCATCCATTTCCATGGCTGCTTGGGTCCTGCCGGATCACATTGCCGATGTGTTGCCGTCTGAGGCGCGACGCATCGAAGAACTTCGTCGTGAACTTCTCGATATGGCCAGATGCTATGGCTACGAGCTGGTCATGCCCCCCATGCTGGAGCATTTAGAGTCTTTGCTGACCGGAACAGGGCAAGAACTCAATTTACAGACCTTCAAGCTGGTGGATCAGCTGTCCGGCCGCAGCTTAGGGCTGCGAGCGGACACCACCCCCCAAGTGGCCCGCATTGATGCGCATTTACTCAATCGCCAAGGTGTGACCCGCATGTGCTATTGCGGTCCCGTTCTGCATGCGCGCCCGTCGAGCCCCCATGCTACTCGTGAGCCCTTGCAGTTTGGTGCCGAAATTTATGGCCACACTGGCATGGAGGCAGATTTGGAGGCCATAGAGCTGGCTCTTGACAGCCTCCAGATTGTGGGCGTGAAGAACGTTACCCTCGATGTGGCCGATGTACGTGTGGTCAATTCTTTGGTGCAAGGGCTCAATTTGTCGCCAGAGGCAATGGCTGACATACATACAGCCTTGTCTGTCAAAGACAGCACTTGGTTGCAAAGGCTCACTTTGGATATGCCAAACGGTGCACGCAATGCCTTAGCTGTACTGCCTAGGCTTTATGGAGATGCAAGTGTGTTGGAAGAAGCGGAGCGTGTCTTGCCGTCTTCACCCTCTATGCAACAGGCCTTGAGCCAACTCAAGTGCTTGGCCCAACACCTTCCTGATACCTCGCTGAGCTTCGATTTGGCCGACCTCAGTGGCTACACCTACTACAGCGGACTGCGTTTTGCGGTGTTCGCTTCTGGTCAGCATAACGCTATTTTGCGCGGTGGAAGGTATGACGAGGTGGGTGCGGTGTTTGGGCGCAAACGTCCTGCGGTGGGTTTTAGCCTGGATCTAAAAACCTTGGTGGGGTTGGCGCCTGAGGTGCCTGAGCGTGTGGCTATTCGCGCGCCGTGGAACAAGTCCAGCACTTTGCGTCAAGCTATTGTGAGGTTGCGTGGGCAGGGCGAAACCGTGGTTTGTGTATTGCCGGGCCATGAGAGCGAAATCCATGAGTTCCGTTACGACCGCGAGTTGCGCGAGATCGACGGAGAGTGGAAGCTGATCCAACTTTGATTTTTTAACTTTTAGTTTTTTCATGAATACAACCCAAGGTCGAAATGTCGTGGTCGTCGGTACCCAGTGGGGTGACGAAGGCAAGGGCAAACTGGTCGATTGGCTGACTGAGAGTGCCCAAGGCGTTGTGCGCTTCCAAGGTGGGCATAACGCAGGACACACCTTGGTGATCAACGGAGTCAAAACCGCGTTGCACTTGATTCCCAGCGGGATCATGCGACCCGGTATCAAGTGCTACATCGGCAATGGGGTGGTCTTGTCAGCCGCCAAGTTGTTTGAAGAAATCGAGGGTCTTGAAAAAGCCGGTGTTGAGGTGAGGTCGCGCCTGCGTATCAGTGAGGCCTGCCCCTTGATCTTGCCCTTCCATTCGGCGATGGATGTAGCTCGTGAAGCTGCCAGAGAACAGGGCGGCACCGAAAAAATTGGTACCACTGGCCGCGGTATTGGTCCTGCCTATGAGGACAAAATTGCTCGCCGTGCCCTGCGGGTGCAAGACCTCAGGCATCCCGAGCGCTTTGCCACCAAGCTTAAAGAGTTGCTGACCTTGCACAACCATGTGTTGACCACATTTTTGAACTCCAAAAGCTTTGAGTTTCCACACGCGCTTCTTCCTTATTTGCGTGAAGGTCTGGTGCAATTCGAACCGGTGTATGACGAGGCCATGCGCCATGCAGAACTTCTCAAGCCCATGATGGCCGATGTGTCGCGTGAGCTCAACCAATCCAACCGCGATGGACACAACCTGTTGTTTGAAGGCGCACAAGGCACCTTGCTGGATGTGGACCACGGCACCTACCCTTACGTGACTTCCAGCAACTGTGTGGCGGGCAATGCCGCTGCTGGCTCGGGCGTTGGCCCGGGCTTGCTTCATTACATCTTGGGTATTACCAAAGCCTATTGCACACGGGTCGGGGGCGGTCCTTTTCCAACTGAGCTCGATTGGTCCACACCCGGCACTCCGGGATTTCACTTAAGCACCGTTGGCGCTGAAAAAGGCACCACCACAGGCCGATCACGCCGTTGCGGCTGGTTTGACGCAGCATTGCTCAAACGCTCAGCACAGGTCAATGGGCTCAGTGGCTTGTGTATCACCAAGCTTGATGTATTAGACGGCATTGAAGAACTTCAACTGTGCACCGGCTATGAACTCGATGGTGAAGAGATAGACATCTTGCCCATGGGGGCAGACGACATTTCGCGCTGCATCCCCATTTACGAAACCTTGCCTGGCTGGACCGACAGCACCGTGGGCATGACGCGTTACGAACAGTTGCCTTTCAATGCCCGTTTTTATTTACAGCGCATAGAACAAGTCACGGGTGTGCCGATTCACATCATTTCTACCAGCCCAGACCGGGAGCACACCATCATGATGCGTCACCCCTTTATTGCCTGACCCTGTATTGCCTTATCCATTAGGAGCGACCACATGTTGACCGAAGACGGAAAACACCTTTATGTGAGCTATGTGGAATACCACAACCTCATCGAGAAGCTGGCGATTAAGGTATACCGCTCGGGTTGGGAGTTCGACACCATTTTGTGTTTAGCCCGCGGTGGGTTGCGGCCGGGTGATATTTTGTCGCGTATTTTTGATAAACCTTTGGCCATCATGTCCACAAGTTCCTACCGTGCTCATGGCGGTACCGAACAGGGTCAACTCGACATTGCCCGTTACATCACCACTCCCAGGGGCGAAATTGCAGGTAAGGTCTTGTTGGTAGATGACTTGGCCGACACCGGCTTCACCATGGAAGCTGTGATCAAAGAGCTTCGTCTCAAATACCCTGCCATCGTCGAGCTTAAAAGTGCCGTCATTTGGACCAAGGGCAAATCGACTTTTGAGTCCGATTATTCTGTAGAGCATTTGCCCACCAGCCCTTGGATCCACCAGCCATTTGAAGGCTACGATCGTCTGAAACCTGATGAATTGCTAGCCAAGTGGAAGGTGTGACATGTCTGNNGCGCCGCAGCCCGGTATTTACAAAGCGTCCACCATTTACTTTCAAACAGCGCAAGCCCTAAGGGCCAGCGACTGGAAAGATAAAACCAGCTATACCTACGGCTTGCACGGCACCCCCAGCACGTTTTTGCTGGAAGAGCGTTTGTGCGAGCTCGAGGGTGGCGCCCAGTGCCTGTTGGTGCCCAGCGGGCTGTCGGCTATTGCTACGGTCAACCTGGCCTTATTGAAGGCTGGCGACGAAGTGCTAATCCCTGACAACTGCTATGGCCCTAGCAAGGCTCTGGCACAGGGCGAGCTTCAAAACTGGGGTATCACGCACCAAATCTATAACCCCATGGACCCCGGTGACTTGGAGCGACGCATCGGCCCTAAACCCCGGTTGGTGTGGTTGGAGGCTGCAGGCTCGGTGACCATGGAGTTTCCGAACCTAGTCGAATTGGTGCGCCTGTGCAAACAAGCCGGTGTGACTTGCGCTTTAGACAATACCTGGGGGGCAGGGTTGGCATTTGAGCCTTTTGCACTGGAGCCTGATTGGGGTGTAGATATCAGCACCCATGCGCTCACCAAATACCCTAGCGGGGGTGGCGATGTCTTGATGGGCAGTATCAGCACCCAAGACCCTGCCTTACACCTCAAGCTCAAATTGAGCCACATGCGCTTGGGTCTGGGGGTGGGCGGCAACGATGTTGAGGCCATCTTGCGTTCTTTACCCAGCATAGAGCTCCGTTACCGAGCGCAAGATCAAGCGGCAAGGGCCTTGGCAAAGTGGTGCCAAAACCGCCCTCAGGTGGTGCAGGTGTTGCATCCGGCCCTGCTGGGTTCACCTGGGCATGAGCACTGGCGGGCTCTGTGTGGGCGCACAGATTTGGCAGCTGGATTGTTTAGTGTGGTCCTTAGCAGCTCATTCAGCCAAGACCAAGTAGATGCCTTTTGCAACAGCTTAAAGCTCTTCAAAATAGGCTACAGCTGGGGTGGGCCGGTCAGCTTGGTGGTGCCTTATCAGTTGCAAACGATGCGAGAGGCATGGCCTGAGCACCTGCAACGTGGCCATGTGTTGCGGTTTTCAACTGGTTTTGAAAACGTGAAAGACCTACAAGCCGATTTGGACCAAGCTTTTAATTTGGCGTTTCGCTGATCAGCTTTTGGTTGGTGAGGCGCTGGGCCAGCTCTGCCATGGCCTCTTGTGAGCGGTTTTGGGGCGTCAGCACTTGGGCTTGGTCAAATTGAGCAAAGTTGCGTTGCATGGACTGCAGGTACACCGGGTCGTAATGGCTGATGAGCAGCTCGCGCACTACGGTATCGAGTTGCCCCTGCTGAGCTTGTTGCACCCACCGTTGCACCACCTCCTTGCCGCGCAAGGGGATCAGGGTTTTAAGCCGTTCACAAAAGACATCGATATTGAGGACGAAGTGTTCGTAGTCTTCCATAAGCAAACCCACACGCTCTTCTAAAGGGAGCTCTAAGTTCAGGCAGGGAGCTCTTCGCATGGCCAAAATCAGGGCCTCAGGTACAGCCACATTGCCCACCTTTTTGCTCTCACTCTCCACAAACACAGGTTTTGTCGGGTCTAAGGAGCGCAGGGCATTCCAAATGCGCATGTCAAATTGTTTTTGAGACGGTTGCGCAATGCCAGGCAAAGCACCCAGTACCGAGCTGCGGTGGTGGGCCAATGCCTCCAAATCCAGCACCTGTGCACCTGCTTGGGCCAGGGCTTGCAACAAACGGGTTTTTCCGGACCCCGTGGTGCCACACACCACGTGCCAAGAAAAGTGCTGCACTTTCTGAAGCAAGTCTTGCACCATGGCTTGTCTAAACGCTTTGTAGCCCCCTTCGATCAGGGTCACCTTAAACCCAATTTCACTCAAGACCAAAGCCAAAGAGCCACTTCTTTTGCCGCCACGCCAGCAATACACCAGGGGTTGCCAAGATTTAGGCTTGTCCATCACCTGTTGCTGAATATGTTGGCTGATGTTACGTGCCGCTAAGGCTGCACCCAGTTTTTTAGCTTCAAACGCGTTGTGTTTGTAAAGGGTGCCCACCTCAATGCGTTCTGCGTTGTTCAAGGTCGGCCAGTTCAAGGCATGGGGCAGGCGGTCAAGGGCGTACTCGTCTTCACTGCGAGCGTCAATGATGGTTTCAAATTCATCCAAGCGCGCCACGACTTCGTTGGCTGACATCGATTTAAGGCTCATCGGGGCAACAATTTTTGAAGTTCAGGCCATACGTTATGCAGCATGCGCGCTTGGGCTGATGCATTGGGGTGGATGCGATCGGCCTGAAACAACTGCGCAGCGTCAGGCGCATCTGCCACACCCTGCAGAAAAAAGGGCACCAAGGGCACGTTTTGGGAGCGCGCGACCTGCTTAAATAAAGCTGCAAATTTTTGGGTGTAATCGGGCCCGTAGTTGGGCGGCACCTGCATCCCCAACAGCAGCACGCGCGCACCGGACTGTTGTGCGGCGATCACCATCCGAGTGAGATTGTCTTGGGTGGCGTTTAAAGATAAGCCCCGCAGTGCGTCATTGGCGCCCAGTTCAATCACCACCACATGGGGGCGGTGTTGGCTGAGCACGCTGGGCAGACGGCTGAGGCCTCCCGAAGTGGTGTCGCCGCTGATGCTGGCGTTCACCACGCGGTGCTTGGGCGCTTGTTTGGCCAGTAAGGCCACCCAGCCGGTGCCGCGTTCAAGACCATACTCGGCACTTAAAGAGTCACCAAGCACGACAATCGTGGCTTGTGGAGTAGTGCTTTGTGCAAGCGCAAATAGGGGCGACCCCAGGGCCCACAGCAGCGTCAGAGCCGCGATACAGTAGCGTTGAAACAAAGAAAGCCTTATGTCAGAGATCATCATTGCCGTGGAGAAGGTCTGCAAGTCGGTCACAGACTCCACTGGAACGCTTGATATTTTGCGCGATGTTGAGTTTGAGGTCCCTGCCGGTCAAACGGTGGCCATTGTCGGAGCCTCAGGTTCGGGCAAGAGTACTTTGCTGTCCATCATCGCCGGGCTCGATACCCCCACATCCGGCACAGTGAAATTAGACGGACATGACATTTTTGACATGAGCGAGGATGCCCGAGCCGCCTTACGAGCGCGAAAAATGGGCTTTGTGTTTCAGAGTTTTCAGCTATTGGGACATTTGACCGCCTTGGAAAACGCTATGCTGCCTCTGGAGTTGGCCGGCCACCGACATGCGCGGCGTACAGCTGCTGACATGTTGGGGCGTGTGGGTTTAGGTCAGCGAATGTCCCATTACCCCAAAGTCTTGTCGGGAGGTGAACAACAGCGGGTGGCCTTGGCGCGTGCCTTTGTCGCCCAACCTCAGGTGTTGCTGGCAGATGAACCCACTGGCAGTCTGGACTTTGCCACAGGTGAAACCATCATGGCCTTGATGATGGACCTTAACCGTGAGTTGGGGACGACCTTGCTTGTGGTGACCCACGATCCGGGTGTGGCATCTCGCTGTGAGCGACACCTCACGGTGGAAGCCGGTCGCTTGCGATAATCTGTTCATGTCATCCCCCAAAGTTCTCTTCGGTTTTCATGCCGTGGGGGTGCGCTTGAAAACCGCTCCTCAATCGATTGTTGAAATTTACTTTGAGCCTACGCGCCGCGATGCCCGCATGCGGCAGTTTGTGGCCAAGGCGCAAGAGGCCGGTGTGCGCCTCATTGAGGCCGACGCCCTGCGCATTGCCAAGCTTTCTGGTAGCCATGGACACCAAGGCGTTGCGGCACGTGTGGAACCTTTGCCACAGGTGCATTCTCTAGACGAACTGCTGGAATCCCTGACCGAGCCCGCCTTGCTGTTGGTGTTGGATGGCGTGACCG
This sequence comes from Hylemonella sp. UBA2468, assembly GCA_002342165.1. Taxonomy (GTDB): domain Bacteria; phylum Pseudomonadota; class Gammaproteobacteria; order Burkholderiales; family Burkholderiaceae_C; genus Hylemonella. Next base: position 21,576 of record DDPM01000175.1, read on the forward strand.
ACCCCCACAACCTAGGCGCTTGCCTGAGGGTGGCCGACGGCGCTGGGGTGCACGCCGTGATTGCTCCTAAAGACCATGCTGTAGGCGTAAACGCTACGGTAGCCAAAGTGGCCAGTGGCGCTNNGGTGCTGTCGAGACCGTGCCCTACTTTATGGTGACCAATTTAGCCCGAACCCTCAACGAGCTTAAAGAGCGAAATATATGGTGCATTGGTACCAGCGAAGACGCGCCCAAAACCCTCTACGAAGTCGATCTTCAGGGTCCTGTGGCTTTGGTGCTGGGTGCTGAGGGCGAAGGCATTCGCCAATTGACCCGCAAAACATGTGACGAGTTGGTGCGCCTGCCTATGAAAGGCGCTGTGGAAAGCCTCAATGTGTCGGTGGCCAGTGGCGTGTGCCTGTACGAGGCCGTTCGACAACGCAGTACTTGACTTTGCAGTGAAAGTACTACGTTTTTAAGATTTCAAGTAACCGCTCGAGGCCACCAATTTCTATGGAGACCATTGCTTGATCGCGCACCTTGGGCTTTGCATGGTAAGCTACAGATAGCCCCCCTGCTTGAGAGCAGGCATGCATCATGGGCAGGTCATTGGCGCCGTCGCCCACCGCAATGGCTTGTTCNNTCGAATCGCTTGGTGGATATGCGGGTTTGGGCGGCTCGTATAGCACTAATGGCTGGGCCTAAACACTTCCAGCAGCCGGTCCAAGCCGCCCGACTCTATGGATACCATCGCCTGCTCACGCACCTTGGGTTTGGCATAAAACGCCACCGACAGTCCACCTGCTTGCGAGCAGGTGTGCATCATGGGCAGGTCATTGGCGCCGTCGCCCACCGCAATGGCTTGTTCGGGGGTGATGTTCAATTCTTCGCAGGTTTGCAACAGCATGCGCTGTTTTTCAAGCCCATCACAAATATCGCCCCAAGGCTGGTTGACCAATTGGCCTGTGAGTTGAGATTCAAGCGAAGCTCCTGGTACTCCTGGAGCTTCCATCGCAGGCGGCGTCATTTCCAACACATTGGCGCGGCTGAAATCAATGCCCAGCCGTTCGCACACTCGATCTGCAAAAAACGTAAAGCCCCCACTGACCAACAGCACTTTGAGCCCCGCAGTTTTACAGGCTTGCACCAGTTCCGTGGCACCGGGGTTGAGTTGCAGCCGGTCTCGGTAGACCGCTTCAAGGTCAGCCAGCGTGACGCCCTTGAGCAGGTTGACCCTGCGCCGCAAGCTGTCCTTAAAGTCTGTGATTTCACCGCGCATCGCTGCTTCGGTAATGGCGGCCACCTCAGCCTTGCGGCCCACTGCATCTGCAATTTCATCAACACACTCAATGTTGATAAGCGTGGAGTCCATGTCAAAGGCAATCAGCTTGAAGTCGCGCAGATTCAATGGCGGGGTAAAGCCTTGAATGTTCAATTCAGCGGCGAGCTTGGTGAAGATGGTCATAGCTTCATTATCTAGGCTTAGCTTTCATGCCACTTGCAGACGAACAGCGCGTTGAATTGTATGTATTACCAACGTAAAATACAGTAAGAATTCGATGGAGATTTGATGAGTACCACTATTACTGTCAAAGGCCAAGTCACTATTCCAAAGCCAATCCGAGACGCTATGGGCTTAACCCCGGGCAGCGCAATCGACTTTGCAGTTAACCGTCAAGGCGAAGTTGTTCTTCACAAAGCTGACCACGACCAAGCCGGACGCAAGACTAAGCACCAGCTAGACCGGTTTGAAGCTGCCCGCGGTAAGGCTGATGTGGCTTGGAATACGAAAGACCTAATGGCCTTACTGCGCGGCTGAGCAGGACATCTCATGCTGGTAGATACCAACGTGCTGGTGGACGTGCTTACAAACGATCCCACTTGGGCCGAGTGGTCTATTTCCCAATTGCGTGCCCAGGCCCAAATTTACCGTTTGGTGATCAACCCTGTCATTTACGCCGAACTTTCTCTGACATTTATAACTGTTGAGTCGCTTGACGACACATTGGCTATTTTGCAGATCCCGGTGGTTGAGATACCTAAGCCCGCTTTGTTTTTGGCAAGCAAAGCCTTTGTGCCATACCGCCGCCAAGGCGGAACCAAAAGCAATGTGCTTGCAGACTTTTTTATCGGTGCACATGCTGCTGTATCGGGCTACCCTGTGCTCACTCGAGATGTCCGGCGCTATGGGAGTTACTTTCCAACGGTAAAACTTGTTGCTCCTGAGATGAACTGATTTAAATAGTAAGCCATGACCATAAAAAATCTGACCTGTTTTCATCCCTTGGGTCTTCTTGAGATAGGACGACCGGGCATACCTTCATCAACCCCAGTTTCAGCAATTCATTGCAGCCACGGGCTTACCATTTAAACCTGTGGCTCATTTCAAAAAAGCAGAGCAATTGGCACGACGCGAGTTGGTCAAGGCCATGGTGGAGTTGGTTTGGTCACCCTCCAGACTTGAGGCTTTTTGAGCTTTTAAGCCTATTTTTTTAGTTCAGGCATGCGCCAATTTACCGTGACGCTTGGCTATTATCACCATACTTGGTGCGAGGCACGTGCAAAGCTAGATGAGCTGCCTTTGGTGGCCACTCCCTTTAATTTTTAAGGCTTGCCCAAACTCCTCAATACATCCCGCACCAAATGAGCCCTGGCTTTAGGGTCTTCCAGCTCGCGCTCAATCCGCAGCTTTTCATTGCCCGCCAGCTTGATGTGCCGGTTTTTTTGGACCAGCTCCATCACCCGCATGGCGTCTACCGGAGCGTCTTTTTTGAAGGTGAGAGTGATCAGGTGCGGTGCGGCGTCAACCTTGGTAACACCAAAAGGCTGGCTGATGACGCGCAAGCGATGCACATCAATCAGCGTTTGGGTTTGGGTAGGTAGCTTGCCAAAGCGGTCCACCATTTCCTCCATCAGCGCGTCAATTTGCTCGGTATTTTTCGCGGTAGCGAGCTTTTTGTAAAAGCTCAGCCTCATATGCACGTCGCCACAGTAGTCATCAGGCAGCAGGGCAGGGGCGTGTAGGTTGATGTCGGTGGTGACGCTCATGGGCGAGAGCAGATCCGGCTCTTTGCCCTCTTTGAGGCAGCGCACTGCTTCGCTGAGCATTTCGTTGTAAAGCTGAAAGCCCACTTCCAACATGTTGCCGCTTTGATTTTCGCCCAACACTTCACCCGCACCCCGAATTTCCAGATCATGCATGGCAAGGTAAAAGCCTGAGCCCAGTTCTTCCATTTGTTG
>DDPM01000150.1 GCA_002342165.1 Hylemonella sp. UBA2468
CATCGAAGATGGGCCGGTTTCGGCCTTCTTCTTGGATACGGTCAAGTGGCGCAGCACCGCGTCGTTGAACTTGAAGGCGTGCTCCAGCTCGGCCATCACCGCCTGGCCGGCTTCAATGTTGATGCACAGGTAATGGGCTTTGGCCAGCTTATTGATCATGTAGGTCATCTGGCGACGACCCCAGTCTTCAATACGGTGGATTTTGCCGCCACCGGCCACAATCATGGCCTTGTAGCGGTCGAGCATGGCCGTGACCTGCTCGCTTTGATCCGGATGGATCATGAGAACGATTTCATAGTGACGCATTCAAACTCCTTGTGGATATCCCGCACAGCGGTGAAAGCCACCCCCAGCGTCAACATGGAGTGTGGCAAGAAAAACCGTAAATTATATACGCGCTATGTATATTGACCGTCAGGCTCAGTGCGCTCGATGGGGTTTGGGGTGAGCCAACTGACGGCCAGCAAGGCCAAGGTGCCCAATGCGACCCCGAATACACCGGCAGAAACGGGCTGAATCCCCCACCATAAACCGCTGCCCTCAAGGCTCCAGTATTGCCTGACCCAGGGCATATTGATGGCAATGTAAAAGCAAGTCACCCCCATACCCACCCACATGCCCGCCAAGGCGCCTGCGCGTGTGGCCCGCGGCCAGCAGCACCCAGCAATTAAGGCGGGCACAAAGGCAGCTGCCGCAAAAGAAAAAGAAGCGGTGACCAAATTCAAAATACCTGTTGACTTTTGTGCTGCAAAGTAAGCCGCGATCAAAGCCACCACCAGCAATGCAAACTTAGAAAGCATGACGCGCTTCATGGGGTAATTGGAATCTGTTCGGCCTTGGTAGGCCAGATCGTGCGATAGCGCATTGCCAATGGTAAGCAACAAACCATCGGCGGTAGACAAGGCGGCGGCCAAGCCCCCGGCTGCTACCAAGCCCGACACCACATAAGGCAAGCCTGCAATTTCGGGGGTGGCCAACATCAAAATGTCGGCGCCCAGCTTCAGTTCAGAAAACTGCAAGCGGCTGTCGCCATTGACGTCGGCAAACGATATCAATGACCCATCGACCCGAGACCACTGCGCCATCCAAGCAGGCAAGGCGGTGATGTCTTGCCCGACCAACTGACTCATCACCTCCCACTTCACCAACACCGCCAATGCAGGTGCGGCCATGTACAAAAGCCCAATGAAAAGCAGTGACCAAGCCACAGAAGTTCTGGCCTCTGAAATAGAGGGCGTGGTGTAAAAGCGGGTTAAGAGGTGCGGCAGGCCCACAGTGCCCAACATCAAACAAAACACCAAGGCGATGAAGTTGTTTCTGGAGCTGGTGAATTGATCTTGTTCTTGGGCAGATCCCTCAGGTTGCCCAGCAAACGCTTGCACATGGGGCGGCATGCCTGCAAGAGGCTTGGCTCGGCTGAGGCTTTCTTCCTTAGCGCGCGTCCAAAGTTCTTGGGCGGCGGCCGTGGTTTTAGGCAACAAAGCAAGCTCTCGGCGCGCGGCCTCAATGTCCTCAGAGGAGGCCCGCAAGTCCATCAGGGCCTTGACCCGATACTTTAAATAAGCGCGATCCGTCTCCAGTGCTTGCGCCACATCGGCCAACTTCTTTTCATATTCTTTGGCCCGCTTGGCATAGATTTCAATCACCTGCTGCTCAGCTGGTGATTCCATCAACTTACGTTCGAGCTGAGAAATTCGGTCCAACTGCTTACCGTAGACCCAAGGCACTACCGGATTTCCCAATTGCTTGTAAGCCAACCACGAGACCGGAATTAAAAAAGCCAAAATCATCACCACGTACTGGGCCACCTGCGTCCAGGTCACGGCGCGCATGCCGCCTAAAAACGAACACACCAGTACCCCGCCCAGCCCCAACAAAATTCCAATTTCAAAGTGCACCCCCGTTAGGCGGGAGGTGATGAGACCTACACCATAAATTTGAGCGACCACGTAGGTAAAAGAGCACGCCACCGTGGCCAAAGCTGCGACGCGTCTGGGCCAAATGCCTCCGTAGCGGTGGGCAAAATAATCAGGAATCGTGTAGAGCTTGAGGCTTCTTATGTGAGGGGCTACCAACAATGCCACCAAACAAAACCCGCCGGTCCAGCCCAGCACATAGGCCAAGCCGCCTGGCTGACCACCAGAACCGGAAAAACCCTGCAAATACAGACCGCCAGCCAAACTGATGAATGACGCCGCACTCATCCAGTCGGCCGCGGTAGCCATGCCGTTGTAAAAGGCAGGAATACGCCTGCCCGCAACGTAATATTCTTCTACATCCGCAGTGCGGCATTTCAAGCCTATGGCGGCATAAAGCACGACGGTGACGAATAAAAACACCGCTCCCATCCAGGATTTTGGCAAACCCCACTGCTCCGCAAAGGCCATTGCCCCTAAAAAGCAGAGCAATCCAACCGTGTAGATCGCAAAGTTGCGGTGAATCCGCCGCTTGTAGGATTTATAGGCCAAGGGGGCAAAAGTCATGGCGGCGGCGTCATCAGCCTGGTGGCGTCTCGCCAAAACGGCGTAAGACAACACGATAGCCATAAACAACAGCACTCCGCCTTGGGCCGCAAACCAATAACCCAGGTGCCAACCTTCTACTAGGCCATTGAGGTCACGCGCAAAGTAAATACCGCCCAGCGTCGCCAAAAACCAAAATACCAGAAGGGCTACGCGTATCAAAGTACTTGCGCCCTGCTGGTGGTCAAGCGTCAACCAATCTTATTGGGCCGTCGCTCATTAACCGGCAGCTAGAGTCCGCCAAGTTTCAACCACGGAGTCAGGGTTGAGCGACATGGAGGTAATGCCCTGCTCGACCAGCCATTTGGCAAAGTCTGGGTGGTCGCTGGGGCCTTGACCACAAATGCCCACGTACTTGTTTTGCTTCAAGCAGGCTTGAATGGCACGCTTCACCATGGCTTCTACAGCGGGGTCGCGCTCATCAAAGTCAGCAGCCAGCAATTCCAAGCCAGAGTCGCGGTCCAGTCCCAAGGTGAGTTGGGTCAGGTCGTTGGAGCCGATGGAGAAGCCGTCGAAATACTCCAAAAACTCATCGGCCAAGATGGCGTTGCTGGGCACCTCGCACATCATGACAATTTTGAGGCCGTTTTCGCCACGCTTTAAGCCGTGCTTGCCCAGCAAATCGATCACCTTGCGCGCTTGCCCCAAGGTTCGGATGAAAGGCACCATCAGCTCCACATTGGTTAGGCCCATGTCCTCTCGCACACGGCGCATGGCCTGGCACTCCATGGCAAACGCCTCAGCAAAGTCTGCGCTCAGGTAGCGTGCAGCGCCCCTGAAGCCCAGCATGGGGTTTTCTTCTTCGGGCTCATAGCGGCTGCCGCCAATGAGTTTGCGGTATTCGTTGCTCTTGAAGTCCGACAAACGAACAATCACGGGCTTGGGCCAGAAGGCTGCGGCAATAGTGGCCACACCTTCGGTAACCTTGTCCACGTAAAACGCGCGGGGCGATGCATGTCCACGAGCCACAGACTCCACGGCTTTTTTAAGTTCTGGATCCACATTGGGGTAATCCAAAATGGCTTTGGGGTGCACACCAATGTTGTTGTTGATGATGAATTCCAAACGCGCCAACCCCACGCCATGGTTGGGCAACTGCGCAAAGTCAAAAGCCAACTGCGGGTTGCCAATGTTCATGGTGATCTTGACAGGAATGTCGGGCATTTCGCCACGCTGCACTTCGGTCACTTCGGCTTCCAAAAGGCCGTCATAAATGTAACCGGTGTCTCCCTCAGCGCAGCTCACGGTCACCAAGGTGCCTTCTTTCAAGGTCTCGGTGGCAGTTCCACAGCCCACCACCGCCGGAATACCCAATTCGCGGGCAATGATGGCGGCGTGGCAAGTACGGCCGCCACGGTTGGTCACAATGGCGCTGGCCCGCTTCATCACCGGCTCCCAGTTGGGGTCGGTCATGTCGGTCACCAGCACATCGCCAGCTTGCACCGTATCCATTTCACTCACGTTTTGCACCAAACGCACGGGGCCTGTACCAATTTTTTGTCCAATGGCACGACCCTCAGCCAACACGGTGCCACGGCCTTTGAGTTTGTAGCGCTGCTCTGAGCCATTGCTTTGGCTTTTGACGGTTTCGGGGCGAGCCTGCAGGATGTACAACTGTCCGTCTTGGCCGTCTTTACCCCACTCAATGTCCATAGGGCGACCGTAATGCTGCTCAATCACCAAAGCATATTGGGCCAATTGCTCCACATCTGCATCGGTTAATGAATAACGGTTGCGCAGCTCAGCAGGTAAGTCCACGGTTTTGACCAATTTGCCAGAAGACGCTTGTTCTTCGGGGGAGGCAAACACCATTTGCAACAGTTTGGAGCCCAAGTTACGGCGAATCACAGCGCGCTTTCCGACTCTGAGGCTGTGCTTGTGCACATAAAACTCGTCGGGGTTGACCGCACCCTGCACCACGGTTTCACCCAATCCGTAGCTGGAGGTAATGAACACCACCTCTTCAAAGCCCGACTCTGTGTCTATGGTGAACATCACGCCCGCAGCACCTAAATCGGAGCGGACCATGCGCTGGATACCGGCAGAAAGTGCCACGTCGGCATGGGCAAAGCCCTTGTGCACGCGGTAGCTGATGGCGCGGTCGTTGTACAACGAGGCAAACACCTCTTTGATTTTGTGCAATACCGTGTCAATACCCGACACGTTCAAAAACGTTTCTTGCTGACCCGCAAACGAGGCGTCGGGTAAGTCTTCGGCAGTGGCAGATGACCGAACGGCAAAAGAGGCCCCCTCGTTTTCGGAGCTCAGCTTTTGAAAGGACTCTCGAATCGCTTGCTCCAGCTCAGCCGGAAACGACTGAGCTTCCACCATGGCGCGAATTTCAGCGCCAACTGCGGCCAAAGCTCGAACGTCTTCTACATCCAGGGCCGCCAGTTTGGAGTTGATGCGTGCGCCCAGATTGCCGGCTTTGAGAAACTCCCTAAATGCGTGAGCGGTGGTGGCAAATCCGGTGGGCACCCGAACGCCCTGCGGCAGCTGGGAAATCATCTCGCCGAGACTGGCGTTTTTACCGCCAACAGCCTCGACGTCGGTCATTCTTAAATGTTCAAACGGGACGACCAGGGCGGTCGCGCTGAAAAGTGCTGACATGGGGAGACTCCGGAAGTTAAAAAACTGTGGGCAACACCCAGCTCCAGAGGGTGTTGGCGACTTTTTCGTTGTAAATGTGGGTCGCAGGTGGCCATGAAAATGTGGTTTGCATCGATTATTGTAAGCTTGCTCGTCATGAGTTCTACACAAGCCCTGCGCACCGTATTTTTTGTTTCAGACGGCACAGGAATCACCGCCGAAACCTTTGGCAATGCTATCTTGGCCCAGTTTGAAATGCCGTTGCACCATGTTCGTCTTCCCTTTGTAGACACTGTTGAAAAGGCGCATGAGGCGGTTCGACAAATCAACCATGCCGCCCAAACCGACCCTCAACGCCCCGTCATCTTTACCACCCTGGCCAACGATGACGTGCTCAATGTCATCGTTGAAACCGCTCAGGGCAAGTTGATGGACATGTTTGCAACTTTTGTGCACCCTTTGGAGCAGGAGCTGGGCATTCGCTCCAACCACCGCATTGGGCGGTTTAGTGATGTCAGCAAAAGCAAGGCCTATCACGACCGCATTGAAGCCATTAATTTTTCTTTGTTGCACGATGACGGCCAAACCAACACCGATTTAGAACAATCCGATGTGATTTTGGTGGGGGTGAGCCGCAGCGGCAAAACACCCACATCACTTTACTTGGCGATGCAGTATGGTTTGAAAGTTTCAAACTACCCGCTGATTCCTGAAGATTTTGAACGTTTTCAGTTGCCTACGGCTTTGGTTCCGCACAAGTCCAAATTGTTTGGACTGACCATTCAGCCCGAGCGTTTGAGCGAAATTCGCAACGAGCGCCGCCCTAATTCTCGCTACGCTGCTTTAGAAAACTGCCGCAATGAGGTCGCCGCTGCCGAATCCATGATGCGCCGCTCAGGCATTCGGTGGCTGTCCACCACCACCAAATCCATTGAAGAAATAGCCACCACCATCTTGCAAGAAATTCGACCTGAGCGATTGAGTTATTGAGCTTGAGGGCCTGAAGATGCCGCAATTCCTGCAACGAGTCTTATGGTTGACTTTTATTTTGGCCCTGCATGGCGTGGGATTGTGGGCATTTCAAGCGGGCTTGATGGGGCGCTTGGTGGGTCACATAGAGGAGGTGGTGACGCCTGTCATGCTGATTGCCGCCCAAGAGCCTTTAGCCTCTCCTGAAAAATCAGGCCCTCCCGCGCCCAAGCCTTTAACGCCAACGCTTGTAGATAGAGCGCCGCCCACAGCCTCTCCAGTTTTTACAAAACCACCCGCCACCCCATCAATTACGCAAGTGTCGCCGCCCTTACTGGCAACGCCCCCAAGTGAAGCGGGGTCTAACTTCACAGTTCCTCAGGCAGCAACCCCTGCCATCGCTGCGGTCACTGCAACAAATACTGCACCCAACACCACACAAGCCAGCGCCGCCCCGAATCAGACTCCACCCTCCAAAATTGACCTGCCTTCATCGGACGCAGCCTACCTGAACAACCCCAAACCGCCCTACCCTGCCTTAAGC
>DDPM01000053.1 GCA_002342165.1 Hylemonella sp. UBA2468
GCGCTGGTGGAGCGGTAGTTTTGCTCCAGCTTGATGACCTGAAGGTTGGGGAAATCTGTGGGCAGTTTTTTCAGGTTATCCAGGGTGGCGCCACGCCAGCCGTAGATGGATTGGTCGTCGTCGCCCACGGCGGTCAGGTTGCCAGCCCCGCCTATCAGCAGTTTGAGCAGTTCGTACTGGGTAGCGTTGGTGTCCTGGTACTCGTCCACCAAAATATGGCGCAACTGCTGTTGCCATTTGCTGCGCACCTCCTCGTGCTGCTGCAGCAATTTAAGGGGCAGGCCAATCAGGTCGTCAAAGTCCACGCCTTGGTAGGCCAACAAGCGCTCTTGGTAGCGCGACATGATGCGGGCCACCAGTTGCGCTTCATCGTCTTGGGCTTGGGCCAAGGCTTGCTCGGCATTCAGCCCCATGTTTTTCCACAAACTGATGGTCCATTGCCACTTTCGGGCGGTGGCGGCATCGGTGGTACCACCAGCGTCTTTCAAGATGCGCGTGACGTCGTCGGTGTCCAAAATCGAAAACTGCGGCTTTAGCCCCACGGCCTGGCCGTCAGCGCGCAACAGGTGCACGCCCAGGGCGTGGAAGGTGCAAATTCGCACCTCTTTGGCGGCTTTGCCAATGAGTTTTTGGGCCCGCTCGCGCATTTCGGCGGCGGCCTTGTTGGTGAAGGTAATGGCCGCTACTTGCGCCGCAGGCATACCGGTTTGAATCAGCCGTGCAATTTTGTGAGTGATCACTCGCGTCTTGCCGGAGCCAGCACCCGCAAGCACCAGGCAGGGGCCATGAAGGCAATTGACCGCATCTTGTTGGGCCAGATTTAAACCTGCAGTGAGGAAAGACATGAGGGCTTGATGCAGGGTTTTAGGGTGGGCGGGAGAAGAGTTGGCGTAGAAGAACCGCAAAAGTTCTGACTGATCATAGCCACCCCCAACCAAAGCCAATGGGCTCCATATGCGGCTCAGTGCGGGGTTCTGATGCACCCATTGGGCCCCAACACCTTTGGGCCACAATTGGCGGGTGCTGCAGATTTTGACCGTTACGTTTCCCTTTTTTGCGCTGGTCTTGTGCGGCTTTACAGCTGCGCGCCTGCGGTGGTTGCCGCTGGAGGCCATTGGCGGGCTGAACGGCTTTGTGCTGTTTTTTGCTTTGCCCTGCATGCTTTTTAGGTTTGGCGCCACCACCCCCATAGCGGAGTTGCTGGATGTGGGGGTGCTGTGCACATGGCTGCTGTGCGCCACCATCATGGTGATTTTTGCTGNNCCCTATTGCGGAGTTGTTGGACGTGGGGGTGCTGTTTACATGGTTGCTGTGCGCCACCCTCATGGTGCTGTTTGCGGTGGCCATGAGCTTGAGCCCGCGGATCCGCTGGAACGACGCGTCATTTGGGGCCTTGGTAGCTGCTTTTTCCAACACCGGTTTTATGGGCGTGCCGTTGCTGGTGGCCTTGCTGGGTGCGCAGGCGGCGGGCCCCATCATCGTGACGATTTTGGTGGACATGGTGTTCACCACTTCTTTATGCATTGGCTTGTCACGGTTGGACGGCGCAGGTCAAGAGGGCTTGTGGTCCGCCTTGCGCAAATCCTTCAAAGGCATGCTGGTCAACCCCTTGCCTTGGTCCATTTTGCTTGGGGGGGTGGTGTCTTACATCGAGTGGGAGTTGCCCGACCCTTGGGGCAAAACCATTTGGCTGCTCGCCGATGCGGCTTCGCCCACGGCTTTGTTCACCATAGGCGCGGTGCTGGCGCGCGCCCAAATGCAAGCCCGCTCGCAGCCGCTCAAGGTGATGGACTACCTGCCGGTGGTGGGGTTTAAGCTTTTTTTACACCCCCTTTTGGTGCTGGTGGTGGGCGCCACTGTGATTCAGTGGGGCTTGCCGTTGGCCATACCCGCTTTTACTGCCATGGTGTTGGTGGCAGCCCTGCCCAGCGCCAGCAATGTATCCATGCTGGCCGAGCGTTATGGCGCCAACAACGGCCGCATTGCCCAAATTATTTTGGTGACCACTGCCTTGGCTTTTTTGACGTTTTCGGGTGTGGTGGCGTTGGTAGGCGTTTCTTAGCTCGCGCTCAATGGTCTATCAGGACAACTAAGCTCATATCGCCAGCGGATCCACATCCACCGCCCAGCGGATCACGCCTTTGTGTGCAGGGTCTTTTTTAAGGGCGTGCAGCAGGCTGTGCCACTGGGACAAATGGTGTTGCAAGGCGGTGCGAGAAGTGCTTTCGAGCAGCATTTGCGCCCGCTCCACATTGGCCACCCGCTGGATGGTCAGGGGCACTGCGGCGAAGCAGCTGACGTGTTCTGCCGCGGGCAACTGGGTGGCCGCAAGCCTTGCTGCACTTAAAAAGCCTTGGGCCACTTCTTGGGTACGGGCGTCTGCACGCAGCAGCGCTTGGTAGCTGAACGGGGGCAGGGCGGACTGCTCACGTTCGGCGAGCTGCTGGCGCGCAAATTCAGGGTAGTTGTGCGCTTTGAGGGCCGCATACAAGGGGTGTTGGGGGTGGTGGGTTTGCACCCACATTTCACTTTGTGCGCTCAGGTCTGGGCTGCGGCCCGCACGCCCAGCAGCTTGCAGCAGCAGGCTGAAGAGCCGCTCGGGCGCACGAAAGTCGCTGGAAAACAAGGCGCCATCCGGGTTGAGCGCCGCCACCAGCGTGATGCCGCGAAAGTCGTGGCCTTTGGCAATCATTTGGGTGCCCACCAGCACGTCCACATCGCCCGCATGGACTGATGCCAATTGCGATTCCAGCGTGCCTTTTTTCTGGGTGGTGTCGGCGTCGATGCGCGCCACGCGCACCGGCGAGCCATCGGGCCGCGCAACGGCGTGCAGCAGTTCGCTCAAGTGCTCTTCGAGTTGTTCGGTACCGCGCCCAAGCGGCCGGATGTCGGGGTTGCCGCAGGCGGGGCAGTGGCGCGGCACCCGCTCGGTAAAGCCGCAGTGGTGGCAGCGCAAGGTGCGGTCGATTTTGTGGAACACACGGTAGGCGCTGCAGTGGGTGCATTCGCTCTTCCAGTCGCAGTCGCTACATTGCAGCACGGGGGCATAGCCGCGCCGGTTGAGCAAAATCATGCACTGTTCGCCACGAGCCACCCGTTCTTGAATAGCTTGAAGCAGTGGCTGCGAAAACACTGCGCCTTTGGGCTGGTGGTTCATGTCCACTCGACGTACCAGCGGAAAGTTGCTGTGCCCGCCCACCCGATCGGGCATTTCCAGCCGCAGGTAGCGCCCCCCTTCAGCAGCTGCGCGGCTGTGGTGCCAACTTTCCAAAGAGGGCGTGGCCGAACCCAAAATGACGGGTGCGTTTTCAAGCCGCCCCCGAAAAACCGCCAGGTCACGGGCCGAGTAGCGGGCCCCCTCTTGCTGCTTGTAGCTGGGATCGTGTTCCTCATCCACCACAATCAATTGCAAGTGGGGCATGGACGCAAATATGGCCATACGGGTGCCCAGCACAATGCGCGCCTGGCCTTGGTGGGCAGCCAGCCAGCTTTTAAGGCGCTGCGGGCCGGTCATGCCGCTGTGCATGGACACCAAGGTGTCGGGCAGAAAGCGGCTGCCCAAAAGTTGTGCAAACCGGTGCGCAAACCGCGCCTCCAACTGCGGCGTGAGGTTGATTTCGGGCACCATCACCAGGGCTTGTGCTTGGGGATCGGATTCCAGTACTTTTTGAACGGCCCTTAAATAGACCTCGGTCTTGCCGCTGCCGGTGGCACCAAACAGCAAAAAAGGACCAGGGTGCTCAGAGGCGTGGTCCATGCGTTGCAGCACCTCAGCTTGCGCTGGGGTCAGCTCTGGCAAGGCCCAAGGGCTTGGGCTTGATTCAGCCGCCTGCGCGTCTTGCGATGCTGAAGCCGCTGGCGGCTTGCGCCGCAAGCGCCGTTGCATTTGGGTGGCATCCAAACTTTTGAGTTGCGGCGGTAGGGCTGACAGTGCCACTTCACCCAAGCTGCGCTGGTAATAAGACGCACTAAAGGCCACCATTTGCCGCCATGCCTTTGACAGAGGGGCCACACCTTCCAATACGGAGGTGATGGGTTTGATGGTCTTGTGGGGGACGGGCGGTGGGTCAGCTGCTGCACCAAGTTGGAGTTCCCACACCACCCCCAAAGTCTCACTTTGCCCCAAAGGTACGCGAACCAATGTTCCTGCAGCAAGTGGCAGCTCACTTTGGTAAGTCAGCGGCTCGGCCAGCGGGCTGTGTGCGGGGGTTTGCACCAAGACTGAAATTTGCACGCTCATGGGCTGGTTGGTTTGGGTGAGATTGTTCGCGTGAACTGCCGAAATCGTGCCTAAGTGACTGATTTCATTGAGGAATTGAGCCTATTCAGAGATTCTGTGGATAACTTTGTTGACAACCTATGTTGGGACGTTCAAAAGCCTTGAGAATCAAGGGTTTTTCTAGCCTGCACAGAATTCACGCAAATTTTAAAACCTAATGAAATCAATAACTTAGAAGGGTTGGCCAAGCTGACGTCAGAATGACGGTTGCGGTGATCGACCCTTAATCGCTATCACACTTTTTGTGCATAACAGTCAATCCAAGAGTTTTTTTGTGCGTGGTGAACATTGGTGAAATCACCTATGGGCGTCCAGATGAGGATCGGGCAATCCCCTCCATCGCGCGTATTCCACCATCAAGCATTGGTTTTGTACCACCTTGAGGCCCCCTGCCCGGGCTGAAGCAGCAGCGGCGGGATGTTCGATGCCCTTTTGCATCCAAAGGGCTTGGGCCTGAACGGCCAAGGCGTCGGCCACGATGGCGGGTATTTCATCGGCTTGGCGAAAGCAGTTCACCAATTCAATTCGGACATGCTGGGCAGCGAGCAACAAGTTGGCGAACACCGGCTCGCCTAAAATGGGCTCTGTGACCATGGGGTTGACCGGCACAATCCGCCAGCCTTGNNGTTGACCGGCACAATCCGCCAACCTTGGCTTTGCATGTAATGGGCCACGCGAAAGCTGTCGCGCTCAGGTTTGGGCGACAAACCCACCACCGCAACAGTGCGGCAATGGCGCAGGATGTGCTCCGCATCCGTAAAAGATGCATCGGTCAAAGCCCCATCGGTCGGTGCGCTTTGGGTTGTGGTGATCTTGATAGGGCGGGTAATGGGGCTCATCGGCGTGGGTTCAGGTGGGTTTCCAAAGCGCCCAATACATCTTGCGCCGTCAACAGTTCAGGCAACACCACGGGCGCTTGGCCCGGCAAATACAAGGCATAAACCGGCACGCCACTGCGCCCCAGCTGCTGAAGTGCCGCGGTGATGGCGGGGTCCCGACGCGTCCAGTCGGCCCGCATCAGACCGACTTGGTGCTGCTGCAGGGCGGCCAAAACTCGGGAGTCGGACAAGGTGGTTTGTTTGACCCACTGGCAAGTCACACACCAGGCCGCCGTGAAATCCACCAACACTGCTTGACCAGCGGAATTGAGGTTTTGAATTTCCTTGGCCGACCAAGCTTGCCAGACGGCACTTTGTGTTGAGCGTGCAGATGAGTCTGAGGCCAAGCGGGGCGGCGTGATTTGGGTTTCAGCCACATCACGCCAGACCCACTGGGCGGTGGACCAAGTCAGCGCCACCCACAGCAGGCCAAACACCAGCATCGCAACTTTTGGGAAGCGACTCCCGGTTCGGGCAGCCCGAATACCTTCAAGCACCGAACCTCCCCCAGCCGCGCCTACCAAGGCCAGCGCCCAAACCAGCCCGCTCAGCAGCACCAGCTGCGCCAACAAACTGGCTGCGCCGTGAATGCCGTTTTGCTGACCCAGCACCCAAATCAGCCACACCACGGTAAGCCACATGGGAAAAGCCAGCATGCGTTTGAGTTGGTCCATCCAAACGCCCGGTTTGGGCAGCGCCCGAGCCACAGCAGGCACAAAACTGGCGAGCAGATAAGGGCTGGCAAGGCCCAGCCCTAAAGCCACAAAAATCAGCAAGGCTTGGCTGGCGGGCAGCGTGACGGCCAAGCCCAAAGAGGCGCCCATAAACGGCGCGGTGCAAGGCGATGCCACCACCACGGCCAACACGCCTGTTAAAAGACTGTCTGCCATCGGATGGCGGGCGTGCAGGTTCAATAACGCGGAGGGTGCCCAGTGACCAAATTCAAACACCCCCGCCAGGTTCAAACCCAGCAGGGTGAACAGGCAAGCCAAGGCGGCCACCACTGCTGGTTGCTGCAGCTGAAAGCCCCAGCCCAGCAGCGCACCAGCTTGACGTACCCACAACAGCAACAGGCCCAACAGCACAAAACTCAGCACCACCCCCAGCGTGTAAGCCAAGCCCTGCAGCCGACGCAGGTGCACGGGCATGGGGTTTGAAAAGCTCAGCACTTTGAGCGTCAGGATGGGGAACACGCAGGGCATGAGGTTCAAAATCAAACCACCCAGCAAGGCCCCACCTAAAGCGGCCCAAAAACTCAATGTCTGAGCGGGGGATAACGCTGACATGGCAGAGGCTAGGGGTTTGGATGAAGTTGAAGCGGTGGCCGCCTGAACCTCAGGNNAAGAGGCTAGGGAAGAGGGTTCAGATGATGAGGTGCCTGTGGCCGCCTGAACCTCAGGCCAAGAACCCACCACGGGCAGGCTAACCCGCCAAGCCTTGGGGTGTGCATCCGAGGTCACCACCACAGCAAGGGTTGGGGTGCTTGGGTCTTTGGTGCCACGTAAATCTGAATAAGGCAGCTGGGCCGACCAAGTACTGCCCGACCAGCTTTGCGTCCAAGGCGCTGAAGGGTTGACCAGAGCTGGGGTTTCAAAAAACACCATCAAACGCCTGCCCACCCAATCTGACGGGAGCGCACTGAGCGTCAAAAGCAAATGTTTTTCTTGGGGTAAGAAGTGGTTGGGTGCCGATGAGTTTGATGAAGCTGTAATGGCCAACTCTTGCGGCAAGCGGTTTTGCGCGTTTTGAAAGAGTGGTGCGTGGCTGGTTGCTGGAGTGGCGGTGGGCACGGTCAGGCTGAAACGTCCCTCTTGCGGAATGCATTCTGTGCGGCATACCAGCCAGCTGGCTTGGAGTTCCAACTTCAGGCTGGTGTTGGAGTTAAGTGGAGCCTTGGCAGCGTCCACTAGCAAGGGCATAGCCAACAACACCGAACCCTCGTAGCCGTAGTTGACCAAATCACCCACGCGCAGCGGCTTGGGCGTGGGCCAAGCAATGTCACCCACGCGCACACCGGGCGGCAAAGTCCATTGCAGCTGGGTGGGTAAGCCCGAGTCCCCAGGGTTTTTCCAGTAGGTGTGCCAGCCCGGCTGGTGTTGAAGGTGCAAGCCTACCCAAGCAGATGCAAGTCCCTGCGGGCTATGGACCAACAATTCGGCCCGCACTTGAGGCGTGGTGACGACATTCGTGATCGCACTCGACAAAGATGACGTCGAAGAAAGTGCTGAACCACCCAGCACGTCCAGCCCCCAGCACAAAGGCGTGACCAGAAGGGCCGCAAGGCACAGAAATTGAGCCACTAATCGGGTCATAAATCGCATGGCACTAATATAGGTCATCAGGATTTGACTTGGGTCAGAACCTAAGGGGTGAACAATCTTCAAACTTAAGCAAGCGACCCAAAAGGCATAGGGGCTTACATAATGGGGCATGCCCCAAGACAATTGCCCGTTGGTAGTTCTGGCAACCCTGAACGCCAAGTACATCCATGCCTCATTAGGTCTGAGGTATTTGCTGGCCAACATGGAACGCCATGGAAACAAGGCCCTGGCTGCAAACACGGTTCTTAGAGAATTTACGATTCAAATGCCACCGCAATCCGTGGTGGATGAGTTGGCCCAGCTCAAGCCCCAAATCGTGGGCTTAGGGGTGTACATCTGGAATGTGGACACCACCACAGAAGTGGTGCGCTTGTTGAAAGCGCAGCACCCCCACATCAAGGTGGTGCTGGTTGGACCCGAGGTGAGCCATGAACATCAAGAGCAAGCCATTGTGTCCATGGCAGACCATGTGATCACAGGCTGGGGCGATGTGAGCTTTCCAAAATTGTGTTGGGCCCTGTTGCATGGACCAAAACCACTCATGAAAGTTATTCCTGGAGAGCAGCCCCCCTTAACTGAGATTGAACTGCCGTATGCCCATTTCAGCCCGGAAGATTTGGCGCACCGTGTGCTTTATGTGGAGGCCTCCAGAGGCTGTCCCTTCAAGTGTGAATTTTGCTTGAGCTCATTGGACCAAACGGCATGGGCCTTCGATTTGGATCGCATCTTGGGCGAGCTGCATCAGCTTTACGAGCGAGGCGCGCGACACTTTAAGTTTGTAGACCGCACGTTCAACCTTAAAACGGAAACTTCAATTCAAATCCTGCAGTTTTTTCTTGATCGTTTGTCGCAAAGCGCACAAGGGCCAGCCTTGTTTGTGCACTTTGAGGTCATACCCGACCATTTGCCTGATGCCCTCAAGGCGCAAATTGCGCTTTTTCCGCCCGGTGTGCTGCAGTTTGAAGTGGGCATTCAAAGTTTCAATCCTCAAGTGCAACATCGCATCTCTCGCAAGCAAAACAATGACAAAACTGAGGCCAACTTGCTGTGGCTGATTCAGCACAGCCGTGTGCATATTCATGCCGATTTGATATGGGGCTTGCCCGGCGAAACACTGGAGAGCCTGGCTGCTGGCTTTGACCGGTTGTATGCCCTTGGGCCGCACGAAATTCAGTTGGGGTTGCTCAAGCGTTTGCGTGGCACGCCCATCTCGCGTCACACCGCCGAGTGGTCTATGGAGTATGACCCCAAGCCCCCCTACATAGTGAAGCAAACCCGTACGCTTAGCGCCGAAACTATTGAGCGCCTTGACCGCATGGCCCGCTATTGGGAACGGGTCGCCAACTCTGGACGTTTTACCCGCACCTTGCCATTGCTGATGCATGCGCCAGTGCACGATGGCCAAATATCACCTTTCTGGGCTTTTATGGCGTTTTCAGACCGTGTCTGGGCGCGACATCAGAAAACTGCATTTCTTACCCCAGAAAACTGGGTAGATGAAATATTTGACCACCTCGTGCTGCGCTTGGGTTTGGACGAAGAGCGGGTTCGACAAACCTTGCTTACCGATTATTTGGCCAGTGGCGCAAGGGCCAAACCCCAATGTTTGAGATTGGTGTTGTCAAAACCTTCTGTTTCGCGACCCTCAGTTCACCTCACTCAAAGACAAGCCATGCATGCCAGCGCGCAGGAATAAAGTGTTTAACATTCAGCTATGACTTTGCACAAGGCTACATCCACAGGGCTGGTCTCAAGGTTTTGGGCCGACCTCACCACCCATGAGTTCGACGGCTTAGACAAATCCAGCGCCATTGCCGTGCTGCCTGTGGCCGCCACTGAACAACACGG
>DDPM01000189.1 GCA_002342165.1 Hylemonella sp. UBA2468
GACAGCCGAATTTTGCAAGTGCATGGCCAGCGCATGGTGGACCGAGACTTTGCCCCCCGCGCCCGCATGACGGTACAGCTTAAAGACCTGCGCAACGCGCTGGATACGGCAGGAGGTTTGGGTTTTGTTGCCCCCATTACAGGGCTTTTGGAGCAGTTGTACGCGCAAGGCATTGCCCACGGCCATCAAGACTTGGACCACGCTGGCTTGTTTGTGGAACTGGCTGAGCGCAACGGTATGCGTTGATCAAGCCTGCTTTTTATGCAGGGCATGTGCCTGCAATTGCTCCAGCGACACATGGTCCAGTGCAGCAATATGGGTGCTTTCCAGCACCACGGGTGGGGCAACGCCAGCATCCAAAGCTTCTTTCCAGCGCAACACGCACAGGCACCAGCGGTCGCCGGCTTGAAGTCCCGCAAAACGGTACTCGGGACGGGGGGTCATGAGGTCGTTGCCACGCTGCAACGAAAACACCAAGAATTCCGGCGTGACGCGGGCGCACACCACATGGGTTCCTGGGTCTTCTTCATGGTGGTGGCAACACCCGTCGCGAAAAAATCCGGTCAGGGGGTCGTAGGAGCAGGGCACCAGATCGCCCCCAAGCACATTTAAAGATCTCATGTCCTGAACTGTAGCGGGATTGGGTTTGACCTGGGGTTGGCTTTGAGTTTCAGGCTTGCACGTACATTACGGGCCTGCATCGTTTTTATCCACCCTTGGCCAACATTGGCGACCCCTGAGGTCAACCCGTTGAATTTCGCACAGCTTTTATTTCCGGATTTTTCGCTGATCTTGTGCGGCTTTTTGGTCTGCCGCTTCACGCCACTGAACCGGCAGGTTTGGGAGCCGGTAGAGCGCTTGGTGTATTTTTTTCTGTTTCCCGTGCTGCTGTTTTACAGCATTGTGCGCAGCCCACTGGACCTGCAAGCCACGTCCAGCCTTATTGGTGCGGGGGTGCTCACAGGCCTGTGCGGCATAGGCTTGGCTTACGTCCTGCCTTACTTGCCAGGGCTAAATAGCCGCATAGACCCTCGCCTGCATGCGGGCAGCGCGCAAGTGGCGTTCAGGTTCAACTCCTTTATTGGGCTGGCTTTGGCCGAGCGTGTTGCGGGCGCACAGGGCTTGCTGCTCATTTCGGTGCTGATTGGGTTTTGTGTGCCCATGTTCAACATTGCGGCGGTGTTTCCCATGGCACGTCATGGGCAGCGCAGCGTTTGGGGTGAGTTGGTGCGCAACCCCTTGATTTTGGCCACCGTATCGGGCTTGGCTTTCAACCTGCTGGGGCTGCAACTGCCAGTTTGGGCAGAGCCCAGCCTGAGCCGCATTGGAGGCGCCTCGTTGGCGCTGGGCTTGATGTCTGCAGGGGCGGGGCTGCAATTTTCAAGCTTCAGCAGAGGCCAGCTGTTGGCGTTGCTGACCTTGGGAATTCGGCATGCCATTACCCCTTGCATTGCGCTGGGCTTGGGGCTTTGGATGGGGCTGCAACCTGCGCAACACATGGTGCTGATGATTTTTTCGGCGCTGCCCACGGCATCCACCTGCTATGTGCTGACCAGCCGCATGGGCTACGACGGGCCCTACGTGGCGGGACTGGTGACCTTGTCTACCCTGCTGGGCATGGCCAGCCTGCCTTTTGCCATAGCGCTTTTGGGCTTATAACTCAGGTTTTGGTCAGTTTTCGCCTTTGAGCAGCTCCGCCGTAAAGTGGTGGATGGTCTGCACATCGGGCTTGAGCGGTGTGAAGTTGATGGCCTCACGGTGCATGATGCCGCGCAGACCTTTGTCGATTTCCAGCGCTTGCTCTTCGTCTTGGAAGCGGCCGGTGTGCACATATTTCTTGTCGCCCCGCTCTACCATCACATTGATGTTGTTGTACTGCTTGTACCAAGCCAAGATTTGTTGGCGGGTTTTGCCAATGTCACAAATGTTGTCGGGGTGGTACTCGTTGTAAAACAAAATTTGCGGCAAGGAGCATTCGGTGACCAAGTACTGCACTTGGCCGTCCATCAGTTCCAGCATCAAGTTTTGTTGCTGGGCAATGCGGTGCTGGTTGCGCAGGGCTTCAAAGTCTTTTTGCCACACCTTGGATTTGGCATAGTCAGGAATCAGCTCCACCGATTTGTGGTGCAGGTTCAAATACAAAATGATGGCTGAGGTGAACAAAGACTTGTCGCAACCCGGCCCGCCAATGATGTTGATGACCTTGGTGGGGTACATGCGCATTTTGTTTTCGGGCAAATGGTCCGACACATAGGTGAATCGCATGGTCATTGAAGTCTCCTTTTACTCCTGAATTTGGGCCAAAGCCCATAGCACATGTTCGCGCACCACTTCACTCGGGTGCTGCGCCCTGAGCAGCAAGGCATTCTGAATGCCGGCATCATGCCCCAAACGCAAGGCGTTGCCCATGGCAATCGCAATATTACGCAACCATTGGGCGTGTCCAATCCTCCGAATAGCGCTGCCTTCGGTGCGCTTTAAAAACGCCTCCTCGGTCCAGGCCATCAGCTCCACCAGAGTGCTGTGGCCCAGGCCTTCGCGCTCTTCAAAGTCGGGCAACACCGCACGTTGGGCAAATTTATTCCAAGGGCACACCAGCTGGCAATCGTCGCAGCCATAAATGCGGTTGCCCATTAAAGGGCGCAGCGCCTCGGGCACAGAGCCCGCATGCTCAATGGTGAGGTAAGAAATGCACCGCCGCGCATCCAGAATGTTGGGGCCCAATATGGCTTGGGTGGGACAAATGTCGATGCACGCAGTGCAGCTGCCGCAGTGGTTCGACACCGGTTGGGTTTCGGGCAAAGCCAGGTTGACAAAAATTTCGCCCAAAAAAAACATGGAGCCGGCTTCTCGGTTTAACAACAGTGTGTGCTTGCCACGCCAACCCAAGCCGCTGCGCTGCGCGAGTTCAACCTCGAGTACGGGGGCTGAATCGGTAAACACCCTATATTGCAGGTGGGGCAACTGGCTTTGCATGCGCTGGGCCAACTGTTGCAAGCGCTGGCGCAACACCTTGTGGTAATCCCGCCCCCTTGCGTACACCGACACCACAGCGTGCTCTGGCCGCTCTAGCACTTGCAGCTCTTTAGGGGCCCAATCTTCAGGTGATGCAATGTTGCTGGGCGGCAAATAATTCATGCGCAGGGTAATGACGCTCAAGGTACCGGGCACCAGCTCGGCCGGGCGGGCCCGCTTCAGCCCATGTTGGGTCATGTAGTTCATACTACCGTGAAAGCCTTGCGCCAGCCAATCCAACAATGCGGGCTCGGCATCGGTGAGGTCTACACCGCTGATGCCGATTTGGGAAAATCCGAGCTCAGTCGCCCAAGTTTGAATCTGATCGACCCAATTGGAGCTTTCTGGAGAGCTGTTTTCTAATTCGCTTTGAGGATGTTCGTGCACGTTGACCCCATTGTAAAAACCCTGCACTGGAACCATGAGGACCAGACCATGGCCTTTGCGCAGGGTTTGGCGCAGCACCTTTTGGCGTCAGACAGCTTCCACACCCTCTACATAGAACTTCAAGGACCGCTGGGCTCTGGCAAAACCACACTGGTGCGGCACTTGCTGCGCGCCTTAGGGGTGGAAGGCCGCATCAAAAGCCCCACCTATGCGGTTCTTGAAACCTACAACCCCAAAGATTTTTCCATTTTTCATTTTGATTTTTATAGATTGACCGATCCACGCGAATGGGAGGACGCGGGTTTTAGGGATGTGTTTGGGGGTGCGGGCCTCAAACTTGCCGAGTGGCCAGAGCAGGCCGCTGGCTTGTTGCCCACTGCCGATCTAACGCTAAGCCTGCGCACCCTAGACCAGGAGATTCGAGAAGTAGAGTTAACAGCTGCCACGCCCAAAGGCCAAGAGCTTTATAAACTTTGGCATCCTCAATGACGCCCCCAGTACAAATGAAACGCCGCCAACTGCTTCAACTCTCCGGTGTGAGTTGTGTGGGCACCATGGCCCTGTACCTGGGACCCACGCATTGGGCCTGGGGCGCATCCATATTGGCGGTGCGCATTTGGCCAGCACCCGATTACTCGCGCGTCACCATTGAATCGGATACGCCGCTTAAATTTAAACCTTTGATGGTGGCAGACCCACCCCGTTTGGCTGTGGACATTGAAGGCGTTGTGCTCAACCCCGCCTTGCGTGAGCTGGTGGCCAAGGTGCAAGCCAATGACCCCAATATTGCCGGCATCCGGGTGGGACAGTTTTTGCCTGAAGTGGTGCGGCTGGTGATTGACCTTAAACACAGCATCACCCCGCAGGTTTTTAATCTGGAGCCTGTGGCCGCCTACAAACATCGGCTGGTGTTGGACCTTTACCCCACCACGCCCGTAGACCCTTTGAGCGCCTTGATTGCCGAGCGCGCCAAATCCACTGCGCAGGACCCTTTAGGCGACCTGATGGCGCTACACGCCCAAAAACCGGTGGCTGCGCCAAACAACACGCCCACGTCCAACACACCCACCTCCAACTCACCATCTCCCAGCTTGCCAGCCCCTGCTGTACAAACCGCCAGCAAAACCGAGCGCTTGATCATTGTGGCTTTGGATGCCGGCCACGGCGGCGAGGACCCGGGTGCCATTGGCCCGGGTGGCACGCGAGAAAAAGATGTGGTGCTCAGCTTGGCACACCGCATGCGCGAGCGCATCAACGGTACCACCCTGAACGGCAACCCCATGCGCACCTACCTCACGCGTGATGGCGACTTTTTTGTACCTTTGCATGTGCGGGTGCAAAAAGCACGTCAAGTACAAGCCGACTTGTTTATGAGTTTGCATGCCGACGCTTTTTACACGCCGCGCCCGCAAGGAGCCAGCGTGTTTGCTTTAAGCCAAAGCGGTGCCTCCAGCTCAGCAGCCCGCTGGATGGCCGCCAAAGAAAACAAGGCCGATCTGATTGGCGGCCTGAACGTCAAAGCGCAAGATCCCAACGTGCAACGCATGCTGCTGGACATGAGCACTACCGCCCAAATCAACGACAGCCTGAAGCTGGGCAACACCCTGCTTCAAGAAATTGGCCGGGTAGGCAAGCTGCACAAGCCTCAGGTAGAACAAGCCAGTTTTGCGGTGCTTAAGGCACCCGATATTCCCAGCGTGTTGGTGGAAGCGGCCTTTATAAGCAACCCCGAGGAAGAAGCCAAGCTCAACACCGAGGCCTATCAGGAGCAACTGGCACAGGCTTTGATGCGTGGCATAGAGGGCTACTTTGGCCGGAACCCGCCACTTGCGCGCAGCAGAAGCATTTAGCGTCTTGTCTTAGCCCTTGGCTCAGCACATCACGACTAGGAGGCTTCTGGCAGGCCTCAAGGCACAGCTTTAGACGCGCTGCGCCCCCGCCAAGTACCCCATAACACCAACAGGCCGGGCACCAGAATCATGCCCCAAATGATTTTTTCTAGGTTCTGCTTCACCCAAGGCAAACCGCCTAAAAAGTAGCCCGCCACGCACAGGCCGACTACCCAAATCAATGCGCCGACTACGTTGTACAAGGTGAAGCGACTGCGCGACATATCGGCTACGCCCGCCACAAAAGGCGCAAAGGTGCGAATGAAAGGCATAAAACGCGCCAGGATGATGGTGATGCCGCCGTACCGCTCGTAAAAACCATGGGCTTGGTCAAACGCGCGCTTGTTGAACCAGCGCGAGCTTTCCCATGCAAACACCTTGGGCCCCACATACCGACCAATGGCAAAGTTGGTTTGGTCGCCCAAAACGGCGGCCACCAACAGCACCGTCATCACCAAAGGCAAATCCAACAAACCCACGCCGGCCAAAGCCCCCACCACAAACAACAGCGAGTCGCCGGGCAAAAAAGGCATGACCACCAAGCCGGTTTCTACAAACACAATCAGAAACAGCAACACATAAACCCAAGTGCCGTATTGGGTCACAAAGGCCTCAAGGTGTCGGTCTACGTGGAGGATGAAGTCAAGAAGAAAGGTGAAGATTTCCATGCAGCGGATTATCTCTGCACATTCAGAAGCTCACGGCGTTTTAGAAGTTCAGTGCGTAATAAGCTCTTGCAGAGTTGCTGCCATCTTGTGCTGCTTGGAGCCTTAGGCCCACCTGTTGCTTGAAGTAGCTGACATCGGGCAAATGTTTTTGAAACTTAACGCCTACATAAGCGACGGGATCTAACCCGCTTAACGAGTTTTGCACCTGGCTGTATTGCATCACCCCATTGACATCCACACTGGTAGGCAAAGTCATGTGGACATCGCCCGCCACCACGGTGGGTTTGAAGCCTCCAAAAAAGTTCCAGTCTTGGTATTGATAACCGCCCATACCTTGCATGGCGTAGATGGGCGTGACCTCGGTCACCATACCGGGCACAAAGTCCACCTTGGTGAGCATGATGCCGCCCTGCGCCCACCAGCCTTGTGGTTGACCACGTTTGGTGAGGCGCTGACCGGGTTGGTACATCAAGCTGTACTCGGTGGTGGTGGACAAGTTGGTTTGTCCATAAGCACCGCTAAAGCTGACATACGGGTTGTAGGCACTGGTGGTGAGGGTGACTTGGTGTTTGTATTTGCTGCCTGGGGCCAGCAAGCGGGAGTCAATGGAAATGGTTTGGTCGCTACCGCTGTTGCTGGCATTAAAGGGCTGCGTGGCATCGTTTAGGGCCACAAGGCCCGTCCAGCGCGCGCTCCAGCTTTGCCCGGGGTCGGCATCCAGCATCAAAGGGCTGGCAGATAGGGTGTTGCTGGCCAAGCTGCCCGACAAGTCCACTTTAAAGTCGCGCTGCATGCCGTCTACTGCAGAAATAGAGCTCAGTGTGGCTGCAGTCAAAGGAGATGTTTTGGACAATGAAATGCCGCCGCTCAAAGGTGCCGCGGAACTGGTTCTGCCGTTGAGTGCAATGCCCAAGTTGCCCACCGGTTGCGTGGCTTTGTCTAAGTCCAACAAGCCTTGGCCCATGACCTCAGCGGTGTAGCCAGGTAAGTTTTTGTTGGCCGTTTTGAGCAAAAGCTGCACTTGATTGGATGCGGTCATGTAGGGCCACAGTTGATTGATCACAGCAATGGCACCCGCTGCTGCAGCAGCTGCTTGGCTGGACCCGCTGAGAGCAGCGGAGCCTGTGGTGCTGCCTGCCACAGGAGCTGCTGAATTGACCAACATGCCCGGAGCCAGGATGTAAAAATCACTGATTCGGTAACGATCTTGGCATACGCCGCCTGAAACTGTTTTGCATACTGAACCCGCTTGTGCACCTTCCACGCGCCCGCCTTGTGCATTCCAGTTGCCTACTACCAGCATCTGTCCATTCAACAACAATTTGCCACTGTCATCTGTAGCCGCGGCAAATGTGGCCGGATTCTGCACATAGGGCAGAACTTGATTGCCAGCACTCACAGTGATGGCAATACGAGATGTCAGTGCCTGTGCCCATTTCTTGGGATCTTCAAGGTTGTAGTAGTTGGCGCCACCGTACACAGTATCGGTACTGGCATACATACCATTGGTCAATTTTTTAACCGAAGCTTGATATGCCGATGAGTAATTGGTGTTGGCTGACAAATTGGCTACCACAATGTCAGACTTGTCTGCGGCCCAGGCCAGAGCGTTGACAGCATCAGAGGCGACCAGGCTTTTGCTGTCACTCAATTTTGCAACGGCCAAATTGGCGTCAAAGGCCACGCCCGTAGGTGTTACGCCATTTCTAGCACCTAGAGCAATGCCCGCAACGTTGGAACCATGTCCCACCTTGTCTTGGATGCCGGTGCCCGTGCGGTCGTATTGATACTTGATCTTCCCGGCAAACGCCACGTTGTTGACGTCAACACCCGTGTCCATGATCATGATGGTGCTGCCTTTGCCAGTCCACCCCCTTGCCCAAGCCGCAGCGCTGTTGATGTACTGGTTGGATCCGTTGTTGTATTGGGCATTGACCCAATCGGAGGGCTTGGAGCTGAACACCTGCGTAGGTGTTCCCATGTAGGGCGAGTTGCCGTAGTAAGAGGTTGCGTTGAATGCGCTCGTGGTGGTGGTTGCAGTTGATGCTTGAGCAGGTAGGGCCACTACCGTTTTAGGCGCTGACGCAGGCGTTACCACGGTGCTTGAGGCCAAGGTTTTGACAGTGCTGGGGGTCACCACATTTTTGGTGACCACAGTGTCACTGATCAATTTTTCTGTCACCACTTTTTTTCCGTTACTGAGCATCACAGTCATAACTTCGTACTTGAGATCACGGCTAGTCGTAGGCGTGGTGGTGGTGGTTTGCGCCAGGTTGTACACATTGCGCACCACCGATCCGTCGCTTTGCGTGACGGTTTGGGTGTCGGTATTGGTGCTTTTGGTCACAGTGGCTGAGCCCGTAGAAATCACAGTGGACACGGTTTTATAGGTGACGGCCGAGCTGACCACCGACTGGGCAAGCGCTGAGCCGGCAGCACAGGCCACGAAAAGGCTGAACAGGAATTTCATTGGAGCTCCCCTTAAGACGACAAGATAACGAAAATTTGTGAACTGATGTTTGCGTTCACAAATTGTGTTGACCGTCACGAGACGCTTACTGACAAACAATGAGGTGTTTATATGCCAGTAAGCATTTTTACGTCAACGTCATTGGCGTGAATCACGCGCGTCACCCCCCCATTTGGGGATGTGGGAGAGATTGAGGATGAATTCCTAAACTGCGCAGTACTTGTCTTGAATCTCTTGATCGGCCAAAAGATCAGAAGCCAAACCTTGGTGCACGATTTGTCCCTGATCAAATATGTAAGCCCGATCAGAAATGGACAATGCGCGCTCTACGTTCTGCTCCACCAGCAGGATGGTGGTGCCCTGTTGCTTCATACGGGTAAAGAGCTCAAACATTTCGTCCACCAAGATAGGCATGATGCCCTCGGAAGGTTCATCCAGCAAAATCATGCGAGGTCGGGCCATCATGGCTCGGGCAATGGCCAGCATTTGCTGCTCGCCGCCCGAAAGTGAGGTGCCTTCTTGGTGCAAACGCTCTTTCAACCTAGGAAAGGTTTGGGCAATTTCTTCTACCAAAGCACTCATCTCGCCCCGCAAAGTGCTTGCAAGCACACCCAGCTGAAGGTTTTCTTCTACAGTGAGGCTGGGCACAATGCGCCGCTCTTCAGGCACATAGGCCAAACCTTTTTGATAACGGATGTGCGTGGGCAGCCCCAACAGCGAAGCGCCATCAAACAGCACGTTGCCTTTGCATTTTTGGACCAACCCCATCATGGTGCGCAAGGTGGTGGTTTTGCCTGCGCCGTTGCGCCCCATGAAGGTCACAATTTCGCCTGCATACACCTCAAAACTTACCCCTTGAATGATGTGGCTGTGGTCGTACCAAGCGTTCAGCTCTTGAACTTTTAACAATGGATTCATGGGTAATCTGTCTGAAGGTGCTGAACTTGATTAATGTTGTCCCAAGTAAACGCGACGCACCTCGGGGTTGCTGCGGATCTCATCGGGGTTTCCTTCGGCCAACAATTCGCCGTGGTGCAGCACGATCAGGCGGTTGCACAAACCCATGACCATCTTCATTTTGTGCTCCACCAAAATCACGGTGCGTTCAGTGGCCAACTGACGAATCAGGTCGACCATGGTTTGGGTTTCTTCGGGCGACATGCCGGCAGTCGGCTCATCCATCAACAACAGTTCGGGTTTGCAAGCCAGCGCCATGGCAATTTCTAGAGCCCTTTGCTGACCATGGGCCAGGTCGCCTGCAAACTGTCGTCCCACCGAGGCGAGCCCCACACGTTCGAGCAATGCATCCGCATCGGCCTTGATTTGGGGGTAATCGTCTCGCGATTTCCAGAGTTGAAACCGGGTGGCTTGCATTTGCAATGCCACGCGCACATTTTCATGGGCAGACAGATGCTTGAACACGTTGGTGATTTGGAAGCTCTTGGCGATGCCTTTGCGAGCGTATTCGTGGGGGGCAATACGCGTGATGTCTTTCCCTTTGAACAGCACTTGGCCTGAACTTGCAGGTACGCCGCCACTGATCACATTGAAAAAAGTGCTTTTGCCAGCGCCATTGGGGCCAATGATGGCTGCGAGTTCTCCTTGTCGAAAACTCACACTGACTTCACCCAGTGCTCGGAACTTGCCGTAATAACGGGCGATTTGGCGTACATCCAGCAAAACAGGTGCCGTCATGCTGCGCCTTCTTTGCGAGCCAGCCACAGCTCACAGCGATGGAGCACCGTGCCCCAAATGCCTTTGGGAAAGAACAGCACAAACAACATGAAGATGATGCCCACCACCCCCATCCAATAACGGGTGAGATTGGTGATCACATCTTCCAAATACAAAAATACGGCTGCGCCTAGGAAAGGGCCAAAAAAAGTGCCCATGCCGCCCAAAAGACACATCATGACCGCCTGACCCGACTGAAGGTAGTGCAACGAATCAATGGGCACGATGGACAGGTGCAAGGCCCTTAGGGTGCCTGCCAGTCCACATAAACCCGCCGACAACACAAAGACCAACAACTTGGCCCGCGCCACGTCGTAGCCACAAGCGGCTGCACGTTTTTCGTTCTCACGGATGGCCTCAATAACCGCGCCAAACGG
>DDPM01000051.1 GCA_002342165.1 Hylemonella sp. UBA2468
CCAAGTACAGCCGCGGCGATTTCGCGCAGCTGGTGCACTGAGCGTGCCGGGTTTGCTCCAGAGCACCCTGCATTCGCTGCCTTTGCTGGCGCGCGGCAAGGTGCGCGACAACTATGGCGTGGGCGATGACCGCATTCTGATGGTGGCCTCAGACCGTATCAGCGCGTTTGACGTCATCATGGGTGAGCCCATTCCAGGCAAAGGCGAATTGCTCACCCAAATGGCTTTGTTTTGGTTTGAGAAGCTGGCGCACATTTGCCCGAACCACCTGACGGGCCAAGCCCCCGAAGGGGTGGTGCAAGCCGACGAAGTGAACCAAGTGGCGGGCCGCTCCATGCTGGTCCAGCGGCTCAAGCCTATTCCCGTGGAAGCTGTGGTGCGTGGCTATTTGGCAGGCAGTGGCTGGGCCGAATACCAAGCCCACCAAGCCGTGTGCGGCGTACCGCTGCCCAAAGGCTTGCAAAACGCCAGCAAGCTACCTCAGCCCATCTTCACGCCAGCGGCCAAAGCGGCGGTTGGTGACCACGACGTAAACATCACCTACGAGAAGGTGGTCGATATGATTGGCGACCACTTGGCCCAGAGCATCAAGGCCGTCAGCATCACTTTGTATGAAACCGCGCGTGACTTGGCCGCGGCCAAAGGCATCATCATTGCCGATACCAAGTTTGAGTTTGGCTTGGATGCCCACCACAATCTTGTGTTGATGGACGAGGTGCTCACGCCCGATTCTTCCCGCTACTGGCCGGTTGAAGGGTATGAGGCCGCTTTAAAAACAGGTCAAAACCCACCGAGTTTTGACAAGCAGTTTTTGCGCGACTGGCTGGAACATGCCACGGTGGATGGCAAGCCGTGGAACAAAACCGCGCCCGCACCCGCCCTGCCTGCGGACGTGATTCAAAAGACCCTGGCGAAATACCAAGAGGCTTTGGCGCGCTTGTTGTAACTGGCGTTCAGTTCAGCGCCATGCTGAGTTTGCGGCGGTAGCTTGATACCAAGGCGCTTTGAGCGTCTTCTTGCACAGCCGTGTGTCCGGCCAGCTCAATACCGCCAGCTGATTTGCCCACCGCCTGGGTCCCTGCTTTGGGTTTGGGTGGGGTCATCAGCTCCAGCAGCGCCACAAAGGTTTTGCGGGGCGCTTGCTCGCCCCAGCTTTTGTCGCGCATCACAATTTCCAGCAATTCATCCAGTGCCTGGGTCCAGGCGCCTTGGGCAATCAGCACACGGCTTTTGTCAAAGCGGGCGTCAAAGTCGCGTTTGTTGGCGGCAATCAGCGCATCAAACTGCTCCAGGCTCCAGTCCCNNAGGTAGCGGCAAATTCCAGCGCCTTGAGCCAATGCTGCAGGGCTTCAAAACGCAAGGATGCAGGAATGCGCGTGAGCGTGGGCGCCAGGGTGGCTTGAGCCACGTCAAAGTGCCCGGTTTGAATGAGCAGCTTGATGTAATCAAAGCGGGCATCGTCGTTGGTGGGGTCTTTTTCAAGGGCCTGGGCCAAGCGTTGCAGCGCAGCTTCTACGTCGCCAGATTCCAGTTCTTCCAGGGCTTCTTGGGCCTCGGCTTCGGCTTCCAGTGCGTCTTCGCTGGGCAAGTGCTTGTCTAAAAACTCGCGCAATTTGCCTTCGGGCAAAGCGCCCATAAACCCGTCTACGGGCTTTCCGTTCATCAACAACACACAAGTTGGCAGGCTGCGGATGCCAAATGCGGATGAAAGCTGTTGCTGCTCGTCGGAGTTCACCTTGGCCAATACAAAGCGCCCGCCGTAGGCAAGCTCGAGCTTTTCCAAAATAGGGCTGAGCGATTTGCAAGGGCCGCACCAAGGTGCCCAAAAATCCACCAGCACAGGTACGGTTTGCGAGGCTAATAGCACCTCGGTTTCAAAATTTTCAGCGGTGATATCGATCATTTGGACCTGTTGTGTGTGAAGAAACTTAAAATCAGGGCATGAACCCCATCATCGGCGTTGTCATGGGTTCCAGCTCCGACTGGGACACCATGCAAGAAGCAGTCAAGATTCTCCACCAGTTTGGCGTCCCACATGAGGCGCGCGTGCTCTCGGCGCACCGCATGCCTGATGATATGTTTGATTACGCGCAAACTGCTGCGAGCCGCGGGCTGCAAGCCATCATTGCCGGAGCTGGCGGCGCGGCGCATTTGCCTGGCATGTTGGCGGCCAAAACCACGGTGCCCGTGCTGGGCGTTCCGGTGGCCAGCAAACACTTGAGCGGGGTGGACTCTTTGCACAGCATTGTGCAAATGCCCAAAGGCGTGCCGGTGGCCACCTTTGCCATTGGCCCGGCCGGAGCGGCCAATGCGGCCTTGTTTTCTGTGGCCATACTCGCCCACCACAACGCTGGTTTGCGCCAGCAGCTTGATGCGTTTCGGGCCGAGCAAACCGCCGCCGCCCGCGCCATGACCTTACCGCCCATTTCCTGAGCCCTTAAGCTCCACACAGTCAGCCTTTGGTGAGCTCTTTGCCTTTAAAGCCCCTGCTACCTGGCACCTTGGTGCAAGGGCAACCCGCCACCTTGGGTGTGATGGGTGGCGGCCAGCTCGGGCGCATGTGGGCCCAAGCCGCGCAGCGCATGGGTTACGCCACAGCTGTGCTGGACCCTGATGCCCAGAGTCCTGCGGGTCTCATCAGCCACCACGCCATCACCACCACCTATGACGACCCAGCCGGTTTGGCCCAATTGGCGCAGCTCTCGCATGCCATCACCACCGAATTTGAAAACGTCCCCGCTGCCGCGTTAGAACAGCTGGCGCGCCAGCGGCCTGTGGCCCCAACTGCGGCGAGCGTGGCTGTTGCCCAAGACCGCATTGAGGAAAAAGCCCACTTCCAGCGCTGCTTGGATGCCAAGGGCGTGCCCGTAAAAGTGGCACCTTATGCCAGTATTCAAAACACAGAAGACCTGCAAGCGGTGCCTCTGGGCTTGTTTCCGGGCATCTTGAAAACCGCCCGCATGGGTTACGACGGCAAAGGCCAAGTGCGCGTGGCCAACCCCGCAGAGCTGCAAGCCGCTTGGGCGCAGCTCAAGCACGTGCCCTGCGTGCTGGAGCAACTGCTGCCTCTGGTAGCCGAGTGCTCGGTGCTGGTGGCGCGTGGGGCCGACGGCAACTGTGTGCACTTTCCGGTGCAACGCAACTTGCACCGCAACGGCATTTTGGCCATGACCGAGATTTACCCCGGCAATGTGCCGGCAGATTTGGCCCAGCAGGCGGTGGCTGCCACGCGCCACATTGCGCAGGGGCTGAACTATGTGGGTGTGCTGTGCGTGGAGTTTTTTGTGTTGGACGCAGCTTCGCCCCAAGCTCAAGGGCTGGGGCGCTTGGTGGTCAATGAAATGGCGCCGCGACCCCACAACAGCGGGCACTACACCCTAGACGCTTGCGACCAGTCGCAGTTTGACTTGCAGGTGCGCACCATGGCGGGCCTGCCCTTAACCGTGCCGCGCCTGCACAGCGCGGCCATCATGCTCAACCTGCTGGGCGACTTGTGGCTAGCGCACGCAGGCATGCCGCCTTGGGACGCCGTGCTGGCACTGCCCGGCACCCATTTGCACTTGTACGGCAAAACCCAGGCGCGTGCCGGCCGCAAAATGGGCCACCTCAACATCACCTCGGCCACGCCGCAAGAAGCCCGTGCTGTGGCCCTTCAGGTCAGTGCCCTGTTGGGCCTGCCGCTGGACTTTGACGTGGACTCCAAGCCCCTTTGACCCACCCCGACATTCAAGCAGCGGCCCAAGCCCTAAAAGCGGGCGATCTGTTGGGCTTGCCTACCGAAACCGTGTACGGCTTGGCCGCCAACGCCGACGACGTACAGGCCGTAGCGCTCATATTTGCAGCCAAAGGCCGCCCCAGCGACCACCCCCTCATCGTGCATGTGGCGCACGCCCACTTTGAGGCGGCCTTGGCGCATTACGCCAGTGAGGTGCCGCCAGTGGCCCATNNCCCTTATTGTTCCCAGGCGTGCCGGTGTGGCACAGGCGGCTGCTGGCGGCCAAGACTCCATTGGTTTGCGTTGCCCCGCCCACCCAGTGGCGCAGGCCGTGCTGGACGCGGCGTGGGCTGTGGGGGTGCGGGGTGTGGCCGCGCCTAGCGCCAACCGGTTTGGCCGAGTCAGTCCTACCAGCGTCGCGCATGTGCGTGAAGAATTGGGCCCCGATTTGCGCGTCATCGATGGCGGCTCCTGCGCTGTGGGCATTGAGTCCACCCTCATCGACTGCACTCGTGGCCAGCCCGTGTTGCTGCGCCCGGGAAGCATCACCCCCGCAGACATTCAGTCCGCCTGCGGCGTGCAAGTGCTCAATGCGCATCAAGCCGCCGCACTGGGCAGCCTGACTCAACCCGCGCCGCGGGCCTCGGGTACTTTGGCCTCGCACTACGCGCCAGCAGCGCGGGTGCACTTGCTGCCTTGGGACCAGCTGCAACCCGCGGTGCTCCAAGCGACCTCCCAAGACCCAAACAATCAAGTGGCGGTTTACAGCCGCGCCCCATGGCAAGAGGCGGGCGTGGTGTGGCGCCCCATGCCCC
>DDPM01000074.1:0-5885 GCA_002342165.1 Hylemonella sp. UBA2468
ATCATGACCGATGCGGACGTGGATGGCGCGCACATCCGCACCTTGCTCTTGACCTTTTTTTACCGCCAAATGCCCGAGTTGGTGGAGCGCGGGCACGTCTACATTGCGCAGCCGCCGCTTTACAAGGTCAAAGCCGGTAAAGAAGAGCTGTANNCTTAAAGACGCAAGCGCCTTAGACCATTTTTTGCTGCGCATTGCCCTTGTGAACGCCACGGTGCACACCGGCGGTGCCAGCAATACGGCGTTAAATGGCGACACCTTGGCTGAGCTGGCGCGCAAGCATCAATTGGCCGAGGCTGTGATTGCCCGCTTGCACAACTTTATGGATGCAGAAGCCCTGCGCAGCATTGCCGACGGTGTGAGCTTGAATCTGGACACCGTAGAGGCCGCCGAAACCTCAGCCATTGCATTGCAAGCCAACTTGGCTGGTGCCGAAGTGGCCGCTGAGTTTGACGCGCGCACCGACAAGCCCATTTTGCGCATCAGCCGGCGCCACCACGGCAACGTCAAAAGCAGCGTGCTCACACAAGACTTTGTGCACGGTGCCGACTACGCTGCTCTGGCAGAAGCGGCCGAAACCTTCCGCGGTTTGTTGGGCGAAGGCGCGCGCGTGACCCGCGGCGAAGGCGATAAACAAAAAGAAGCCAAGGTGGGCGATTTCCGCCAAGCCATGCAGTGGCTGATTCAGCAAGCCGAGCAGGCCACCGCCCGCCAACGTTACAAAGGTTTGGGTGANNGAAATGAACCCCGAGCAGTTGTGGGAAACCACCATGGACCCGCAAGTGCGCCGCTTGCTCAGGGTGCAAATTGACGACGCCATTGAGGCCGACCGCGTGTTCACCATGCTCATGGGCGACGAGGTAGAGCCGCGCCGCAACTTTATTGAGTCCAATGCCCTACGCGCAGGGAATATTGACATTTGAGGAACCCCACATGAACCCCATGCCCCAAGACTTCAGCCCATACGCCTATTTGCTTTTGGGCTTGGTGTTGTTTTTGGGTGTGCACTCGCTGCGCGTCTTTGCAGAGTCCTTGCGCACTCAGGTCATTGGGCGTTGGGGCGAGGGGGTGTTTAAGGGCGTGTATTCACTGGCATCTTTGGCGGGATTGGTGCTGATCATTTGGGCGTTTGCTTGGGTACGTGAGCAGCCCGTGGTGTTGTGGTCGCCCCCCACGGGGTTGCGCCACGCCGCCTCTTTGCTGACGCTCTTGTCTTTTGTGTTGTTGGCGGCCGCTTACGTGCCGGGCAACGCCATACGCCAACGCGTGGGCCATCCTATGGCTGCAGGCGTGAAACTTTGGGCGCTGGCCCACCTTTTGTCCAACGGCACCTTGGCGCATGCGATGTTGTTTGGCGGTTTTTTGGTGTGGGGCGTGCTTAGCTTCACCTCGGCACGACGCCGCGACCGACTTTCCCAAAAAGGGGCTGCGTCTGCCGGGGCAAGTGCCAAGTCTTCCAGCGCCGTGATAGCCCTAACGGCGAGTACCGTGGTGTTGGGCGCGGCGCTGTGGGCGTCGTTTGCCTTTTATTTGCACGGTGTGCTGATTGGCATCCGGCCCTTTGGCTGATATTTAGCCCAACCGGCCGCTCTGAAAATCTTCCACCGCCTGCATCAGCTCGGAGCGGGTGTTCATCACAAACGGGCCGTACTGCGCAATGGGCTCTTGCAGCGGCTGGCCCGCAATAAGCAAGGCACGGCAGGGCTCAGACGAGCCTTCCCCACAGGCCAAACCCTCCAGGCGAACGGCGGCCCCGTCTTGAGCCAAGATGCCCATCAGCGGCGCGGCTAGCGTATCGGCCCCAACGCGCAAGCAGCCGCGGTACACATACACCAATGCATGGTGCTGGGCGGGCAGGGGCAGCTCTAAAACACCACCCGAGGCGGGAAAGTTCAGGTCCAGGTAGAGTGCCTGGGTCGGAAACGCCTCTGCGCTTCGGTGCACGGCGCCAAGCTGGTCTGAAAAAACGCCCGCAATGACCCGAACCACCAGTCCATCAGGGAACCGTACCTCGGGGATGTCGTCACTTTGAATATCACGGTAGCTGGGGGTGCACATTTTGTCCCGGCCGGGCAAGTTGAGCCACAACTGAAACCCCTCCATCACGCCAGACTCTTGTTCGGGCAGCTCGCTGTGCACCAAGCCCCGGCCAGCGGTCATCCACTGCACGCCGCCGTCGGTGATCAGGCCTTCGTTGCCCGCCGCTGTCGCGGTGGCGCATGCGGCCTGCCACCATATACGTTACGGTTTCAAAGCCGCGGTGGGGGTGGTTGGGAAAACCGGCAATGTAGTCGTTGGGGTCGTCGCTGCCAAAGTGGTCCAGCATTAAAAAAGGGTCCAAGCGCTGCTGCAAGTCTTGCGTCAAGACCCGTGTGAGCTTGACGCCCGCCCCGTCGGTGGTGGCTTGGCCGCGCACTCGGCGTTCTAAGCTGCGAAAGGATTTAAGAGGGTGTGTCTGCATGTGGTGGTGTCAAGTTCGAACCAGCTGACGCTCAGGTGTCTCATTTTCAAACCAAGCCACATAAAGCACTGGGAGCAACAACAAGGTCAACAGAGTTGCGGTGACGAGCCCACCGATCACCACAATGGCCAGGGGCCGTTGCGTTTCAGAGCCTATGTCTGTGGACAGGGCCATGGGTAATAGCCCAAGGGCCGCCAACAATGCGGTCATCAGTACAGTCCGCAACCGTTGCAGTGAGCCAAGACGCGCAGCCTCGAAAACGCTCATGCCGCGATTGCGAAGTTGTTGGAATACCGACAGCATCACCACGCCGTTGAGTACCGCTTGACCAGAAAGGGCAATAAAGCCAATGGCCGCGGATACCGATAGCGGAATATGAAAAATCCACAACGCTACAAAGCCCCCGATCAACGCGAGGGGTACGTTCACCAAAATCAGCAAGGCGCGCTTGAAGCTGGAAAATGCATTGAAAAGCAGCACGAATATCAAAAGTAGGGAGATGGGTACAACCAACGAGAGCCTCGCCATGGCGCGCTCTTGGTTTTCAAACTCTCCAGACCAATTGATGGTGTAGTTGTCGGCCAGCTTGACGTTTTTCTCGGCGCGCGACTTCATATCGCGTACCACGGAGCCCATGTCTCGCCCCTTGATGAAGACACCGATGGCCATGGTTCGTCGGCCGGCCTCTCGGGCAATGTTCATGGCGCCGGTGGTCTGACGAATGTTGCTCAATGCGCCTAATGTGGTGTAGCCTCCATCAGGAATTGCAATAGGTGTCGACGGCAGCACAGCAATCAGCCGCTCATCCTCTGGAAGTCGAACGGCTACATTGAATTTGCGCTCACCTTCCCAAAGCTGTGTGGCTGAGCGACCCGCCAGGGCAGACTCAATGACGTCTTGGACGTCGCTGACGTTCAAGCCAAAGCGCGAGGCACGGTCTCGATCGATGTCAATTTGAAGTTGTGGTAATTCACCAAGCCGGTCGACCTCAGCCCTTTGCACGCCCTCCACTTGGCGAAACTCACGTCGAAGCGCCTCCACGGTGCGCTGCAACTCGGCCAAGTCGTCACCAGCGACCTTGACCACAATTTGGCCTTTGATCTGAGAAATGGATTCCAACACATTGTCTCGAATAGGTTGAGAAAATGCGGGGTCTACACCAGGAATGACAGAAAGCTTGTGGTCCATTTCCTCTATAAGCATTTCTCTGGTGAGGCCCTTTCGCCACTCTTCCGTAGGCTTCACGTCTACAAAAACTTCAGCCATGGCCAGGGGCTTGGGATCGGTGCCGTCCTCAGGCTGGCCCGCTTTAGAAACAACCGTTCTCACCTCCGGAATCGTACTTAACTCCAGCCGTGCTTTGCGCAGAACCCGCGCAGCTTCTTCTTGCGAGAGGCTTGCAGGCATGTCCCAATTCACCCAAAAAGTGCCCTCATTGAGTTCAGGTAAAAACTCTGAACCAAGTCGAGAGGCTGCCACAACAGACAGGCCAAAACCACACAATGCAAGCGCGATCATCTGACGACGATGTTGGAGGGCCCAGCTCAGCAGGGGCTCGTAAAGGTTTTTAGCCCCGCTCACCAAGCAGTTGTCTTCTTTGGGCAAGCGAGTTCGCAAGATCCAATAAGCAATTAAAGGCACTAAGGTGAGGGATATGATCAAAGAACCTATGAGCGCAGTGGTGACCGATAGGGCCATGGGCTGAAAAATACGCCCCTCATGTCGCTGCAGCGCAAAGATGGGTATGTGGGCCGCAATGATGATGAGCATTGAAAACAACGTCGGCCGTCCGACCTCGTTGGTGGCGTCAATGATCAACTGCTTGCGCTCGGCGTCCGACATGTTTTCGGGCTCGCGCTGCAATCTGTGCATGATGTTTTCAATCACAATCACCGCACCATCCACGATGATTCCAAAGTCCATGGCACCCAGAGACAACAGATTGGCCGGGACGCCCATGAATTTGAGCCCCAAGAACGTGGCCAATAGCGACAGCGGAATCACCAATACCACCGCCAAACTCGCTCTCAGGTTGGACAGAAACAGGTAAAGGACCAAAGACACCAGCAGGGCGCCCTCGACCAGGTTTTTGAACACGGTGGTCAGGGTCTTGCCCATGAGCCAAGTGCGGTCGTAAAAAGGGACAATTTGCACGCCACGAGGCAGCCCACGCTCATTGAGTTCTTCGATTTTGTCTTTGACGCCTTTGAGAACTAAGCTGGGGTTTTCGCCCTTGCGCATGATGACGATGCCAATCACCACGTCATCATCGTTGTCTTGGCCCGTGATGCCAAGGCGAGGGATCGCACCAACCTTGATTTGCGCGACATCACGAATGAGGATCGGTGTGCCGTTGCGAGAGTCCAAAACAATTCGACCTATGTCATCAGGAGACCTCAAAAGGCCAATGCCGCGGATCGCAAACTGTTGCGCGCCTTGTGCTACGTAGCTGCCACCCGCATTCGAGTTGCCGCGCCCTAAAGCATCAAGAAGGTTTTGAAAGGTAAGCTTGTAGGCGCGCAATTTATCAAGGTCAGGTTGCACTTCGTACTGCTTGATGAACCCACCCATGCCCACAATGTCAGCGACGCCAGGGACTTGGCGCAACGCACGCTCTACCACCCAGTCTTGGAGCGTGCGTAGATCGGTCGAGGACAAGCCGTCCCCTTTGAGACGGTAACGCATCACCTCACCGACAGGGGTCGCGTTGGGGGCAATATTGGCCTCAGCACCCGGCGGAAGATCCACGCTGCGCAAGCGCTCGTTCACCTGCTGGCGAACCAGATTCACATCTGCAGCATCGTTGTAGGTGATGACCGTATAGGACAGGCCAAATTGGGTATGAGAGAACAACCGAATGGAGTTGGGCATTCCAGCCAAGGCGGTTTCCAGGGGAAGCGTGACCTGCTTTTCAACCTCTTCGGCAGCGCGCCCAGGGAACAGTGCAATCACCGTGACTTGTGTGTCCGTGACATCCGGAAAAGCCTCAACGGTGAGATTTTTAAAGGCAATAACGCCCGACATTACAAAAAAAACGACGCCCAAAACGATCAATACCGGCTGGCGCAGCGAAAACTCGGTGAACCATTTCATTTGCTTACCGCCTGGGTCTTTGCCGATTCAGGAGCTTTAGCCTCCTCTTGGGCCATGCGCAACATTCGGGAGATGAGGAGCGCGTTTTCGACCACCACCTTTTCACCAGGTTGAATGCCGGAGGTCAGCACCGTTTTGCGTGGACCTTCGTATCCGATTTGAACCTCCCGGTATTCAAAAACACCTTCTTGCGTGTTCACGAAAGCGGAGTGGCGAGTTCCCACCAGTTGAACAGCTGCTGCTGGCACGATGACACCGGTGTCAAACTTGCGCTCAAAGTAAGCGGTCACCAGCATTTCAGCCTTGAGGCGACGCTGTAAATTGGGTACTA
>DDPM01000074.1:5898-7809 GCA_002342165.1 Hylemonella sp. UBA2468
ATCTCAAATTGGGTGCCGGGGAGCGCGATACTCAATTCGGACTCTCGCGCATCAATTTGTATCCAAAGATTGCTTGGGTCGGTCACGACAAAGAGTGGGGGTACCCCAGGCCCATTTAAGTCGGGTCGCAGCTCTTGGCCTGGATTGAGGTTTCGCTCCACCACGATCCCTTGAATGCCTGAAGTCAGAGCCAGTGACTGGTTGACGCTGGCACTGCTGCCATACAGTTTGGTTCGGGCTTGAGCCCGGTCCAATTCCGCTTGAGCACGAGCCAAGTCGGCCTCAGCCATTTCATAGTCCTTGCGGGCTACGATTCCTGCCCCAAACAAATCTTTTTGGCGTGCCAAAGCCCGTTCGGCAAGTCCGGCATCGGCAAGGGCTTTGTTCGCGTCGCTTTGCGCTTGCCCAAAATCAGGAGAGGCCAGTTTGGCCAACACCCCGCCAGGACTCACACGTTGCCCCACATCTGCATGAATGGACTGCACTCGCCCCGCAAAGGACGCGAAAATCCGTTGGGTGCGCTCCTCGTTCCAAACCAGCTTGGCTGGCATGTCAATCGTCACAGAAGTTGCAGGTTGGGCCGGCTCGGTTTTCAGCAGCGCGAGCTGTGGGTGTCCTGGCGCAAAACGGAGCTCATTGCCTTGCACTATGGGCGCGGCGATTTGAGGAGCCGGTGGTGGTGCAGGGTTGCAGGCGCCAAGTAAACCAACGACGAATATGGACACCACAAGATGTCGCGGGAAGGTGAGGGTGTGCATGGGGTGTTGTTTGGTAAGGGCTCGAAGGGGGGATAACGGTGTCATTTTGTCGCTGTGGTGGGTGTTGTGGCGACGCGCAGCTGCCAAAGTCCCAGCGCTTTGGCGTGATCCGTTCTGGCCGCCAGTGTTTCCAATAACGTGGCGCGTAAGGTTCGGCGTGCATCCAGAACATCAGTCAGCGAGCTAGCCCCTTTGACATAAGCCATTTCCGCGCCTTCAGCCACCTTTTGGGCGCGCGGCAAAATGTTGTCCACATAGGCTTGTGCTCGTGATGCGCTGTTGAGGGCCTCTTGCTGCAAGCGTTGCAGCTCACTCAAAGCCTGACGGCGTGTGCGTTCTAAGGTCTCTTTTGCCTGCTCAAGTTGAGCCAAGGATTTGGCGATTTCACCCTGGTATTGGTATCCCCACTGCAAAGGCATTTGCATGCGCAGACTGAGAAGCGCTGTCGAGGTACCGGGGTAATGGTCATAGGAGCTGCCCAAAGTGATGTCGCTGACTTTTTGAGCTTGTGCATTGTCCAGGGCGGCTTGAGCTGCGAGCACTCGGGCGGCTTCTGCCTGAACGTCGGGGCGGGCCTCCACAACCTTATGGAGTTCAATTGAATAAGGGGTCTCCGTTACATGAGGCCAATCCGCTTGGGCTTGAAGTTGTCCGGCGGGCGTAGAAAGCCCTGTGACCTGCCACAGCACTTGTGCAGCACGTTGGCGGTCGAGCTCCGCTCCC
This sequence comes from Hylemonella sp. UBA2468, assembly GCA_002342165.1. Taxonomy (GTDB): domain Bacteria; phylum Pseudomonadota; class Gammaproteobacteria; order Burkholderiales; family Burkholderiaceae_C; genus Hylemonella. The sequence goes on from DDPM01000074.1 coordinate 7,380, forward strand.
AGCAAGTCGGATTGAGCGCGCTGGTATTCAATTTCGGTCCTTAGTGCCTCTTGAGAGGAGAGGTCACCCGCTTTGACCCGTGCAGCCGCGCTAGCACTTAATTCCGCGGCACTTCTCACTATTGCCCGCAAGTGAACCAGCCGCTCTTGGTAAGCCAACAGGTCATAAAAGCTCTGAAGAGCTGTGAGCGTTTGTTGGGTGCGTGTTTCTTGGAGGTCCCATTGAGCCGCTTGTGCATTTTGTTGAGCGGATTGGGTGCGCAATGCACGCTTGTTACCGCGCTCCCAGGTCCAGTCAATCCCAAGGGATTTATCCACTGTTTTTTCGGTTAAGAAATTACCGCTACCGATCCCGTTTTGCATGTCCAATTGACCCATACTGGCGCTAAGAGTGGGAAATGGCGATCGATTGGCGCTGACCGTATCGGCTT
>DDPM01000074.1:7816-10962 GCA_002342165.1 Hylemonella sp. UBA2468
TCTGGCCACATCCAAGTTGGCGCTCGCTGCTTCTAAAGCTTGTTGTTTGGTTATCAGCAAGCCGCCCGAGGGCTGCGGGGCGGTAAGTTGGCTATGAGCTGCGCCCGCGATCAACAGGGTAGCGAGCAGGGTAGACAATCGGTTCTTCATGACGTGCATTGTCAAAAATGCTTGCTGACCTCCAACTGACTTGCCTGTCATTTAACTTTTACATTTCAAAGACCATGCGCATTTTGCTTGTCGAGGACGACGCGGTACTCAGCGATGTTGTACAGCACAGCCTGACTGAGGCTGGGCACCGTGTGGATACCGCCGCCCACTTGCAGGCAGCTCGTTACTTGTGGAAGGTACAACCGTTCGATGCGGTACTGTTGGACCTTAACTTGCCCCTGAACGACAAGCACGACAGTCCATCGGCCAGTGGCCTTGTGGCCTTAAGAGAGGCCCGCAGTCGGGGTGATCGCACACCGGTGATGGTGCTCACGGCGCGCAATCGAACCGATGAGCGCATTGCAGGCTTGGATGCGGGTGCTGACGATTATTTGGGTAAGCCCTTCGACTTGGCTGAGGTAGAGGCGCGACTTCGTGCTTTGGTGCGTCGCACACAGGGCATCCAGGACCGATTTGAGTTAGGCACTTTAAGTCTAGACCGTCAGTCACGGCGCTTTAGCGTGGCTGGCGCCTTTTTAGACTTGCCCGCTCGGGAATTTGAGGTTTTGTGGGAGTTAAGCACCCCACCAGGGCGAGTCGTGAGCAAAAGACATTTGTCTGAAAAACTCTCAGACTTGGGGGATTTGTTGGCAGACAACGCGCTAGAAGCGTTTATTTCCAGACTTCGCAAAAAGCTGCAGGGCAGTGGAGCCAATATCCGAACCTTGCGTGGTCTAGGGTATACCTTAGAGGCGGAGGTGGCAGATGACTAACCAACCCAGTTTGCGCGCCTTGCTGGTGATGCGCGTCTTGCTTCCGTTGGCGCTTACTTGGCTATTGGGAACGGCCCTTACTGTGGCGGTTGCTTTGTTTTTCGCACAAAAGGCCTTTGACCGAGGTTTGGTGGATGACGCCTACACCATTGCATCCCGTGTCAGTCTGCACCCTGGGGGACTTACCCTGGACTTGACCTCAGGCGAAATGGGAGCGGTTTTGTTTGACAAAACTGAAAACATGTTTTTTTCGGTCCAACGACGCGATGGCTCGGTGTTGGCTGGCCACCCTTGGCTGCGCGCACCCGTTTCTGAGGTCCGATCTTCATTGGGCCTGTTGGACCAGCGGGTAAGTTTCAGTGACTCTATTTATCAAGGAAAAGACCTTCGGGTGGTCAGTTTGTCTCTGTCCGAGCCCGAGCCTTTTACCGTGTTGGTAGGCCAGACCCGAGGCAGCCGAAACCAAATGCTTGAAGCGGTGTTGATGTATTCCATCATTCCACAAATGATCTTGCTGGCTGCTTTGGCCTGGTGGTTGCGCCGTGAAATTGGGAATCAGCTCCAGCCCCTGAGCAAATTGGAGCAGTCCATCAACGAGCGTGATGCCCTCGATTTAACACCGGTCCCCATTTCTGAAGCCAACCGCGACATGTCCTTATTAGGTGCAGCCATCAACGATTTGCTGACCCGATTGGAGCGCAGCCTGCGTGCACAACGGGAGTTTTCTGGCAATGTGGCACACGAGTTACGCACCCCATTGGCGGGTATCCGTGCCTTAGCTGAATATGGTTTGGCGCATCAAGACCCTCTGGTTTGGCGTGACCAATTGCAGCGCATTGTGAGCAGCGAGGCGCGCGCAGACCGCTTGGTGGAGCAATTGCTGGCGCTGGCCTTAGCTGAAGAAACGCAAACCGGTATTCCCGTGGAGCCCGTTCGCTTGGATGAGGTGGTACGCGAGCGCGTGCTTCGCTTTATGCCCAGAGCAGATGCGGCTCATGTTGATTTAGGGGTTCTGGGTTTGGATGACCCCATCACCATATTTGCAAATATAGCTTTAGTGGAGGGGGCGTTAGGCAATTTGATTGACAACGCTTTGCGGTATGGTTTGTCAGCTCATGGCGTGAGCTATGTCACGGTTGGAATCCAAAAATCGTGTTCGTCAGTGGACCTATCGGTCACCGACAACGGCCCGGGGCTTAGCCTGCAAGAGCGTCAGCATTTGATGCAGCGTGGTGTGCGCGGCCTGCATGCCGAACGTCTGGGTCAGGGGGCGGGTCTGGGCTTGGCTATTGTGTCCAAGTTTGCCCAGGTCATGCATGCGCGTTTTGAGCTCAGCCCAGCACCAGAGGGTCAGGGCCTGTGCGCCACCTTAAGTTTTAAACGGGATCCACGTGCGTCATGAGGCTTAAGACGCGGTGCCGTTGCATCACGCGCTCCTGTGCGTCCACCGCTATGGCGTGACCGGCTTCTACGGTGAGGTATTTGTCCACACCCAAGTGCACGTCCACCAAAATCATGTCGCCCATTTTGCGGGTGCGCAAATCGTGTACATCGCGTACGCCCNNGATGGTGTCGGTGATGGCGGCCACCTCGGCCAAGTCGGCTGAGCGGTCCACCAGATCGTGCAGCGCACTCCAGCCAAAGCTCCAACCCATTTTGGCCACCATCAAGCCCACAATAAGCGCGGCAATGGGGTCTAGCAAGGGGTAGCCAGCCATGTTGCCCAAAATACCCAGCCCCACCACCAGGGACGAGGCGGCGTCTGAACGGGCATGCCAAGCGTTGGCCACCAGCATGCTGGACTTGACCTCCTTGGCCACCATGAGCATGTACCTGAACAACAGCTCCTTGCTGACCAGCGCCGCCAGTGCCACCCAGAGGGCAGAGGCGTCCACCCTGGGAATTTCATCGTGGTGTTGAATGAGTTGTGTGGCGTTCCACAGCATGCCCGCCCCCACCGCCAAGAGCAGCACACCCAGAAACAGCGAGGCGGCGTTTTCAAACCGCTGGTGCCCGTAGGGATGGTCTTCGTCGGGGTCTTTTTTGCTGTGGCGGCTGGCCCACAGCACTACAAAGTCAGACACCAAGTCTGAGAGCGAATGCACGCCGTCTGCCACCAAAGCCTGAGACTTGGTGAGCACGCCCACCACCACTTGCACCGTGCTGAGCACCACGTTGACCAACACACTCACCCAGGTGCTGCGGTTGGCCGCCAAAGCGCGG
>DDPM01000143.1 GCA_002342165.1 Hylemonella sp. UBA2468
GGACGCAGAGCCCGGCTCATCGAGCTCGACCCCAAGTACGTGGACGTGATCGTCAAGCGTTGGGAGGCGTTCACGGGCCGCAAAGCAACCCGAGCGGCAGAGCATGCGGATGAGGCACTCGCTGAGTCTGCTCACGCTGAGATTTTGTAGATCCGTTCGCCGCCTGATTCTTTGCTCGACTGGATAACTAGTCCGAGTTTCTTTTTGAGCGCACCGGCGATTGCGCCACGCACGGTGTGAGGTTGCCATCCAGTGGTCTCGCAGATTTGATCGATGGTGGCGCCCTCGGCCCGCTTGAGCATGTCGATCACCGTGGCCTGCTTGCTGGTTTCGCGGGTTCTGACTGCTCGGTGCTCAATGAACGGTGGCTTCAGGCCCAGTGCCGCGTAGCCCGCCTTGGTGACGACCGTCTCGCGCCTGACCTGAGCGATGAAACCGCACTTGCGCAGACTCTCGGTGACTTTGTCTTTGGCTCTGCCCTTGAGGGCATCTGGAAACCAAAGGACCCTGCCCTGCGTCTGGGCTAGAGCATGCGTAAGGATGGCGTGCTGCGTGGGGGTGAGTTTGCTGGACATGGTTGCTCTTTGCGGTTGTTGATGGTGTTCATATGACCGCTCTTCTTTCCGATAAAGGCAAGTCCATCGCGCGTTTCAGTCGCTTATTTCTTGATCAACCTCTCGACATGCCCCGACGTGCCCCAACGCCCTGCCGTTACCCTGGCTGCGGGGCGGTACTGTCAAGTCCGGGCTTTTGCCCCCAACACCGAACCAGCGCGCACCGTGACTACGGGCGGGCCAGACGTGTCTTTGATACCGAAGTGAGCTTTTACCAGAGCAGGCCTTGGCGGGTGCTGAGGGCTGCGGTGCTTCGCGAAAGCCCGCTGTGCCTTACGTGTAAGGCCCACGGTCGCCTGGTTCTGGCTGGAGTGGTGGATCACGTGGTGCCGCTCAAAGACGGCGGTGCCCGCTTCGATAGGGCCAACCTGCAGCCTCTCTGCGTCTCTTGCCACAACCGCAAGACGGCCAGAGAGACTGCCGGCCGGCGCTAGACCCCCTCGCCCACGAGGTAGGGGGGTCAAATCTCTACCGTTGTGCGGTGGCGATGCGCGCGGGTGTCCAAAATCTTGTGCGTGCAAATTGAAATATTTTTTTTGGAAAAGCCAATGCTAGAACTGACCGCAGAGCATGCCTATATGGCAGACCTGGCCGCGATCGAGACGCCAGATGTATCGTCGTGGATCTCGGCGGGACTGGAAGAGATGTCCCCCGCCCAGGCACAGGATCTGCTCGTAATGGCCTTGTCTGAGCTTTCGCAGTTCGCACTCAACGCGCAAGACTTCGAGCGATATGGCCGGCCGTAAACCGTTACCTGTTGCGGTCAAGAAGATCAAGGGCACGCTTCAGAAGTGCCGAACCAACCCGCATGAGCCACGCCCAGCCGGGCAGTTGGCTGAGCCACCTGAGTACATGTCCGATATTGCCAAAGAGGCCTGGATCTATGCGGTGCAGAACGCACCGCCGGGGTTGTTGTCATCGCTTGACGCATCCGTGTTGGAGCGCTGGGCCAACTGCGCTGGGCTTTACCGTGAAGCGTTGGGAAAAATTAATCGATCGGGTGTGGCCGGCATGATCATCAAAACCCCAAGCGGCATCTTGCGTCGCTCGCCGCTCATGGATGTAATCCGGGATCTGGCCCAGGAGATGAAGGGCTACGAGACGGAGATGGGGTTCACCCCCGCATCGCGCTCGCGGGTTCAGGTGCCGCAGGATTCGGTCAACAAGAACGATCCCTGGTCTGAAATCGCTGGCTGAATATCAGATTGTTGACTGATTGATCCGCAGCATCAGTGTCATGGGATGTGCGGGCGATGCCTTAAAACCGTAGTACTCGTAAAACTGGCGGGCACGGTCGTTGAGTGCATGCACAAGCATGGCTCGCACACCTGTGTTTTGCGATACCAGTACACAACGCTGCAGCGCATCCTGAAGCAAGGCTGCCCCCAGTTTCATTCCTTGCGCTCGGGCATCGACAGCCAAACGGGCCAGGACCATCACTGGAATCGGGTCGGGCATGTTCTGACGAATGGACCGGGTGGCGTCTTGGTGTGCGACGGCACCTGCAGCCAAAGCGTAGTAGCCCATGACCTCACGCTCTGGGGTTGTAACGACAAACGTGCGGCTGGCACCACTGGCCTGGTTGCCCAGCGCGCGACGTTTGAGCCACTCATCGAGGGTGGATTCGCCGCAGGCGAATGAACTGACTTGGTGATCCGGTGACAACAACTCCGGGGCACGCAAGTTCATGCGCCAACTTTCCAGGGTGCCTTGACAGCCAGCAAGCGTTCCAGCCCTGGGTTGGGTTGTACCGGCGCATCCAGCATGGCCGTGAACTCCCGGAACTTGGCGTCATCCAGGCTGAAGAACACCTGGTCAAGCAGCACCGACTGAGCCTTGTCGCAGGCGGCTTCCAGCATGAAGTCAGAGCGGGTTTTCCCGAGCAGGTGCGCGGCCTGGTCGATCAGGTCGCGCTGTTGAGGCAGAGCTCGCAAATTGATGGCGGCGTCACGCATGGCATCTCCAAATGAATACACAATCGATACACACATCCTAACCGGATGTGTAGCTGATGACAACACACCGCCGGAATCTCCACGCTTACATGACTGCCCAAACTCAAACGGCCATGATCGCCAAGCAGTACGCCGAACAGGTGGTGGCCGGCGAAATCCTGGCTTGCCACTGGGTGCAGCGAGCCTGCCGGCGCCAACTGGATGACCTCGCCAAGTTCAAAGGCAAAGCCAGTCCGTTTCTTTTCAACCCCAAACTCCCGGACAAGGACGGCAGGAACTTCCAGCCAGCCGATAATTTGTGCGC
>DDPM01000095.1 GCA_002342165.1 Hylemonella sp. UBA2468
GACGAACGCCGCTACTTTGTGCCAGGTCAAGACCCCTGCGTTTTTGAGGTGGGTGACGAACAAAATAGAACCCGAGTCGGCCTGCTGATTTGCGAAGATGCTTGGTTTGATGAACCGGCTCTCAAGGCCAAGCAGGCGGGTGCAGAAATGCTGGTGGTGATCAACGCATCGCCCTTCCATGTGGGCAAAGGCATGGAGCGTGAAACTGTGATGCGACAGAGAGTGTTGGCTTGCGGTTTGCCGCTGATCTATGCTCATTTGGTAGGCGGACAAGACGAGGTGGTGTTTGAAGGCCATTCGTTTGCCTTAAATGCCCAAGGTGATGTGGCGGCTCGTGCACCAAGTTTTGTAGAGCGCCTGATGTATGTAAGGGCGCAACAGGTTCATGCACACGCTTTGCCAAGCCTGGGCTTTGATGTGGTGCCGGAGCATTTGGCTCAGCCTAGGTCCAGCGAGGCCGATTTATGGGACGCCTTGGTGCTGGGGGTGCGAGATTACATAGATAAAAACGGATTTCCTGGCGCCTTGTTGGGGTTGTCCGGCGGCATTGATTCGGCTTTGGTGTTGGCCATTGCGGTGGATGCCTTGGGTCCTGAGCGGGTGCGTGCGGTGATGATGCCCTCACCTTACACGGCAGACATCAGCTGGCTGGATGCGCGCGATATGGCCCAGCGTATGGGCGTTCAGTACGATGAAATTTCGATCTTGCCGGAATTTGAAGCGTTTACCCAATCGCTTGCCGAAGAGTTTGCGGGTCTGCCGCTGGATGCCACTGAAGAAAATATTCAAGCCCGCATCAGGGGCACCTTGCTGATGGCGCTTTCAAATAAAAGCGGGCGCATTGTGTTGACTACCGGCAATAAATCCGAAATGGCCACGGGCTACTGCACGCTCTACGGCGATATGGCTGGTGGCTTTGCGGTGATCAAAGATGTGGTGAAAACACAGGTGTTTGAGCTGGCGCGCTGGCGCAATGCCCACGACCCATATGGCCGAGGCGCCAACCCCATTCCGGAACGCATCATCACCCGCCCTCCCAGTGCTGAGTTGCGCCCTGACCAAAAAGACCAAGACAGTCTGCCGCCTTATGAGGTGTTGGACGAGATTTTGGAGCGCTACATGGAAAACGACGAGTCCATTGAAAGTCTGCTGGCAAGCGGATTGAAAGCTGAAGATGTGGACAAGGTGACGCGTTTGATCAAGATCAATGAATACAAACGCAGGCAAGCACCTTTGGGCATTCGGGTCACGCACCGAAGTTTTGGCAAGGATTGGCGTTATCCTATTACCAACAAATTCAGGGCTTGATGATCAAGTCTTGATCCATCAAGGTTCAATCCAAGACTAAGAGGCTCCACCATGAAGCAAATCACTGCCATCATCAAACCTTTCAAACTTGAAGAGGTGCGCGAGGCCTTGGCAGAGTGCGGCGTCACCGGCCTAACAGTGACTGAGGTCAAGGGCTTCGGTCGTCAAAAAGGACACATTGAGCTTTACCGGGGCGCGGAGTATGCGGTGGACTTTTTGCCCAAAGTGAAAATTGAGGTGGTGGTTCAGTCCGACTTGGTGGAGCGCTGTGTGGATGCCATCATGCAAGCCGCTCAAACCGGCAAAATAGGCGACGGCAAAATTTTCATTATTCCCGTGGAGCGCGTGATCCGCATTCGCACGGGAGAGCAGGACGAAGCAGCTGTTTGAAGCATGGCGGCGAAGCGAAGCCGACCATTAAATCCGTTGCAGATGGGGTTCGGGCGTGAGCCCTGCTTTTTGAACCAAATCAGGCAGCAGCGTTAGTGGCGACTCGTCAATTTGTACCAAGTTCATTTGCCAATCGGAAAGCAGTTCTTGCGTCACGCTGGTCTGTAAAAACGCCAACAGGTGGTTGAAGTAGCCCGCCGTATTCATAATGCCAATAGGCTTATCGTGGTAGCCCAGTTGCCGCCAAGTCCACACTTCAAACAGTTCTTCTAATGTGCCGATGCCCCCGGGCAGGGCCACAAACACGTCGGATCGCTCTGCCATGAGGCGTTTGCGTTCATGCATGGTTTCCACCAAGACCAGCTCTTGGCATTGGGTAAAGGCCATTTCTCGTTCCATGAGAGCTTTGGGGATGATGCCCACCACCCGGCCCTGCGCCTCAAGAGTGGCCTGAGCCACCACACCCATCAAGCCCGCTTTGCCGCCGCCGTACACAAGTTGCCCGCCGTGCTGACCAATCCATCGCCCGACCTGCTGGGCCACTTGGGCAAACTGCGGTTCTAAGCCCGGCTTGGAGCCGCAGTAAACACATACGCTGAATGCGGGTTTCATTGTGTAGGCTTCATGTGGGGGCTGTGAAAGTGCGAGCGTCCACAAGGCGTGTACCGGCCAAGGCGTCGTGCACAAACTGCCGTTGCGGATGGAACCAAGCCAACAGCGCCCACACCCATACCCAGCCAGACACGATTAGCGCGATTTCTGGACCACTCAAAGCAAATGGGGCAATGGCCGCCAAGGGTGGCAGAAACCAAAGCCAAGAGCACACATAGCGAGCCAGCGCCCGCAGTTGTGTGAGGGGCTGACCTTGATGGTCCACCACACGTATATGCCAGGTTTTCATGGCAAGCGTTTGACCCTTGGACCAAAACCAGGTGAAGTAAATGCCCAGTATTAAAAACAAAAACGCTTGTTGGCCCCAGCGGTTATCCAGGGCGTGACGGGTTTGTGTAAGTGCGCTGAAGAGGTAATCAGCAATGAACACCACGCCAAAGAGCAAGATGCCCTCGTAAAACCAGCAGGCCATACGCCGAGGCAGTGGTGGTGCAAGGTAATGATCCGAGGGTGGTGAACTGTTCATTGCAAATGAACAAATTATTTAGCAGAAGTGGGCTTTGGCAGCAGGGTGTTGTTTTGAAGGGGTGGAGTAAAGCGCTTGACCTCGTCGGTCTTGGCAGAGTGGCGTGTGGTGATATTTTCAGAAAGCTTATTGTTGGCTTGTGGCTTCACTGTGGTGGCGCCTGTAGGTTTGATTAGTGAAGCTTGAGCCAGCTTGCGTTTTTCTTCATCAGAAAGTTCTTGATAGGCTTGCCAATGTGCCGCTTTTTGTTGGGCGTCCATGGATTTGCTGTCCACAAAGGCCAATCGGGCTTGTGTGCGTTCTTTACGGCTCAGGGCCACCCACTCGCTCATGCGCAAGTGCCACTTTTCTTGTTCAGCAAAAGAAAGCTTGCCAAAGTTTTTGGATATCTCAAGCCATTTGCGTTTGCTCACCAAAGGCATGTCGGTCCAACGCTGCTCAAGAGGGGCCAGTGCTTTTTGTTGAGCAACCGTTAAATCGTGCCAACGCGGCTTGTTATTGGCAGCAGGTGCTGTTTTTCTAGTAGCTGCATCCTCAGGCAAAGGCGCAAATGCATTTTGAATGGTGAGGTTTGGGCTGGGCAGGATGGGTGGGCTTTCGAGATTGACTGGATTGGCTGAATTTAAAGAAGAGCCAGCGGGTGTGTTGTCAGCAGCAGAACCTTCAGTGGTCAAGGCTGATGAAGCCAAAGAGGTCGTAGCAGCCGAAGTAACAGCTGTACCAGCATCAGTAGGCGGGGAACTGTTACCGGTAATGTTGCTAACGGTAGCTACTTGAGCCCATGCTTGCGGAAAAGCTAGAAAAAGACTTAAAACCAGCACCCATGACAAAACCAAGAACGACACCCTGCCCATTGATGGGAAGAAGTGGGAGACTTGGTTAAGAAATGTCATGGAGCTTTAAGGTGTGAATAGAACAGCTTGATAAGTTGTCAATTGGTTGGAGCGGTCACGTCCAGTCGATTTTTAAGAAACTGGGCAAAACCTGGGTCGGTGTAGGCGGCAGGGGGAAGTTCGTCAGCCAAAATGGCAGAGTCAATTTCGGCCAAGTCTTGGGCTAAAAAGTTATCGCTAAAGTTGTCCATCAGCACCAAGCCCGCTAGCAAAGCCAGTAGAGGAATGAAAGACACCAGTTTGGGCCAAAACGTGTGATGTGAAAACCCCCCCAATTGGAGAGTAGCTTGACCTATCTTGGATGTAAAAGAAGTGGCCAGTTGTGTGTTGGTTGGATACAGGTCAAGGGCACGCACACGTCCTGCCCTGAGTCGCTCGGCAATATCACGAGGCAAGTCTTGTGCGGCGTCGTTCAGGCGTGCAGCCAATCGCAAACCAAACTGGTCGGAAGCTTGCAATTTAGTCGTGTTGTTCATAGGCGGACTCCTTTGAGTTTCAATGCTTTGCTGAGGGCTGCAACCGCTCTGGAACAGTGGGTTTTGACACTGCCTTCTGAGCAACCCATGGCTGCGGCTGTTTCAGCAACATCCAATTCTTCCCAATAACGCATGAGAAAGGCTTCTCGTTGACGTGCGGGGAGTGCTTGAATTTCTTTTTCGATCATATGGAGCGTCTGTGAACGTTCTAGTGCGGTTTCAGTGCTCTCAGATTCTTCTTTCAGGACGCTAAGGTGACTCAGGTCGAGGTTTTCCAACAATTCAAAGTCGGCCTCAGAGTCATCGGAATGATAGTTGCCAAGGTTGCTAAAAATAGCATTTCGGGTTTTTTGGCGCCTGAACCAATCCAGGGTGCTGTTGGTCAGAATTCGCTGAAACAACATTGGAAGCTCGTCGGGCTCTTTATGGCTGTAATGCTCTACCAGCTTCATCATGCTGTCTTGCACAATATCCAGTGCGGCCTCATCGTCACGCACATGGTAAACGGCTCGTTTGAACGCTCGGCGTTCCACACTTTTAAGAAAGTCCGAGAGCTCTCGTGGTGTTGCCAAGATGCGTTTTTTTCATGATGTGAACTCGTTAAATTATGTCATGCCATAATCCTACCCCTAGCAAATAGAAGCAAACGGGTCAAAGTTCGATGCGGCATGACTGGCATCCATGGCTTTGATCTCAAGTCTTGACGTCTTGCCACAAGCACCGACGAAAAGGCACCCTAGGTTTTTCGTTAGAGAAAATCACAAAGGTTCATCATGAATTCATCTTCAGCCGAAGTGTCTTCGGCAACTCAATCGGATGCGTCGGCGCATTCCGCGGATCTGGAGCTGCGCGGCGCAGAAATTTTGGTCAAGGCACTTGCTGCAGAAGGCGTCAAGTTCGTTTGGGGCTACCCCGGTGGTGCAGTTCTGCACATTTATGACGCCTTGTACAAACAAGAATCCATCCAGCACGTGCTTGTGAGGCACGAACAAGCTGCAGTCCATGCGGCAGACGGTTACGCCCGCGCAACAGGCGATGTAGGCGTGGCCCTGGTGACTTCGGGTCCTGGTGTAACCAATGCTGTCACCGGCATTGCAACCGCATATATGGACAGCATACCCATGGTTATTTTGACAGGGCAAGTGCCGTTGCCCGCCATTGGTCTTGATGCGTTTCAGGAATGCGACACCGTGGGCATTACACGACCCATCGTCAAGCACAACTTTTTGGTCAAAGACCCCAAAGACATGGCTGACATCATGAAGAAAGCCTTCTTCATTGCCAGGTCCGGGCGGCCTGGTCCTGTGGTAGTGGACATTCCCAAAGATGTGTCCTTTAAGAAAGCGGCTTACTCGGGCTACCCCGACCAGGTCGAAATGCGTTCTTACAACCCTGTACGCAAGGGTCATTCAGGGCAAATCCGCAAGGCCTTGCAGCTGCTGCTGGCCGCCAAACGGCCCTACATTTACACTGGAGGGGGTGTGCTGATGAGCAATGCCTCTCCTGAGTTGCGCACCTTGGTGGACATGTTGGGTTACCCCTGCACCAATACTTTGATGGGCTTGGGCGCCTATCCCGCCAGCGATCGCAAATTTTTAGGCATGTTGGGTATGCACGGCACCGTGGAAGCGAACAACGCCATGCAAAACTGCGATGTGCTTTTGGCAGTTGGAGCGCGCTTTGATGACCGCGTGATTGGCAACCCCAAGCACTTTGCACAAAACGAGCGAAAAATCATCCACATTGACATTGACCCCTCCAGCATTTCCAAGCGAGTGAAGGTGGATATCCCCATTGTGGGAGATGTCAAAGATGTGCTGATCGAAATGATCGGCTTGGTCAAGGAATCTTCACAGCACCCCGACGTGCAAGCTTTGAATGAATGGTGGCAGACCATTGAAGCCTGGCGCCAACGCGATTGTCTGAAATACGACCGCAGCAACTCCGAAGTCATCAAGCCTCAATTTGTGGTGGAAACGCTCTGGAACATGACACGGGATTCAGATGCTTACATCACTTCTGATGTGGGACAGCACCAAATGTGGGCCGCTCAATACTACAAATTTGACGAGCCGCGCCGTTGGATCAACTCGGGTGGTTTAGGCACTATGGGGGTGGGCATTCCATACGCCATGGGCATCAAGTTGGCCAAGCCAGAAAGTGAAGTTTTTTGCGTCACAGGCGAAGGTTCGGTGCAAATGTGCATCCAAGAGCTCTCCACTTGCTTGCAGTACAACACCCCCATCAAAATCATCGCGCTCAACAACCGCTATTTGGGTATGGTGCGGCAGTGGCAGGAAATTGAATACTCAGGCCGCTACAGCCACAGCTATATGGACGCTTTGCCCAACTTTGTGAAACTGGCCGAAGCCTACGGCCATGTGGGCATGCTCATTGAGCGTCCGGAAGATGTGGAGCCCGCCCTGCGCGAGGCCCGCAAGCTCAAAGACCGAACCGTGTTCATGGATTTCAGAACCGACCCCACGGAAAACGTGTTTCCTATGGTGCAAGCAGGCAAAGGCATTACCGAAATGCTGCTCGGCTCGGAAGATCTATAAGGCCAAGACATGAAACACATCATTGCAGTTTTGCTTGAAAACGAAGCCGGTGCCTTGTCTCGTGTAGTGGGGCTCTTTTCTGCCCGTGGCTACAACATTGAGTCCTTAACCGTGGCGCCTACTGAAGACCCGAGTCTGTCGCGAATGACCATCCAAACCACTGGTTCAGATGACGTGATTGAACAAATCACCAAACACTTGAACCGCCTCATTGAGGTAGTGAAGGTGGTAGACCTGACGGAGGGCGCTTATATTGAGCGCGAGTTGATGATGGTCAAGGTGCGCGCAGTAGGCAAGGAGCGCGAAGAGATGAAGCGCATGGCCGATATCTTCAGGGGCCGAATCATCGATGTCACCGAAAAAAGCTACACGATTGAATTGACCGGCAACCACTCCAAAAACGACGCGTTTTTGGAAGCTATTGACCGCACGTCCATTCTGGAAACTGTTCGAACCGGATGCAGCGGCATTGGCCGCGGTGAACGCATTCTTCGAGTTTGATTTTTAACAAGGAGAAAGAAGTGAAAGTTTATTACGACAAGGATTGCGACCTGAGCCTCATCAAGGGCAAAACGGTGGCCATCATCGGTTACGGCAGCCAAGGGCATGCGCACGCACAAAATCTGAACGACAGTGGCGTGAAGGTGGTGGTGGGTTTACGCAAAGGCGGCGCATCTTGGCCCAAGGTTGAAAAAGCTGGCCTCAAGGTGGCAGAAGTGGGCGACGCTGTGGCCCAAGCCGACGTGGTCATGATTTTGTTGCCCGACGAACAAATTGCCACCGTGTACACCAACGATGTAGAGCCCCGCATCAAGCAGGGTGCCTCTTTGGCCTTTGCGCACGGTTTTAACGTGCACTATGGTCAAGTGCAGCCCCGCGCCGATTTGGATGTGTGGATGGTGGCGCCTAAGGCCCCTGGCCACACCGTGCGCAGTACTTACGCCCAAGGCGGCGGTGTGCCACACTTGGTCGCTGTGCATCAAGACAAATCAGGCAAGGCTCGTGATCTGGCTTTGAGCTACGCCATGGCCAATGGGGGCGGCCGAGCTGGCATCATTGAAACCAATTTCAGAGAAGAAACCGAAACCGATTTGTTCGGCGAACAAGCTGTGCTGTGCGGCGGTGCTGTAGAGCTCATCAAGGCTGGTTTTGAAACCTTGGTGGAAGCCGGATATGCGCCCGAAATGGCCTATTTTGAGTGCCTGCATGAGCTCAAGCTCATTGTGGACTTGATCTACGAGGGCGGCATCGCCAACATGAACTACTCCATCTCCAACAACGCGGAGTACGGTGAGTACGTTACAGGACCTCGTGTGGTGACCGAAGAAACCAAACGCGTGATGAAGCAGGTGTTGAAAGACATCCAAACCGGTGAATACGCCAAGAGCTTTATCCTGGAGAACAAGGCTGGTGCTCCTACCTTGATCAGCCGCCGCCGTTTGAACGCCGAGCACGACATTGAAGTTGTGGGGGGAAAGTTGCGCGCCATGATGCCTTGGATTGCCAAAAACAAGTTGGTGGACCAAACCCGTAATTGAGGCCACACTTCGTGTCCATGACACCACAAAACCCGCAAGACACTTTGTCTGAAATCACTGAGTCCAACATCCCACAGGAAAAGGAACGTAAACCTCCCAAAGGAATTTACATGTTGCCCAACCTGGTGACTTTGGCAGCCTTGTTTGGCGGGTTTTATGCGATCGTCATGGCCATGAACGGCCGGTTTGATTTGGCTGCTCTGGGTGTTTTTTGCGCCATGGTTCTTGATGGTCTGGACGGCCGAATTGCCCGAATGACCAACACCCAAAGCGCCTTTGGCGAGCAAATGGATTCTCTGGCAGACATGGTGTCGTTTGGTGCTGCACCCGCCTTAATTGCCTATGAGTGGGCCTTGCGCGGCTTGGGCCGTTGGGGTTGGATTGCTGCATTTGTGTTCTGTGCTTGCGCGGCTCTCAGATTGGCGCGCTTCAACGTCAACACCGCGGTGGTGGACAAGCGGTTTTTTCAGGGTTTGCCTTCCCCTGCGGCTGCTGCCCTGGTTGTTGGCTTCTTATGGCTGATGATTGAGCTTGAAGTTTCCGGTCCAGCCGTGGCTTGGCCCATGTTTGTCATGTGTCTCTATGCGGGTCTGACCATGGTGAGCAATGTGCCGTTTTACAGTTTCAAAGACTTGCAAATGCGCCGCAGCGTTCCGTTTGTGGTCATTGTGTTGATTGTGTTGGCCATTGGCGTGGTCAACATTCATCCGCCTACCATCTTGTTTGGCGCGTTCATGGTGTATGGCTTGAGCGGTTATGCGGTTTACAGCTGGCGCAAAGCCCGAGGCTTGCGAACCAGCGTCATCAGCATGTCTACCGAAGAGCCTGAAGAAAAGGGCCTGCACCAGTAAACAGACCGCGTCAATCATTGCAACTGTATTTTTATGGTAAATTGAAATCATGTTAATCAGGTTCTGGGTTTTGCTTTTTCTACTGCGGCCTAACGGGCGGAATCAGTAGCGAACCCGTGACTGATCCCAAAGGCCCGCATGCTGACGCAGCGGGCCTTTTTTCTTAACCGATTCAAAGTGTTGACCAGGAGCTGACCATGACTGACAAGTTGATTATTTTCGACACCACTTTGCGTGATGGAGAGCAATCGCCCGGCGCATCCATGACCCGTGACGAAAAGCTGCGCATTGCGAGACAACTGGAGCGTTTGAAGGTTGATGTGATTGAAGCAGGTTTTGCGGCAAGTTCCAATGGGGATTTTGATTGTGTAAAGGCGATTGCTACCGCTATTAAAGACTCTTCGGTGTGTTCCCTTGCTCGTGCCAACGATCGCGATATTTCTCGTGCAGCAGAGGCCTTGCAAGACGCGGCAAGGGCGCGAGTTCATATTTTTCTTGCGACTAGCGCACTTCATATGGAAAAGAAGCTGCGGATGACGCCTGAGCAAGTGTTGGAGCAAGCCAAGTTGTCCACCCGTTTTGCACGGAACGTGATGGAGGATATTGAATTCAGTCCTGAAGACGGTTATCGCAGCGATATGGATTTTTTGTGCCGCGTGCTTGAGACGGTGATTTCTGAGGGGGCAAGCACTATCAACGTCCCTGACACTGTGGGTTATGCCGTTCCTGAGTTGTATGGCAATTTCATTAAAACCTTACGTGAACGGATTCCAAACAGCGATAAAGCGATTTGGTCCGTCCATTGTCATAACGACCTCGGAATGGCTGTGGCCAATTCATTGGCGGGTGTGAAGATTGGCGGCGCCCGCCAAGTGGAATGCACCATCAATGGCCTGGGTGAGCGTGCAGGCAATTGCTCTTTAGAAGAAATTGTGATGGCCGTTAAAACTAGGAAAGACTATTTCAACTTGAACCTTGGCATCGACACCAAACAGATTCTGGCTGCCAGCCGCATGGTGAGTCAAACGACAGGTTTTGTGGTCCAGCCTAACAAGGCGATTGTGGGCGCCAATGCTTTTGCCCACGCATCGGGCATTCACCAAGACGGCGTCCTCAAGGCTCGTGACACCTACGAAATCATGCGGGCAGAAGATGTGGGCTGGAGTGCCAACAAAATCGTGTTGGGCAAGCTCAGTGGCCGAAATGCTTTTAAGCAACGGTTGCAGGAATTGGGCGTGAGTCTTGAAAGCGAAAGCGAAGTGAACCATGCTTTCACAAAGTTCAAAGAGCTGGCCGATCGTAAGAGTGAAATTTTTGATGAGGATATCCTGGCCTTGGTAAGTGATGAAAGCATCACGCCACAACGGGAGCACTTCGGCTTTGTATCCCTATCTCAGCACAGCGAAACGGGTGAGCAACCCCATGCGTCCATAGTCTGTACTGTGGGCGGCCATGAAGTCACAGGCAATTCAAGCGGGAATGGCCCTGTGGATGCTTCGCTCAAGGCCATTGAGTCTTTTGTCAAAAGCGGCGCTGAGATGGTGTTGTATTCCGTCAACGCCATCAGCGGTTCCACCGAAAGTCAGGGCGAGGTGACCGTGCGATTGCAAAACAGCGGTCGGGTGGTTAACGGAGTGGGGGCCGACCCGGACATCGTCGTGGCCTCTGCCAAGGCTTATTTAAGTGCATTGAACAAGTTGCACAACAAGTCGGATCGGGTGGCTGCCCAAGGATAGCTAAAAACTCGAGTCAATTCTTTAAAAGTGTTGCAAGTGGTTGATATTTTTAAGAAATTTTGTATAAACTCCATTATCTTTTATAAAGGTCGCTTGCATGTATCTAATTGATTCGACTTTTAAGCGGGTTGCGAGGAAGGATTGGACGGTGGTCTCGGTCATGGTTCTCGCTTTGGCGGCCTCTTTTGCGGGTGGTCTTACGGCTGAGGCAGCCTCTTCACAAGAGACTGCAAATTCCAAGCGATCGGCTCCCTCGGTTGCCAGCCAACCCACTTCCAAGTCGGGATCCAAGCGCGCCATAACCCAAGCTCATCAATCTAAAAAGCTCAAAAAAATTGCACGTGTGGGTACCGCCACCGCTGCGGCAGCCTTGGCTGCCAGACCCTCATTTGGTCAATTGGCGGGTTTGCACCAAGTTCAAGATCCTTTGGATCTGAAGTCTAGTGTGGCTTACGTAATGGACCAGGACACTCAAGAGGTGTTATTGAGCAAAAACGAACAGGCTGTCTTGCCTATTGCGTCCTTGACCAAGTTGATGACGGGGTTGCTTATCAGCGAATCCAAATTGCCTTTGGATGACATGCTCACCATCACCCAAGAGGACGTAGATACTGAAAAAGGCAGCTCATCCAGGCTCAAAGTGGGCACTACTCTGCCACGTGGCGAATTGATGCACCTGGCGTTAATGTCCAGTGAAAATCGTGCTGCCAGCGCCTTAGGTCGCACCTATCCGGGGGGCATGGCCATGTTTGTTCAGCTCATGAACGCAAAAGCCCGTCAGTTGGGCATGTCTGACACGGTGTTCATAGAGCCCACAGGACTTTCCAGCAAAAACCAGTCCAGTGCCAAAGACTTGGCCATGTTGGTCCATGTGGCTTCTCAAGACCCCATGCTGCGTGACTTGTCCACAAGCCATGGGCACCAAGTGTTGGTAGGTCGCCAAGTGCTGCAATACAACAATACCAACCGCTTGGTCAAAAACCCCTCATGGGATATCGGTTTGCAAAAAACCGGTTACATCTCAGAGGCAGGTCAGTGCTTGGTCATGCAAGCCCAGGTAGCGGGCCGCAAATTGATCATGGTGTTTTTAGACTCCGCCGGTAAACTCAGTCGTGTGGCCGATGCAGAGCGTGTGCGTCGGTGGTTGGAAACCACATCATTCAAGCATCAGGTCAATATTCAACGACCTGCGGTGGACTTTATCTCCGGCAAGCACGAGGCGATCAAGCTTTAAAGCCCTGCGCCCCTTTGTTGGGCTGGTAACCCAGCGTTTTTGAAATTTCCTCGGCAATCATTTGTAATTTTGGCGCCCATTGCTCATCCAGTCGCCCAGCGGGGGCTGAGATAGACAAACCTGCAACCAATTTACCCTGGTCGTCGTAAATGCCCGCAGCCATGCAGCGCACACCCAACTCCAGTTCTTCGTCATCTCGCGCAAGGCCAGATTGGCGCACCCTGGAAAGTTCACGTTCTAGAGTCGGCAATTGCGTGATGCTGTTTTTGGTGTGGCCGCTCAGGCCAGTTCGGGTGGCATAGTTTCTGACGCGTTGGATGTCGTCCGCCGCCAAAAACAATTTACCCACCGAAGTCAGGTGCAAGGGCGCACGGCCACCAATAGCCCGCACCACCTGCATGCCTGAACGCTCGCTGAATGCGCGCTCTATGTACACAATCTCATCGCCCTGGCGCATGCTCAAGTTCACAGGCTGTTGAATGTGCTTGTGCAAATCGCGCATGGCAGTCATGGCCGCATCGCGCACGTTCAAGCGCCCTTTGACCAAATTGCCCAATTCCAGCAAACGCATGCCCAAGCGGTATACGCCCGATTGGGGGCGATCCACAAACCTTCCCATGGTGAGGTCATTCAAGATGCGGTGGGCGGTGGAGGGGTGCAAACCTGTTTTTTCGCTGATGTCCTTGAGGCTCATGGGTTCCTCGCGCGAAGCCAAGACGTCCATCAGCGTGAACATACGCTCTAAAACCTGAACTGCGGGGGTGGCTGGCAATTCAGAGGGGTCTTTTTTCATGGGAAATCCTGCAAGCCGAATAACTGCCTAAATTTTATCAGGTGAAAAATTCAACCCACTCCCCATGAACCAAACGCTCGGAAGGCGAAAACTGGGCTTTGTAGTTCATTTTGGGGCTCTGCTCTATCCAGTACCCCAAGTAAACGTGGTCCAGCCCCATGACTTTGGCTTGTTCAATCTGCCAAAGAATGGAGTAAGTGCCGTAGCTGGCGATGTCATCGGGTTCGTAAAAGGTGTACACCGCCGACAAACCCTGGTTGAGCACATCCACTATGGACACCATTTTGAGTGCGCCCAGTTCAGCAACTTGGGCAGGGAGGCGAAACTCCACCAGCCTAGAGTTCACTCGGCTCTGCAGCAAAAACTGCTGGTATTGCTCCACACTGTCTTGGTCCATGCCGCCGCCCGCGTGGCGGTGGTTTTGGTACTTTAAAAACAGCTGGTAGTGCTCTTGAGCAAATCCCAGCTGGAGAACACGTGCCTCCAAGACATGATGCTTCTGCCAAGCACGTCGTTGACTGCGGGTTGCTTGAAAGCGGTGCACATTCAGACGTAAAGGCACGCAAGCTTGACAGCCATCGCAGCGTGGTCGGTACGTGAATAGGCCGCTGCGCCTGAAGCCTTGGGCGACCAGTTCTGAATACACATCGTTGTGAATCAAGTGGCTGGGGGTGACCACCTGAGAGCGTGCAGTAAGCCCGTCCAAATAACTGCAAGGGTAGGGGGCCGTGGCATAAAACTGCAGGGCGTCAAAGGGCAGTTCTAGCGGGAAGGTCACAGGCTTTAAGTCTTGGCGAAAGGTTGGATTTTAAGTAGGGTGTTCAGTATAGAAGTGTCAAAAGCCCAATCAGGTGCATCTAAGGAGCAATTAGACTGCACGTGCTTCAAAAAGTCGCTGCGTGGCATCTCGTGTGCGCCCATAAATGACAGGTGCGGCGTGTTCTGTTGGCAGTCTATGTATTCAATTCCGTGACCCGCGCAAAAAGCGACCAAGGCAGCCAAAGCTATTTTGGAGGCATCGTTCACGCGCGTGAACATGGACTCCCCAAACACGGCCTTTCCCAGCGCTGTGCAGTAAAGGCCGCCTACCAATTGGCCGCCTTTCCATGTTTCCACACTGTGCGCGTATCCGGCGTGGTGCAGCGCGGTGTAAGCCCGCACCATGGCTGGCACGATCCAGGTGCCTGTTTGACCGTCTCTGGGGCTTTGCGCGCAAGCCTGAACCACCTGCTCAAAAGCCGTGTCCGTACGGATTTCAAACAAAGCTTCGTTTTGAACTTGAAGGAGTTTTTTTCTAAAAGAGCGGCGCAATTTGAAAGCCTTCACCGGCAAAATCATGCGAGGGTCCGGGCTCCACCACAGCACCGGTTGCCCGCGGCTGAACCACGGAAAAACTCCTTGGCCGTAGGCCGCCAGCAGCGTTTCAACCTCAAGGTTGCCCCCTGCAGCAAGCAAACCTGGAGCCTCTGAATCCGGGCCCCAAGCTGTCTCAAGCGGTGGAAAAGCATCGCCCGCTTCCAGCCAGATCAATGCTGGTTTGAGGTTGAAGTCAGATTTGGGCATGGCTCTAATTTAAGACAGAACTCGCAAACCAGACTTTGAGC
>DDPM01000091.1 GCA_002342165.1 Hylemonella sp. UBA2468
AATAAAAGCCCTATAAGTTAAGCAGTCTCTCAAACTTAAAAACTGGAAAATGCCATGAAGAAGATTTTTCTTTTGGTTTGCCTAGCCATCTTGCTGCCAACACTGTCCCTGGCAGACGAGACCTACTTGTTTAAAACCTTGCTTGAAGCCCCACACCGCACCCCAAGCAACGTCAATCGAGACCCGCACCGGCACCCTGCTGAAACCCTCGCGTTTTTTGGGGTTCAGCCGCATCACACTGTGGTCGAAGTATTGCCCGGCAGCAGTGGCTACTACATGGAAATTTTGGCGCCGTGGTTGCGCGGCCAAGGACTCTATATTGCTGCCAACCGAGACAACTCCCTGCCGCAATACATTCCTGACCACCTCAAATTGTTGGGCAGGCTCAAGACCGAACCACAGCTGTATGACCAAGTGGTGGTGACCCCTTTTCGCGCCAACCACCACGAGATTGCTCCCGCTGGCTCAGCAGACATGGTGTTGAGCTTTCGCAACCTCCATAATTGGATAGAGCGCAATGAGGCGCAAGAATCTTTGCAAGCCTTTTACAAGGCGCTCAAACCCGGTGGTGTATTGGGTATCGTGGACCATCGAGGCAGCTCTCAAAAGCCCCAAGTGCAACAAACGCCAAGTGGCTATGTGCGCGAAGACTTTGCCATTGCCATCATTGAACAGGCAGGGTTTAAGTTGGTGGGTCGATCCGAAATCAACGCCAACCCCAAAGACACCAAGGACTACCCTGAGGGCGTTTGGAGCCTGCCCCCCGTTTACCGCATGAAAGAAGTCGATCGCGAACGTTTACAGGCCATTGGCGAAAGCGACCGGTTCACGCTCAAGTTCATCAAGCCTAAATAAATTCTGGGGCGTGCCTTGACGGCTAAAGTTTTTTGAGATGATTACGGTCGATCCATCCATAACAGGCAACAACAGGAGACTTAAATGCCCCACATCAATTGGACCGGCGGCGACGAACATTGGACACAAAAGGGCGACGTCAAGCTCTTTCTATGGAATAAAAAGGCCAACCCCTCGGTTCCTTTTGCGGGCACCATCTTTTTTGTGCATGGCTCATCCATGGCCTCGCAGCCGACGTTTGACTTGACCGTGCCTGGCCGTCCCGATTCATCGGCCATGCAATGGTTTGCCGACCGCGGCTTTGACACATGGACCATGGACCACGAAGGCTACGGCCGCTCCAGCAAGCACCGCGACATCAACTCAGATATTTCCAACGGCGCTGACGATTTGGCTGCTGGTACGGCTTACATCACCCAGCTCACGGGCACCAAGCAGTTCATGTTGTACGGCATTTCTTCGGGCGCTTTGCGTGCTGCGCTGTTTGCCCAGCGCCATCCTGATCGCGTGAGCAAACTGGCCTTGGATGCATTTGTATGGACAGGCGAAGGCAGCCATACCTTGGAAAATCGTCGTAAAAAACTGGCCGACTACATCAAGCTCAACCGCCGCCCCATTGACCGCGCCTTTGTGCAAAGCATTTTTGACCGCGACCACCCCGGCACGGCAGATGACGCCACCATCAGTGCTTTTGCCGATGCCATTTTGACTTTGGACGACTCCATGCCCACCGGCACCTATGTGGACATGTGCTCCAAGCTGCCCGTGGTGGACCCCGAAAAAATCAACGTGCCGACCATTGTGTTGCGCGGCGAGTTTGACGGCATTGCCGGCTTGGACGACTTGATTGAGTTTTACAAAAAACTCCCCCACACCAACAAGCAATTCAGCATCATGAAGGGCATTTCGCATGCCAGCTTCCAGCAGAAAAACTACAAGATGGTCTATCACATTCTGCACAGCTACTACACCATGCCAGACCCCATCTATGTTGCTTAAGGAGCCTGTAATGCGCATCATCACCAAATTAAACATAAGGGCAGTGGTATCGGCAGCCCTTGCGCTTTTGAGCTTTTCTGCCTCAGTTGCATTTGCCCAAAGCTACCCCACCAAACCTGTGCGCATCATCGTGCCCACAGCACCAGGCGGCTTTACCGACGTGGTGGCGCGCATCTTGAGCCAAAAGCTCACCATGGCACTTGGCCAACAAGTGGTCATTGAAAATAAAGCAGGTGCGGGCTCCACCATTGGCGCCGACTTTGTAGCCAAGGCTGCGCCGGATGGCCATACCCTGCTCATGACTTCCACTACCCATGTGTTGGGGCCCGCTGTTTACCCCAAATTGCCCTATGACACCATCAAGTCCTTCACACCTGTGGCGAGATTGGTGGATTCGGCCTACATGTTGGTGGTGAACCCCAAGGTACCCGCACGCAACGTCAGTGAATTTATTGCCCTGGCCAAAAGCCAACCCGACACCATTCACTATGCGTCTTCAGGTAACGGCAGCTCGCAACATTTGGCAGGCAGCATGTTTGCCAACATGACCAACGTGCAAATCCGTCATGTGCCTTACAAAGGCAGTTCAGGCGCTACCACCGATTTGCTGGCTGGGGTGGTCGAAAGCAGCTTTGCTGGAGTACCCAATGTGTTGGCACTGGTGCAGCAGGGCAAATTGCGTGCTTTGGCAGTGACCACCTCCAAGCGTATTGGGCAACTGCCCGATGTGCCCACCCTCAGCGAGGCGGGGGTTGCCGGCTACAACGCTTCCATTTGGCTGGCTTTATTGGCCCCTGCTGGTACCCCTAAAGACGTGGTGAGCCGCCTTCACACTGAAATTGTCAAAGCCATGAGCACGGCTGACACACAAAAAGCGCTGTTCGATGCCGGTGTTCAGTTGTCGCTGGCCACCCCTGAAGAAACCGGCGAATTTATGATCAAAGAGATGGACCGCTGGGGCAAGGTAATCAAGGACATGGGCATCAAGGCCGATTGATCAGGCGGGTTGACAAGGCCCTCAAGCCGACAATTCCGCATTGAACTGTAAAGCTGCCAAGCTGGCATAAAGACCTCCTTTGGCCAGTAAGTCGGCATGGGTGCCCCGTTCCACCAACACACCGTGGTCCAGCACCCAAATGGCATCGGCACGCTGCACTGTGGCCAGGCGATGGGCAATCACCAAGGTGGTGCGCCCACGGGTGGCAGTTTCCAAGGCAGCCTGCACCATGCGCTCACTGTGGGCATCGAGCGCACTGGTCGCTTCGTCCAACAACAATATAGGTGGGTTTTTGAGCATGGCGCGGGCAATGGCAATGCGCTGACGCTGACCGCCCGATAGACGCACCCCCCGGTCGCCCAAATAGGTGCTGTAGCCCTGGGGCAGTTCCAAAATAAACTCTTCTGCAAAGGCTGCGCGCGCGGCGGCCTGCACTTCTTGTTGCATCGCCTCTGGTCGACCGTACAAAATATTTTCAGACACGGTGCCCGAAAAAATCACGGGCTCTTGCGGCACCACCGCAATGTGGCTGCGCAAATCGTCAAGTGCCAAGTGTTGGCTAGGCGTGCCATCGATCAAAATTTGGCCGGTTTGCGGGTCGTTGAACCGCATGAGCAAGGCAAACAACGTGGTTTTGCCAGCGCCACTGGGACCTACGATGGCCACGGTTTGACCCGCATGAATGGTGCCGCTTAAGTTGCTGAGGGCTGGGGTTTGCGGCCGGGAGGGGTAATGAAATTGCACACCTTCCAGCACAAGGCTGCTGCCACCAGCGGGCCAGCGCCCCGCTACAGGCTGCGCAGGGGTGGATACGCTGGACTCGGTATGCAACAACTCCATCAGCCGCTCGGTAGCACCCGCAGCGCGCAATATGTCGCCGTAAACCTCGCCCAGAACGGCAAAGGCACTGGCCAGCAAAATCACGTACACCACGAGTTGGCTCAGCTCACCCGCCGTGGTGGTGCCCTCGCGCACCGACAAGGTGCCCATATACAAACCCCACAACAGTGCGGCACTGGACATCAGAATGATAAAACCGACCAACACCGAGCGGGCCCGAATGCGGCGCAATGCTGTAGCCAAGGCCTGGCGGGTGGAGACCACATACTTATTGGCCTCTCGGGTTTCAGCGGTGTAGCTTTGCACCACCGGAATGGCATTGAGCACCTCGGCCGCCAGAGCGCTGGCATCGGCCACACGGTCTTGGCTGGCGCGCGACAGGCGGCGCACCTTGCGGCCCATGTACACGCTGGGAAAAATCACCACGCACAACACCGCCATGACCTTGAGCATCAGCACAGGATTGCTGTAAATGAGCATCAAAATGGCACCTGCTCCCATGAGCAGGTTGCGCAAGCCCATAGAAAACGACGAGCCCACTACGGTTTGAATGAGCGTGGTGTCGCTGCTTAGGCGCGAGAGCACCTCGCCCGCTTGGGTGGTTTCAAAAAAAGATGGGCTTTGTCGCAACACATGGGCGTAGACTTTGTTGCGCAGATCAGCGGTGATTTTTTCTCCTAGCCAACTGACCGCATAAAACCGCAAGCCCGAAAACACTGCCAAGGCAGCTGCCACCGCAAACAACTCTATAAAACTGTGGGCCAGCATTTCAGGGGTGGCCGATGTGGCCAGGCCGTCGTCGATCAGGTGCTTTAAAAACCAAGGAAAAGCTAATGTGGTGCCCGCTGCCAACACCAAAAACACACCGGCAAAAGCCATATGGGTGGTATAGGGGCGGATAAACGGCGTCAAGCCTGAAAGAGACTTGGGGGAGGGCTTCATAGGGTGTTGTGTTTCATGTCTGGGCGCAAGGATACTTGCTTTGGCATGACTAGAATGACCAACACCATGCAGCCCAATCTGTATTTCTGCCCCACCCCTGCCCCATGCTGCAAGCCGTAAATTTGTCTTGTCAGCGCGGGGGGCGTTACCTTTTCAAAGATGTGAGCTTTCATTTGCAACCTGGCGATTGGTTGCGCGTGGGGGGAAATAACGGCAGTGGCAAAACCAGCTTGTTGCGCCTGATCACCGGCTTAAGCCCAACCGAACACGGCCAGGTGCTGTGGAACCAAAAGCCCTTGCAAGCAGACCGCACGGCTTTCCACCAAAACTTGCTTTATCTGGGGCATCACATTGCGGTTAAGGACGACTTGACCCCGCTAGAAAACTTGCGGTTTGCTGCGCGGCTTTGCCAACAACCCATCACGCCCGACACAGCACTGTTGGCTTTGCAGCGTATGAGCCTTAAAAGTCATGCCCATGTGCTGGTGCGTCATTTGTCTGCCGGTCAACAACGACGTGTGCTGCTGGCGCGCCTGCTGACACAACAAGCCAAACTGTGGGTATTGGACGAACCTCTTACCGCGCTGGACGTCAGTGCCGTTGCGCTGTTCACCCAGTTGCTGCAAGACCACCTTGCCCTTGGCGGCATAGCTGTGCTGACCAGCCACCAAGCCCTGCAGCTGCCCGCCAGCCAAGAGGTGATGTTGTGATGGAGGCCATGTGGAGCATTGTTCAGCGCGACTTGAGCTTGGCGGCACGCCGGCGCAGCGACCTCCTGACGCTGCTGTTTTTCTTTTTGGTGGTCTCCAGCTTGTTTCCGCTGGGTGTGGGAGCCGACCCGCAATTGCTGAACAAAATTGCGCCGGGTGTGATTTGGGTGTGCGCCCTGCTGGCCACTATGTTGGGCCTGCAGCGACTGTTTGCCCCAGACTTGGCCGACGGCTCTTTAGAGCAAATGGCGCTGGTACCCGCACCACTTGTGGGATTGGTGACGGGCAAAATTTTGGCCCATTGGGTGCTGTGCGGCCTACCCTTGGTGGTGATGGCGCCGCTGATGGGTTTGCTGTTTGGCCTACCCACCCACGCTTTATGGATGTTGGCTTGGAGCTTACTGTTGGGTACACCGGTGCTGTCATGCATCGGCTCCATAGGAGCCGCGCTGACGCTCGGGGTGCGTCAAGGCGGCGCCATGTTGAGCCTGCTGGTGTTGCCTTTGCTGATTCCGGTGCTGATTTTTGGATCGGGCGCGGTGATTGCACAACTCTCGGGCTTGGAGGCTGACGGTTATATTTCGTTACTTGCGGCCTTGTTGCTGCTTTCATTGACCTTTGCGCCTTGGGCCACTGCGGCCGCACTGAAAATTGCCTTGGAATAAATTGGCTCGTAATGACGCGTCTGAACTGGTTTACTTTTTCTAGCCCTGCTACCTTTTACCCACTGGCGGGCAAGTGCATTCCGTGGCTTTGGGCAATTGCCGCACTTTTCGGGCTGTCGGGCTTGTTTATGGGCTTCTTTGTGGCGCCCACCGATGCCGTGCAAGGCGAGGGTTACCGCATTATTTTTGTGCATGTGCCAGCGTCTTGGATGTCCATGCTCATTTACGTGGTCATGGCGGGTTGGGCTGCCGCGGGACTGATTTTCAATACACGCCTGTCTTACGTGATGGCGCAGGCCTTGGCTCCCACGGGTGCCTTAATGGCCGTGTTGTCTTTAGCAACGGGTTCTTTGTGGGGCAAACCCATGTGGGGTACATGGTGGATATGGGACGCCCGACTGACCTCTGAGCTGATTTTGTTGTTTTTGTACTTGGGCTATATAGGCCTGCATAGTTCTATAGACGACACCCGTCGTGCTGACAAAGCCAGCGCCGTTTTGGCCCTAGTAGGCGTGGTGAACGTGCCCATCATTTATTTTTCGGTCAAGTGGTGGAACACCTTGCACCAAGGTGCATCGGTATCGCTGACCCGTTCACCCAGCATGGCGCAGTTGATGTTGTGGGGTATGTTGCTCATGGCCTTGTCTTTTTGGGCTTACACCTTGGCCATTGTTTGTTACCGGGTTCGCAGTCTGATCATCGAGCGCGAACGCCACACCGAATGGGTACAGGCTTTGCCTGAAGTCTCTGGAGTCAAAGCATGAGGTGGGAAAGCTGGTCACAGTTTTGGGACATGGGCGGCTACGGCCTGTATGTCTGGGGCAGCATGGGCGTGACGGCCGTGTTCATACTGCTTGAAATCTGGCAGGCCAGACAAGCGCATTTGAGCGCATTGGCGCTGGCCCGTACTGAAGTGCAGGAGCCTTCATGAATTGGAGTCCGCGTCAAAAACGCTTGGGATTGATCGCTGCCGGAGTGCTGGTGTTGTCAGTAGCTGCCGCATTTGTGCTGAATGCGTTCAACAGCAACTTGGTGTTTTTCTTCACGCCAACGCAGGTTAGTCAAGGTGAAGCTCCTAAGGGGCGAACTTTCCGTGCAGGTGGTATGGTGAAAGAAAACAGCTTGGTACGAGACGGCAATTCAGTGCGATTCGTCATCACCGACACGGTGCAAGAAGTCCCTGTGGTCTATGTTGGTTTGCTCCCAGACTTGTTCAAAGAAGGTAAAGGTGTGGTGGCACAAGGCAAGCTAGGAAACGACGGCATCTTTGTTGCCAGCGAGGTACTAGCCAAGCACGACGAAAACTATATGCCACCTGAAGCCAAGCATGCGATGGACCAAGCTGCTGCAGCCAAAGCTGCGCAATCTTTAAAACCTTAAACATACAGCCTTAGGCACTCCATGATTCCTGAACTCGGTCATTTCGCGCTTATTTTGGCAACGGTTGTTGCGCTGATACAAGGCGTATTGCCTTTGACGGGAACTTATCTACCCTCTAGAACTTTACAAATTACCTTGCAGTCTTTAGCCAGACCTATGGCGATATTGCAATGTGTTTTGGTGGCGTGCGCTTTTGCGGCCTTAGCCACGGCCTTTTTAACCAATGATTTTTCGGTGACCTATGTCGCCCAACATTCCAATTCCTTGCTTCCCAAGCCCTACCAATTTGCAGCGGTGTGGGGTGGACATGAAGGCTCGCTCTTGCTGTGGGTCCTGTTGCTGGCAGTGTGGTCTATGGCCGTTGCGCTATTTTCGAAAAGCTTGCCGCTAGATATGGTGGCTCGGGTATTGGGTGTGTTGGGATTGATCTCTGTTGGATTTTTACTGTTCATTCTTATCACGTCCAATCCGTTTGAGCGCTTATTGCCCGCCGCTTTAGACGGGCGTGATTTAAATCCCCTCCTGCAAGATCCAGGTCTTGTGATTCATCCGCCCATGCTCTACATGGGGTACGTAGGCATGTCGGTGGCTTTTGCTTTTGCTGTGGCAGCCTTGCTCAGTGGACGCTTAGATGCTGCATGGGCACGTTGGTCTCGTCCTTGGACAGTGATCGCATGGACATTCTTGACCTTTGGTATTGGCCTTGGTTCTTGGTGGGCTTACTACGAATTAGGTTGGGGTGGTTGGTGGTTTTGGGATCCGGTTGAAAACGCGTCGTTGATGCCATGGCTGGTGGCGACTGCATTGATCCACTCATTGATGGTGACAGAAAAGCGTGGCAGTTTTAAAGCATGGACAGTATTGTTGGCAATTGCTGCTTTTTCTTTGTCCTTGCTTGGAACGTTCTTGGTGCGTTCGGGCGTATTAACTTCCGTGCATGCTTTTGCATCTGACCCGAAACGCGGCGTCTTTATC
>DDPM01000067.1 GCA_002342165.1 Hylemonella sp. UBA2468
CCCGCTGTGGATTCCAGCTTG
Organism: Hylemonella sp. UBA2468; assembly: GCA_002342165.1. Lineage (GTDB taxonomy): Bacteria > Pseudomonadota > Gammaproteobacteria > Burkholderiales > Burkholderiaceae_C > Hylemonella. The sequence continues at coordinate 22 of DDPM01000067.1, forward strand.
ATTTTTTCGCGTCCGCCTTTGGATGCCATGATCTTTTCCTTTTAAATGGTGTGAATCAAGCTTGGCCGCGGGCGCGCAAGTCTGCGAGCACAGCGTCAATGCCGTTTTTGTCGATCAGGCGCAAAGCTGCGCTAGAGACGCGAAGACGAACCCAACGGTTCTCGGTCTCGACCCAGAAACGGCGGTATTGCAGATTCGGTAAGAACCGGCGCTTGGTTTTATTGTTGGCGTGGGAAACATTGTTCCCCGTCATCGGGCCTTTGCCCGTTACTTCACATACGCGTGCCATGTGGACACTCCATGATTTTCTAAACGGAACTGACTGACATCAATCCCTCACCTCGCCAGGTAGGGTGGCGGTAACCCGAAATTGCTGCTTGAACTAACCCGAAGCACTGGGCCCTTACGCGCATCTAGGATGCCCTTGAAACCCCAAAGCGGGAATTAGTCCGTACCAGCAAAGCCTTTAATTATAGCCAAAAACTCAATGCGCGCCTTGTTCCAGGAAACGCTGGGCGTCCAAAGCCGCCATGCAGCCCGTACCGGCGCTGGTAATGGCTTGGCGGTAAATGTGGTCTTGCACGTCTCCGGCAGCAAAAATGCCAGGCACGCTGGTCATGGTGGCAAAGCCTTGCAAGCCGCTGCGGGTGATGATGTAGCCGTCCTTCATGTCAATTTGACCGGCAAAAATGTCGGTGTTTGGTTGGTGTCCGATGGCGATAAAGCAACCTTGGAGCGATATCTCGCGGGTCGCGCTGTCGGTCGTGCTTTTGAGGCGCACGCCCGTTACACCAGAGGAGTCGCCCAACACTTCGTCTAAGGTGCTGTGGGTTTCTAGGACGATTTTTCCGGCTGCTACTTTTTCCATCAGCTTGTCGATCATGATCGCCTCGGCCTTGAATTTGTCGCGACGGTGGACCAAATGCACTTTGCTGGCGATATTGGACAAATACAGGGCTTCTTCGACCGCGGTATTGCCGCCACCCACAACGCAAACCACTTGCTCGCGGTAGAAAAATCCGTCGCAGGTGGCGCAGCCAGAGACTCCGCGGCCCATAAAAGCCTCTTCTGAAGGGAGCCCTAAATACTTGGCGGATGCGCCAGTGCACAAGATCAATGCGTCACAGGTGTAGGTGCCGCTATCGCCCGTGAGGGTAAAAGGGCGCTTGGAAAAATCAACTTTGTTGATATGGTCGAACACGATTTGTGTATTGAAACGCTCGGCGTGTTGTTGAAAACGTTGCATCAAATCAGGGCCTTGCACGCCGTCCACATCGGCGGGCCAGTTGTCCACTTCAGTGGTGGTCATCAATTGACCGCCCTGCGCCATGCCGGTGATGAGCACAGGGTTGAGGTTGGCACGCGCTGCGTACAGGGCGGCGGTGTAACCGGCAGGGCCGGAGCCCAAAATCAAAACTTTGGCGTGGCGAGTGGTGGGCGCGTTGGAAGACATGGTGTTGGGCTCGTGTATGGAAGCATAGATTTTACGGACCGAAGCCCGCAGCACTCTGGTGGGCTTGCGTTAAGCTTGCATACAAGATGGCTTTTTCAATCCATACGCTTACCTCTGCGGCCCGTGGCGCGGGTGCAAATTCGTCAACCCGAAAATCCATTGGAAACACGGCGACAGATCCGCCCAAGTCGGTTTTGGCTCGATATGCCCAGGAACTGTTTTTACTGGCCGGTTTCGTGGCGTTGGTATTCTGGATCTTGTCTCTAGCCACTTATGCCTTGCAGGATGCCGCATGGTCCACCTCGGGTGAAGGTGGCCGAACGCTCAATAAAGGCGGCGTGCTGGGCGCTTGGCTGGCTGATTTAAGTTACTACCTATTGGGTTTTTCGGTCTGGTGGGTTTTGGCTGCAGGCTTGAGGGCTTGGTTGGCTGCATTGGCCGCTTGGCTCAGAGGTGGGGGGGACGAAGCCTATGCGCCACCCAAGGCGATCAGCAGCAGTTGGGTCAAGTTTGTAGGTTTGTGCTTGTTGCTTGCGGCCAGCGCCTGCTTGGAATGGGTGCGTTTTTTTAGCTGGGAGTCCCATTTGCCCGGCCATGGCGGGGGCGTGTTGGGTTACTTTTTGGGGCCTTGGAGCGTGATGGGCCTGGGCTACACCGGGTCTGCGCTGGTGTGTATTGGCTTGGTGTTGATCAGCACCGCTTTGGTGTTTGGTTTTTCTTGGGCCCAAGTGGCCGAACACATGGGGGCCGCCATGGAAGGGTGGTGGGATCGACTGCGCGCCAAGCGCGAAATGGCAGAAGACCTGGCGCTCGGCCAACGTGCAGCGCGCGAACGCGAAGAAGTGGTGGTCGAGCGGGTAGAGGTGTTGGACCTCCCGCCCATACTTTTAGAACCTGCCCCCTTGGCTGTGCCCCAAAGCGAGCGCGTGGTCAAAGAGCGGCAAAAACCGCTGTTTGCAGATATGCCCGACACCAAATTGCCGCAAGTCGATTTGCTGGACGGAGCCCTGACCCGGCAAGAAGGCGTTTTGCCCGAAACCTTGGAAATGACCAGCCGCATGATTGAAAGGCGTTTAGGCGACTTTGGAGTGGAAGTTCGAGTGGTGATGGCGCAGCCCGGACCGGTGGTGACACGCTACGAAATTGAACCCGCCACCGGCGTGAAGGGCTCGCAAATTGTGGGTTTGGCCAAAGACTTGGCGCGCTCTTTAAGTTTGATATCCATAAGGGTGGTGGAAACCATTCCTGGCAAAACCACCATGGCCCTGGAATTGCCCAATGCCAAGCGGCAAACCATCAAGTTGTCCGAAATTTTGGGCTCCAACATCTACAACGAAGCCAAGTCCATGCTCACTATGGGCTTGGGCAAAGACATTGTGGGCAACCCTGTGGTGGCGGACCTGGCCAAAATGCCCCATGTGCTGGTGGCGGGCACCACGGGTTCAGGCAAATCGGTAGGCATCAACGCCATGATTTTGAGCCTGCTGTACAAGGCAGAGGCCAGCGATGTGCGCTTGCTGATGATTGACCCCAAAATGCTCGAAATGTCGGTCTACGAAGGCATTCCGCATTTGCTGGCACCAGTGGTCACCGACATGAAGCAAGCCGCGCACGGTCTGAATTGGTGCGTGGCTGAAATGGAGCGCCGTTACAAGCTCATGAGCAAGCTGGGCGTGCGCAACTTGAGCGGCTACAACCACAAAATAGACGAAGCCAAGGCCCGCGGCGAGTTTTTGTACAACCCGTTCAGCCTAACGCCCGACAGCCCCGAGCCCTTGCAACGCCTGCCTCACATTGTGGTGGTGATCGACGAATTGGCCGACCTGATGATGGTGGTGGGCAAAAAAATTGAAGAGCTCATTGCCCGTCTCGCGCAAAAAGCCCGTGCGGCGGGCATTCACCTCATTTTGGCCACCCAGCGCCCCAGTGTGGACGTGATCACCGGGCTTATCAAAGCCAACATTCCCACCCGCATTGCGTTTCAAGTCAGCAGCAAAATCGACAGTCGCACCATCCTTGACCAAATGGGTGCAGAAGCCTTGCTCGGCATGGGCGACATGCTCTACATGGCGAGCGGCACCGGCTTGCCGGTTCGTGTACACGGCGCTTTTGTGAGCGACGACGAGGTGCACCGCGTGGTGAGCTACCTTAAAACCCAAGGTGAACCGGACTACATCGATGGCGTGTTGGAAGGCGGCACCGTAGAAGGTGAGAACGGCTATGGCGAAGCCTTGGGCGGTGGCGACTCTGAAAAAGACCCCATGTACGACCAAGCGGTGGAAGTGGTGCTTAAAAACCGCAAGGCCAGCATTTCGCTGGTGCAGCGCCACCTCAAAATTGGCTACAACCGCGCCGCCCGTTTGGTGGAAGACATGGAAAAAGCCGGTTTGGTCAGCAGCATGAGCACCAATGGCCAGCGCGATATTTTGGTGCCTCACCGGGATGAATAAGCTCGGCACGCAAGCAAGGATGAATCTTTTCACCCGCCAATGGATAGCCGTCCTTGGGCTGATGGTCAGCTTTTTTGGGGCCTTGCCGTCTTTGGCCAACGGGCTCGAAGCCTTGGAGCAATTTTTAAAAACCAGCCGCAGCGGCAGGGCCGAATTCACCCAGGTGGTCACCACCCCTGGCAAGGCCGATCAGCCTGCCCGCAGCAAAACCTCCACTGGCAGCTTTGCGTTTGTGCGCCCCCAGCTGTTCCGGTTTGACTACCAAAAACCTTATGTGCAGCACATCGTGGCCGATGGCCAAACGCTCTGGCTTTACGACCCCGACTTGGCGCAAGTCACCGCCAGACCCCAGGCCCAAGCATTGGGCAGCACCCCCGCCGCATGGTTGACCTCTGGCCAAGACCTGAGCGCCATGCAAAAAGACTTTCAGTTTCAGGCCCAGCCCGAGGCCCAAGGCTTGCAGTGGGTGTTGGCATTGGCTAAGGCCCGCGATGCCGCCTTGCAGTCGGTGCGCATCGGCCTGCGCCATGAGACACAGGGCGTGGTGCTGGCGGTGCTGGATATTTCTGATGCGTTTGGACAGCGCTCTGTGCTGAGCTTTGAGCGTTTTGAGGCCAACCCCCCTGGATTGGGGGCGGGGCAGTTCAAGTTTGTGCCGCCCAAAGGCGTGGATATCGTCCGCCCTTAATGGCATTAATGCCCCTAACGGCCATGGCGACCCCGCACCTCCCTCTGGCCGAGCGCCTTCGCCCAAGCACCTTGGACGACGTTATTGGCCAACAGCAGGTGCTGGGCCCGGGCAAGGCGCTGCGTGTGGCGTTTGAATCCGGACAGCCGCACAGTTGTATTTTGTGGGGCCCACCCGGCGTGGGCAAAACCACCATTGCCCGCTTGATGGCGCAAGCTTTTGACGCCCAGTTTTTAACCATCAGTGCCGTGCTGGGCGGGGTGAAAGACATACGTGAGGCGGTGGAGCAAGCCACATCTGCTCTGCCCAAGCGCACCTTGGTGTTTGTGGACGAGGTGCACCGATTCAACAAAAGCCAACAAGACGCCTTTTTGCCCCATGTGGAGTCTGGCCTGTTCACCTTTATTGGCGCCACCACCGAAAACCCCTCGTTTGAGGTCAATTCAGCCCTGCTCTCCAGAGCCGCGGTGTATGTGTTGCAGCCTTTAACCGAGGCCGATTTGGGGCACATCATCCTCAAGGCCCAAGGTATGGGTGCGGTGCCTCAGCTTACCGCAGCTGCCTTGGATCGCTTGGTGGCCTATGCCGATGGCGATGCGCGCCGTTTGCTCAACACCCTAGAAACCTTGGCGGTGGCCGCCGCCCAGCAAGCGCGCACTGAGGTTGATGACGACTGGTTGCTGCAAGTTCTGGGCGAGCGCATGCGCCGCTACGACAAAGGCGGCGAGCAGTTCTACGACACCATCAGCGCATTGCACAAGTCCGTGCGCGGCTCGGACCCCGATGCGGCGTTGTACTGGTTTGTGCGCATGCTCGATGGTGGCGCTGACCCCCGCTACCTGGCACGGCGCTTGGTGCGAATGGCATGGGAAGACATAGGCCTGGCCGACCCGCGCGCTATGCAACTGGCCAACGAGGCTGCGCAGACTTACGAGCGCCTGGGCAGCCCCGAGGGTGAGTTGGCCTTGGCGCAAGCCATCATCTATTTGGCCGTGGCGCCCAAGAGCAATGCCGGTTACAAGGCCTACAAAGCGGCGCGGGCTTGGGTCAAACAAGACGGCACCCGCCCAGTCCCCATGCATTTGCGCAATGCGCCAACGAAGTTGATGAAAGACCTTGACTACGGCAAAGGCTATCGGTACGCCCACGATGAAGAAGGGGGCTTTGCTGCCGGTGAGCATTATCTGCCTGATGGCATGGCCGACCCTGACTTTTACAAACCCGTACAAAGAGGGCTTGAAATCAAAATTGCAGAAAAATTATCAGAATTGAAACGCCTCAATCGTGTGGAAAAGGGTTAAACCCGTGGACATCTTGCTTCAGCAGATCATCAACGGGCTGGTCCTAGGCAGCATGTACGCCTTGGTGGCTTTGGGCTACACCATGGTGTACGGCATCATCAACCTGATCAATTTTGCGCATGGCGAGGTGCTCATGGTCGGTGCTTTGACCAGCTGGACCGCGATCGGCTGGATGAAAGACGCCATGCCCGGCGCACCAGGATGGGTCATTTTGCTTTTGGCCACCCTGATTGCGTGCGTGGTGGCTGCGACGCTGAACTTCACGATCGAGAAAATCGCCTACCGCCCTTTGCGAAACAGTCCCAAGCTGGCCCCCCTGATCACGGCCATTGGCATGAGCATCTTGTTGCAGACCTTGGCCATGATCATCTGGAAACCCAACTACAAGGCCTACCCCACACTGCTGCCCAGCACACCCATCAGCCTGGGCGAGGCAGTCATCACCCCCACTCAGATCATGATCCTGGTCGTCACCGCCGTTTCGCTGGCGGTGCTCATGTGGTTGGTCAATGCCACCCGACTGGGCCGTGCCATGCGTGCTACAGCCGAGAATCCCCGCGTGGCGGCGCTCATGGGCGTCAAGCCTGACATGGTCATTTCGGCCACCTTCATCATCGGCGCCATTCTGGCGGCGATTGCAGGCGTGATGTACGCCTCCAATTACGGCACCGCACAACATGCCATGGGCTTCATTCCTGGCCTCAAGGCCTTCACGGCCGCCGTGTTTGGCGGCATCGGCAACCTGTCGGGTGCGGTGGTTGGCGGCCTCCTGTTGGGTCTGATCGAGTCGATCGGCTCGGGCTACCTCGGTGACCTGACGGGCGGCGTTCTGGGCAGCCACTACGCCGACATCTTTGCATTCATCGTGCTCATCATCGTGCTGACCCTGCGCCCCTCAGGCCTGATGGGTGAGCGTGTGGCTGACCGCGCTTGAAGGGATGGGCATGAGACTCCACAAGAACATTCAATTCGTGCTGCTGGGCGCCTTGCTGCTGGTGCTGCCTTTTGCTCTGCAAGGCCTGGGCAACGCCTGGGTCCGCATTGCCGACATGGCGTTGTTGTATGTCTTACTGGCCCTGGGCCTGAACATCGTGGTCGGTTATGCCGGTCTGCTGGACCTGGGCTATGTGGCGTTCTTTGCCATGGGTGCCTACATGTACGGCCTGCTGGCTTCTCCGCACCTGATGAATACCTTTCCTGCCATCGCAGCCATGTTTCCCAGCGGCTTGCACATGCCTTTGTGGGTCATCGTGCCCTTGAGCGCTGCGCTCGCCGGCTTGTTGGGCATGTTGTTGGGCGCGCCCACACTCAGATTGCGCGGTGACTATCTGGCCATCGTCACGCTGGGCTTTGGCGAGATCATCCGCGTGTTCATGAACAACCTGGACCAACCTGTCAACATCACCAATGGCCCCAAAGGCATCGACATGATCGACTCGATCACGATCTTTGGCTGGAGCCTGAGCAAAAAGTTGACCCTGGGCGGTTTGGAGATTGCCCCGGTCACCTTGTATTACTACCTGTTTCTGGGCCTGGTGCTGCTGAGCATCCTGATTTCACAACGACTGCAGTTCTCTCGAATCGGTCGTGCATGGATGGCGATTCGTGAAGACGAAATCGCTGCCAAGGCCATGGGTCTGAACACCCGCAACCTCAAGCTGCTGGCATTTGGCATGGGCGCCAGCTTTGGCGGGGTATCCGGGGCCATGTTTGCGGGCTTCCAGGGTTTTGTGTCGCCCGAATCGTTCAGCCTGATGGAGTCGGTCATGATCGTCGCCATGGTCGTGCTCGGCGGGCTGGGCCATTTGCCCGGCGTCGTTCTGGGCGCGTTGCTGCTGTCGGCCTTGCCTGAAGTGCTGCGCTACGTGGCAGGCCCCTTGCAGGCGCTCACCGATGGGCGTCTGGACGCTTCCATCCTGCGTCAGCTGCTGATCGCTTTGGCCATGATCATCGTCATGCTGTTGCGTCCACGGGGCCTGTGGCCTGCGCCCGAGCACGGTAAATCCTGAAGTCGCAACCAGGAAGCCGCAGATGACCCATACCGTACTCCAAGTCGCAGGCGTTTCCAAACGTTTTGGCGGCCTGCAAGCACTTACCGATGTGGGCATCACCATCGAGCGTGGCCAGGTCTATGGCCTCATTGGCCCCAACGGCGCTGGCAAGACCACCTTCTTCAACGTGATCACCGGCCTGTACACCCCCGACAGCGGCACTTTCGAGCTGGCGGGCAAGCCTTACCAACCTACCGCTGTGCACGAAGTGGCCAAGGCCGGCATTGCGCGCACCTTCCAGAACATCCGCTTGTTCAACGAAATGACGGCACTCGAAAACGTCATGGTCGGCCGCCACCAGCGCACCCACTCGGGCTTGTTGGGTGCGATTTTCCGCACGCCTGGCTTCAAGGCCGAAGAGGCGGCCATTGCGGCACGCGCCCAGGAACTGCTCGATTACGTGGGCATCGGCAAATACGCTGACTACCGTGCCCGCACCCTGTCGTATGGCGACCAGCGCCGTCTTGAAATTGCGCGTGCGTTGGCCACCGACCCGCAGCTCATTGCGCTGGATGAACCGGCTGCGGGCATGAACGCTACTGAAAAGGTACGACTGCGCGAGCTGATCGATCGCATCCGCCAGGACAACCGAACCATCTTGCTGATCGAGCACGATGTGAAGCTGGTCATGGGCCTGTGCGACCGTGTCACGGTGCTGGACTACGGCAGGCAGATCGCCGAGGGCACACCCGCTGAGGTGCAGAAGAACGACAAAGTGATTGAAGCCTATTTGGGCACCGGGGGACATTGACATGGCACAGTCGCTGTTGAAGGTCAAAGGCCTGAAAGTGGCTTATGGTGGTATCGAGGCCGTCAAAGGCGTGGACCTAGAGGTTCTCGAAGGCGAGTTGGTGTCCTTGATTGGCTCCAACGGTGCGGGCAAATCCACCACCATGAAAGCCATCACCCGCACCTTGGTCATTCAGGCCGGTGACATCGAATACCTGGGCCAGAGCATCCTGAGTCAAGGCCCTTGGGACCTGGTCAAGCAAGGCCTGGCCATGGTACCCGAAGGGCGTGGTGTGTTCACCCGCATGACCATCATCGAAAACCTGCAAATGGGCGCTTACATCCGTTCGGACGCTTCATCTGTGGCCGGTGACATGGAGAAGATGCTGGATCTGTTTCCGCGCCTGCGCGAACGCAAGAACCAGTTGGCGGGCACCCTGTCAGGTGGCGAGCAGCAGATGCTGGCCATGGCACGTGCTCTGATGTCGCGCCCTAAGCTCCTGCTTCTGGACGAGCCGTCCATGGGCCTGTCGCCCATCATGGTGGACAAGATTTTCCAAGTGCTGAAAGAGGTACATGCCCAGGGCATGACGGTACTGCTGGTCGAGCAAAATGCCAGCCGTGCATTGGCGATTGCTGACCGGGGTTACGTGATGGACTCGGGACTGATCACCATGACCGGCGCAGGCCGTGACATGCTGGAAGACCCTAAAGTCCGTACCGCTTATTTGGGAGAATAATTCAACAAGGCTTTTCGGGTGAGCGCCTTGCCCGGAGGTTTAACCACCAATCCAAAAGGAGATTCTTGATGAAAATCTGCATGAAACATGTTGCAGTCGCTGCATTGGCCCTTTGCGCCATCCCATTGATGGCCCAGGAAGTCGTCAAGATCGGTCATGTCGGCCCGGTCAGTGGCGCCATCGCCCACTTGGGCAAGGACAACGAAAACGCAGCCATTCTGGCCGTTGAAGAACTCAACGCCAAAGGCATCAAGATCGGTGGCAAATCCGTCAAGTTCGTGTTGCTGGCAGAAGACGATGCAGCTGATCCCAAGCAAGGTACTGCTGCTGCCCAGAAGCTGGTGGACTCCAAAGTCAACGGCGTGGTGGGTCACCTGAATTCGGGCACATCGATCCCTGCCTCCAAGATTTACAGTGATGCAGGCATTCCCCAGATTTCTCCTTCGGCCACCAACCCCAAGTTCACACGCAATGGCTACAAGACCACCTTCCGGGTAGTGGCTGACGACGTGCACCTCGGTGGCACGCTGGGCCGTTATGCTGTCAAGGACCTCAAGGGCCAAGCGATTGCCGTGATCGACGACCGCACTGCTTATGGCCAGGGCGTGGCTGAAGAATTCGAAAAAGCCGTCAAGGCCGCTGGCGGCAAGCTGGTGGGTCACGAGTTCACCAATGACAAAGCTTCCGACTTCATGGCCATCCTGACCACCCTGAAGGCCAAGAAGCCTGACATCGTTTTCTTCGGGGGTATGGACGCCGTGGCCGGCCCCATGATGCGCCAGATGAAGTCGCTGGGCATGAACGCCAAATTCATGGGCGGTGATGGCATTTGCACAGGCGAGCTGGCCAAATTGGCTGGTGATGCCATGGTCGACGGTCAGGTGGTCTGCGCTGAAGCCGGAGGTGTGGATGGCCAGCAGAAAAAAGGCATGGAAGACTTCGGCGTGAAGTACAAAAAACGCTTCAACGATGACGTGAAGCTTTATGCGCCCTATGTGTACGACGCGGTGAACGTGCTGGTCGACGCGATGGTGCGTGCCAAGTCTTCAGACCCTGCCAAGTACCTGCCTGAGCTGGCTAAAACCAGCGACTACAAGGGCGTGACCGGCTCCATCGCCTTTGACGCCAAAGGCGATATCAAGAACGGTGCCCTGACCCTCTACACCTACAAGGCTGGCAAGCGCGACCCCATTGCCGTGGTTCGCTGATTTTTTGAGCTTGCAAGGCTGATGCAATCAGGCTTTGGCCTTGTCGGCTTCAGATGTGAAGGAATCTGCAAAAAACTCATCAGCTGGCAAGCCAGCGGCCACGTAGTCGCGCTGGGCAGACTCCACCACAATAGGTGCGCCGCAGGCGTAAACCTGATGTCCCGACAGATCTGGCAAGTCTTGCAGCACCGCTTGGTGCACAAAGCCTGTGCGGCCTGTCCATTGGTCTTCAGGTAGGGCGTTGGACACCACGGGCACGTACTTCAGGTGGGGCATTTCTTGCAGCTTTTGGGTCATCCAATCTTTCATGTACAAGTCGGCCGGGCGGCGGCCACCCCAATACAAGGTGGCAGGGCGCGTGCTGTTTTGAAACTGCATGTGCTCTATCAGCGCCTTGATGGGCGCAAACCCCGTGCCCGAGGCCAATAGCACCATGGGTTTATCGGAGTCGCGCAGGTAAAAACTGCCGTACGGCCCTTCAATGCGCTGGATTTCTTTTTCTTTCATGGCACCAAACACGTGGTCGGTAAATTTGCCGCCCGGCATATGCCGAATATGCAGCTCAATTTGCGGGCTCTCTTTGGCCAACAGGTTCGGCGCATTGGCCATGGAGTAGCTGCGGCGGCTGCCGTCGCGCAGCAAAAACTCCACATACTGACCCGCGTGGTACTGAAACGCATCGTTGGCGGGCAGTTGCAGCTTCAACACCATCACGTCGTCCGACACTTTGGCCAGACTGTTCACCCGCACCGGCATTTTGCGAATGGCAAAGGCCCCCGCCTCCGTGACTTGGCGAGACTCCAACACCACATCGGTTTGCGGAACGGCGCAGCAGGTCAGCACCATGCCTTGGGCTTCTTCTTCGTCGCTCAGCGCTTTGCTTTGGTGCGTGCCATGCACCACGGTACCCGAAATCTTTTTGCATTTGCATGAGCCGCAGGCGCCATCCTTGCAGCCATAGGGCAGGCCAATGCCTTGCCTGATGCCCGCAGCCAAAATGGTTTCTGCATCCCCCACCGTAAATTCGCGTCCACTGGGTTGTACGTGGATCTTGTGGGCCGGGGTAGTTGACATGTTTTGGCTATCCTTGGAGTTGATGTTTTTCTAGAAACTGGAATTTTGCCCTCAAACCAAACCCCATTAGGCGCATTACCCGCAAGATTTCGCCGCCAAAGGCTGCTGATTGTGGGCTGCGGTGATGTGGGCTTGCGTGTGGTGCGCCAGCGGCACGCCGCGCAAAGCCCCCAAGCCCTGCGGGTGGTGGCGCTGACCTCCAGCCCACAGCGGGTCAGCGAGCTGCGCGCTGTGGGAGTGACCCCCATTTTGGGCAATCTGGATGCGCCTCACACCTTGCGCCGCTTGGCGGGCCTGGCCACGCGGGTTTTGCATCTTGCACCGCCACCGAATGGAGTGACTCCACCGGCCAAGGCAACGCCCGCTCAAGCAGCCCTGTCTGCGGCCTCTGACCCACGCACCTTGGCGCTGGTACGCGCCTTGCGGCTGCGCAGCTTGCCTGATTGTTGGGTGTACGGGTCCACCACTGGCGTTTACGGCGACCGGCAAGGCCAATGGACGCCGGAAACCACGCCGCCCAACCCCCAAACCGCCCGTGCCCAGCGCAGGGTAGATGCTGAGCAGCACCTGCGCTGGCTGGGGCGTGCCACGGGGGTGCGGGTGAGTGTGCTGCGCATACCGGGCATTTACGCCCCAGACCGAGAAGGCGGTACCCCGCGCGAGCGCTTGCTGCGCGGCACCCCCGCACTGCTGCCACAAGACGACGTGTACACCAACCACATTCATGCCAACGACTTGGCTC
>DDPM01000058.1:0-2295 GCA_002342165.1 Hylemonella sp. UBA2468
ATCATGTCCTCCTTACCGGCATTACCCTTGCCTGTAGCGTGCTTCTTGATGGTTCCCACGGGCACGCCTTGGTAAGGCAGCTGATAGTGCTCACACCAGCTCGTAAGCGTGGCTAGAAAGCCGCCGTAAGCATGCGCGGCATCCACACCAAGGTGGCGGCGCACTTCTTCGAAGTAAATGGTATCAACGCCCTTAGAGGCGCCTTTTGAAGAGTCCGTTGGGCACACGGCCGTCCGCAACTCCTCGAGCCAGCGGCCAAACCGAAGGTAGCGCATGCCGCCGCCCTCAAAGCGCTGGGGTTTAAAGGTCACAAAGCCGTGACTCACGCACCCCTTGGGCAGACTTAGCGCCCAGCCCGTGGTGGTGCCTAAATCGAGTGCCAGGATAGTGTCGGGCCGTGTCGTCGTGTGTTGATTGCGCATCAGAAGAATCCTCCTAGGGTGCGAACAAGTCCTTACGCGCTTGTTCAAGCGACCTGGAGGAGCGCGGGCACGGCCGAGTCAAGGCAAGTGCGGCTCCCTCACGTCTGATTTCATCGAACGGTGTGGGGCAGTCAAAGTGGCTAGCAGGGTGAGGGGCAGAGCTCACTTCAATCTTTCATCTTTCAAGCCCTAGAGCCTGGGCTCTAGTAGCTATATATATTTCAATATTTATTTATATCAATCTAGTTCTCCTTCTCTGTGTCTCTGTCTTGGGGCTTCGCGCGCGCGAGTCTCTAGGGCCCACAGATGTATATCTGTGTATATCTAGTGGGGCCATTGAAAGATGAAATTACTGAAGCAAAGCGCATCCGCGCACTGAGTCCTGCCCTACAGAACTTTGATCCACTGAGCAGGGCGTCCTTTGCTTTGAAGGGTAATCGTATCGATCAACCCGGCCTCGGCCAATGTCCGCAGAACGCCATCGCGCTGCCGATGGTCCATGAATTGCGTGCGCCTGGTGAAGTCGCTCTTTGACATACCGGCCATGCCCGCATCTCGCAAAATTTGCATAGCCCGCTTGTGATGGGATTCCACCTGGTTTTCTGAGACCCGGGCTGAGGCCTCTCGGATGGTGAGCTCGGCACAGTGGCGCGAGAGCATGATCCCCCAGTGCGCATCATGATCCTCAATCTGTGGGTCTTCGGGGTCTCGCGATACGGCGCGGATGAGTGCCAGCTTGGTGGCGTTTTCTTCGATGCGAGCGAGGATGGAGGAGTAACCCGTGCCCCGCGATGTCCGAAGGCGCTCCACCAGCGCTTGGTCAAGCTCGCGAAAGGTTTCCCGCGCCTTCGCCGTCGTTGGCACCACGCGAGGTTCAACCTGCACCTCATCAATGGCACCGACATCGGCGAGATTGCCATGAAGTCGGCCGCCGCCTTGGTGGATCAACATCAGACGTTCGATCAGATCCTGGGGCGGCTCAATGACACCAAACGACGCGTTGCTATCAGGAAAGTCTTCCTCGCTCTCCAAAATGAGAAACCGAGCCAGCGAGCCGTCTGCAACGTTGGAGGCCTGCAGCGCCTGCCAAAAGTGCAAAGGGGTGGTTGTCCCGTAGATACAAGCGCAGGGCTGATGAATGGCTCGGTGTGCGTTGTTGTGCTGCGTGGAGGCGTATTCCACGCCAAAGTAGGTCGTTCCAGCCGTTGTGTAGAGCTCGGTCATCAGGTCAAGAATCTCGCAGACGTAGCGCGGAGAGCGCTTGCGGTCGGCCGCTGCCGACAGGAACATCCCGAACTCGTCAAGTTGAAAGAGGGTGGCCGGTTGTCGTTGGATGGCCATCAGCAGCCCCGAGCCTGAGGCAATTTTGTTGCCACCCAGGTACTGCAATAAATGGGCCTTTCGAAAGAGCTCGTTAATCACCACGCGACTGTGGTTTTTTCCAGCACCACTTTCAGCGATGCCGACCACATAGAGGTTGGAGCGTATGTTGCTCTCGGTGCGGTACTTGCGCCCCATGAGTGCTCCAACGGCGCACAGGCTTGCGCCCAACGCGAGTACGGGCTGAGGACGCTTAGCGCTTGCTCCCATCAAGGCCATCATGTCCGCGATCACACCGCCNNACCTGGTCCCAGCCAAGTGGCATCGGCTTAGGACGTGGCAAGGCGATCTCCGGCGCCTCAACGCTAATCGGTTGACCAGTTTGCAGTGACTTTAAGAACTCACGGGCCGGGTGGTGCCCGTTCATGATGATCTCGCCGTTTAACTGCAAGTTCGGTTCAGGTTGCCAGCCGTTATCAAGCGCAAGTTTATAGATCGTTCCGGCACCGATCCGCTCAGGCGCAAAGCTGCGCCAGCTCCTCGCTGTGGTCTT
>DDPM01000058.1:2363-2581 GCA_002342165.1 Hylemonella sp. UBA2468
CGGACCCAACTGTCGTAATCCAACTCATCATTGAGGATGTGCTTAAGAGCATCCTGGACCGCTTCATAGGTTCCGCGTTGCTCGGGCAGCTCGGCGCAGGGCTGCGGTGCGCGCAAGCCGACCCCAAGCGTCTTCGGTCTCAGTTCGACTGGTATTAGCCGGTAGGCTTCCTTGGCAAACTCACGCGCCTGCGCCTCAGTGATGCACGGTAAATCCTC
>DDPM01000021.1 GCA_002342165.1 Hylemonella sp. UBA2468
GCGGTGTGGCTGTTGAGCGACTCAATGTTGCGCAATATTTGATTGGCCTCGGTCACCTGGTCGGGCTTGAGCAGTCTGCCGCGCATTAAAAAGTTGAGGGCGCGTTGCGTGTCCATGATGTTGCTGCGAATATGACCGTTTTGGTCTTCCTCTTCCGCAATGTCCGCCAATATTTCACCAGCTTCTTGGTCGGAGATGTTTTCGCTCAGCACATGGTGGCCTACCTGACCCAGTTTGGCGTAAATGTTTTCCAGCGAGTCGGCAGAGCACTCCACATCGGCGCCGTAAAGGTCCAGCAGCAGGTCAATGCTGTCAGTGATGTAGCCGGGCTGGGTCAGGGTGCGGCGTTGCTGCAGCCGAAAAACAGGCAGCTCTTCATTGCGCAGCGAAAACAACACGCCGCCATGCAAGATAAAGGCCACGGGCACGCTGCGGGAGCCTTGCGATTTGTCGTGCAAAAAATTGGAGTGCAGGTGGATGTTGTCGTTTTCTTCCACGTAAAACCGCGCGGTGACCTCCAGCTCGGTTGCTTCAACGGGGTCTGCCAGCTCGACGCCAAAGTGCGCCCCAATGAATGCCCGTTCAGATGGGGAGGCGTTGACCAAGTCCACCCATACAGGCTTGGTGCCTTCCAGCACCTTACGGTCGGTGATGTGAACCTGCCGGACCTTGCCCTCCACCAGTTCGTAGAGATTGATTTTGCTCCCCGAAAAATGGGGTTGGCGGTCTCCTGCAATAGCTTGGCGGCGCGCCTCGCTCACTTCCCACAGCACCTCGTTTTGTCTTGCCGGTGGTATGCGGGCCCACAGTTTTTGGGCATCCAGCTCAGCCAAAGTGTCTAAGTACACGCCCAGCTCGGGTGTGCTTTGCCGCTCTATAAAAAAGGTCAGTTCTGCCTGCTGCTGTTTGGCCAGCAGGGACGCAATCAGGTCGCTCTTGTTGGTGGGCTGTGTGGCGGCCTGCGGCACCAGGTCCACTTTCTGCAGCATGACGGCGAGTTTTTCAAGTGACATGGCAGCCTTTAGGTTTGCAAAAGCTCAGTGTCTTTTGGAGGTGTGAATTAAAACTCCGAATGCCATCTTACCGAGTAGACACTCATGGGCCCGCGGTCTTGGTTGTAGCCCGGGTTCAGGATGTATTGCCATCCTACCGAGAAGGAGTTTTGCAGTTTGCCCACTTTGGTGTTGATGTCGTCCACACTCCAGCGGTACCAGGTTTCAAAGGTGCGCTCAGGCGCATAGTTGAGGGTGTTGGCCACGCCGTCACCTATAAAAAACCCTTTGCCGCCTGCGCTGAAGTAATCACGGTGTGCTTGCGACAAGTCGTTGGTGGCCAATGCTACGCCGACGCGGTCTTGCCCGCGTCCCCAAGCTTTTCCGGTGAACACGCCACCCACAGACCACTGCTGGTCAATTTCTACAAAGTTGTATTGCTCAAAGTTGCCGTCGTTTTTGCTGTATCTGAAAAATACGCCCGCCTCTTCGTCAAACGGCGCCATCAGGGTAATGCCATAGCCTGTTTTGGTTTGCTCACTGCGCGGAATAGCCAGGTAATCGGTGCTGGCTATGCCGGCAATTTGGGCGGCATCTTTGTAGGCAAACATCTGGGCTTTGTTGCGGTAATAGATGATGCTGCCGCGCATGGGCCCGTGTTGAAGACGCAAGGGCAGGTCGGTTTCAAACTCGATCTGATCGCCATAGTGAATGCCTAAGGCTTCGTCCAAGGCATACCCATTGGATTCCACTGGTACAGCGGTTCTTGCAAAGCGCAGAGCCCAAGTTGGGGTGGTGTAGTCCAGCATGACGCCTTGTGTGTAGCCTCTTGCATCGGCGGCGTAGTCCCAAGCCCCATGCGTGAGAAAAGACCAGTTCATAAATTGAGACCTTGGGTCTTTGGAATAGGGGTTGGCGTCAAAAAAGTCCAANNAACGAAAAGTTGCCTGCCACCAGCGTCCAGCGGTTGGCGCTGGCTTTGCCGCCCATTTCGTTGAAGTCGGGCTCAATATCCACAGTGTCGCCGTCGCCACTCCAGCGCTGCATAAGGAACATGCGCGCGCGGTAGCTGGACCACGCCATATTGGCGCCGCGTTGTAACTCGCCATTGGGGATGGACGCTGTACCTAATGACTTGGACAAGGATGCGCCCCGAGCCGACTCTGGATTGATGTGCAGTTGAGCGCCCTTCCACAGGCGCAGACCCACATCGGCGGTGACCGTCATGGAGAAGCCTTGTTCAGCTAAGGGCGACAACATATAGGCGCTTTCTGAATACGGGGTGGGCGTGTTGAACGCTGGCTTGCTTTGGCCTATCCAAGTGGTTTGGGCGTGGAAAGCAATGCGTGGCGCTTCATCAAGTTGGAGCGTGCTGTTTTCTTTGGGTTGGCTCTGAGCCCAAGGGGTCACAAGGCTCAGCAGGGCGGTTAGCGCTAACGCTTTGAAGCGTACAGATAGGGGCTTGAACAAGCAAAGGGATGACAAGCCTGAGGCGTGAAGCTGCGTAAACAGGGGTTGCGCAAACATGTGTTGAATAAATTAAATGAGAACAGCTCTCAACAACGCCAAACTCTGGCGGATAAGGTGGTGAGGACAGTTTTCAATTGGGAGTTTTCAATTTGTTGGAACTTACTCTACTATGCTTTGGTGACGAGAATGCGGGTGTAGCGATTGTGTGGCGTCCGGAGTTCATGATGGGGGCAAGTTTTGCTCGTAACCAGCGCCGCAATCGCTAGAATCAGTTCTCATTTTTTGCTTGACGACGCACTTATTGCGCAAGCCCATCACACATGTTGTACCCCCAAATTTTTGACGTTATTGTGGTCGGCGGCGGTCACGCCGGAACCGAGGCCGCGCTGGCGTCTGCGCGTATGGGCTGCCGCACCCTGCTGCTGACGCACAACATCGAAACCCTGGGTCAAATGAGTTGCAANNGAACCGAGGCCGCGCTAGCCTCTGCGCGTATGGGATGCCGCACCCTGCTGTTGTCGCACAATATTGAAACACTGGGACAAATGAGTTGCAACCCCAGTATTGGTGGCATAGGCAAGGGGCATTTGGTTAGAGAGGTGGATGCTTTGGGCGGAGCCATGGCTTTGGCCACGGACGAGGGCGGCATACAGTTTCGAACCCTCAACAGCTCCAAAGGCCCAGCTGTCAGGGCGACCCGCGCACAAGCCGACCGTATTTTGTACAAAGCAGCCATTCGCCGCATGCTGGAAAACCAGCCCAATTTGTGGTTGTTTCAGCAGTCCGTGGACGACCTGATGGTGGAGTCCACCGGTACGGGCGAGCGTGTGGTAGGTGCGGTGACGCAGGTGGGGATTAAGTTTCGCAGCCACAC
>DDPM01000153.1 GCA_002342165.1 Hylemonella sp. UBA2468
TTCATCCACTGGTTGTAGGTGTTCACCCAGTTCTCGGGCACAAAGCGCACATCGGCGCTTGCTACGGCTTCGATAGCGCCCTGCGCAATGCTGATGCCGGATGGCGCTGGTTTGTTCATCGCCACAAACCATTGGTCGGTGAGCATGGGCTCAATCACCTGGCCGGTTCGCGCGCAGCGGGGCACCATCAGCTTATGCTTTTTGACTTCGACCAAGAAGCCGCCGGCCTCTAGGTCGGCCACTACTTTTTTGCGAGCCACAAAGCGGTCCAGACCTTGGTAGGCGGCAGGGGCGTTGTCGTTGATTTTGGCGTCCAGCGTGAGCACGCAAATCATGGGCAGTCGGTGGCGCTGGCCCACAGCGTAGTCGTTTGGGTCGTGGGCGGGGGTGACCTTGACCACGCCGGTGCCGAAGGCCTTGTCCACATAGTTGTCGGCAATCACCGGAATCTCGCGCCATTGTGCGGGGGTGTCGCCTGACAGGGGCAGCCGTAACTTTTTGCCGATCAGGGTGGCATAGCGTTCGTCCTCGGGGTGCACCATCACCGCAACGTCGCCCAACATGGTCTCGGGTCGGGTGGTGGCCACGGTGATGTCACCGGACCCATCAGCGAGCGGGTAGCGGATGTGCCAGAGTGAGCCTTCTTCCTCCTCGCTTTCCACCTCCAGGTCGCTCACTGCACTCATCAGCACCGGGTCCCAGTTCACTAGTCGCTTGCCGCGGTAGATGAGGCCTTGTTCGTACAACTGAACAAAGGTTTCGGTCACCGTTTTGGACAGTTTCTCGTCCATGGTGAAGTACTCGCGGCTCCAGTCCACGCTGTCACCCATGCGGCGCATTTGGGTGGTGATGGTGTTGCCGCTCTTTTCTTTCCATTCCCAGACTTTCTGGGTAAAAGCCTCGCGTCCTAAGTCATGGCGGCTGATGTTTTGCTCTTGCAACTGGCGCTCCACCACAATTTGTGTGGCAATGCCGGCGTGGTCGGTGCCAGGAATCCACGCGGTGTTATAGCCGGCCATACGGTGGTAGCGGGTCAAGCTGTCCATGATGGTCTGGTTGAACGCGTGTCCCATGTGCAGCGTGCCGGTCACATTGGGCGGCGGCAGCTGGATGGAGAAGTTCTTGCCCTTGGCAGCAGCCGCCTCATTGGCCGTGCGGGTGCCGCGGTATCCCGCAACGCCGTAGCCCCGTTTTTCCCACTCGGGGGCCCAATGCGCCTCGAGCGCAGCAGGTTCAAAAGATTTGGCAAGGCTGTTGAGGCTGGGTTGTAGGGTGGTATCGGTCATGCGCGGGGCAGCTTGCCAAGTAAATAGGGGTGTCACCAAGCGGATAATTTTAGTGTCCGCCTGAAATGGGCCTAGGCTTCGAGAGGGATGATCGTTTTGCACTTGCTATTAAAAATTTTTTTTCATAGTTTTAATCGATAGGCAATTGCAATTTGACGTATTGAAACTGCCAATGAGCAACTTGAGGTGAATGCAGTTAACCTAGGAAAGTTGTTTGCCACGTTGTTCCCTTGACGTGTTCTTATCAACATCTTTAGTTTTTCACAATTTAAGGAGATCCCCATGCCAACGCTTAAAGGTTCTAAGACTGAACAATGCCTGAAGGATGCATTTGCTGGCGAATCGCAAGCCAATCGCCGTTACTTGTATTTCGCGAACAAAGCTGACGTTGAAGGTCAAAACGATATAGCGGCCCTGTTCAGGTCCACCGCTGAAGGTGAAACTGGCCACGCACACGGCCATTTGGAGTTTTTGGAGCAATCTGGAGACCCCGCAACAGGCATGCCTATTGGCGCTACCCGCGACAACTTGGCTTCTGCTGTAGCCGGCGAAACCCACGAGTACACCGATATGTACCCTGGCATGGCTAAAACTGCCCGCCAGGAAGGTTTTGATGAAATTGCCGACTGGTTCGAAACTTTGGCCAAGGCTGAGCGTTCACACGCTAACCGTTACGCCAAGGCTTTGGCTGAGTTGGTGGATTGATCTGCCGCTGAGTTTTGTTTGAAGCTCTTTTACCGCGCTCTCGGGCGCGGTAATTTTTCTGGCTAACCTTCACCTAAGCACATGAGAGGCTGTTTTTAGGTGAATGTTTTTGATTAAGGACGGACTATGGCACGCGAAGGCAGTTTGGAAGCCCCTACCAGGCATCCCATTGACTGGAAAAACCCAGAGTACTACAACGAAGAAGCCACTCTGCATGAGATGGAGCGTATTTTCGATATTTGCCACGGGTGCCGTCGCTGTGTAAGTTTGTGTGGCTCTTTTCCCACCTTGTTTGATTTGGTAGACGAAGGCCCTACCGGTGAATTGGATGGCGTTGATAAAAAAGACTTCTGGAAAGTGGTAGACCAGTGCTACCTGTGCGATTTGTGCTACCTGACCAAATGTCCATATGTGCCGCCGCATGAATTCAATCTGGACTTTCCGCACACCATGTTGAGGGCGAAGGCCATCAAGTTCAAAAAGGGAGAAGTGAGCGCTTCCGAAAAGTTTTTGGCCTCAACGGATACGCACGGCTCTTTTGCTGGTATTCCTATCGTGGTTCAAACCATTAATGCTGTCAATAAAACCCAAGTGGCTCGGCAAGTCATGCAAAGCACGCTTGGGATTGATGCAAAGGCTTGGCTGCCCTCGTTAGCAACCAAAAAGTTTCGCAGCTCCGCCTCTAAAAGCCAAGACTTTGAGGTAATTCACGGATCTAAAACGCCTGGCAAGGTCGCAATTTTTTCCACTTGCTATGTCAACTACAACGAACCTGGCATTGGCCACGATCTGCTGAAAATTCTTGACCACAATGAAATTCCTTTTGTGTTGGTAGACAAGGAAAAATGTTGTGGAATGCCCAAGCTCGAGCTTGGAGATTTGGAATCTGTTGACCATAGCAAACAAGCCAATATCCCTGTGTTGGCCAAATATGCCCAAGAGGGGTATGCCATTCTTTCTGCAGTACCCAGCTGCACCCTGATGTTCAAGCAGGAAATTCCCCTGATGTACCCAGAAGACTCAGATGTGCAGTTGGTCAAGAAGCACATGTGGGACCCCTTTGAGTATTTGATGGCTCGTAAGCGGGACGGGCTTTTAAAAACAGAGTTCACCCAAAAGTTGGGTAATGTGAGCTATCAAATACCATGTCATGGCAGGGTGCAGAACATTGGTAAAAAAACCGAGGAAATGCTCAAAATGATTCCCGAGACCACCATCAACACCATAGAGCGTTGCTCTGGTCACGCTGGAACCTTTGGGGTCAAAAAGGCCTACCATGAGCAAGCCATGAATATTGGCAAACCTGTGTTCAAAGCCATGTCCGCGATGAAAGATGGCAGTAAACCTGACTTCATCAGCTCGGACTGTCCTTTAGGTGGGCATCACATTGCACAAGGCTTTGAGGTCAACCAACTGGGCAGTCCAGAACTGCAACACCCCTTGACCTTGGTTCGAATGGCCTACGGCATTAAATAAATCACTTCTCAATTGGAGTCACATCATGCAACTCACTGGAAAAATCACCGCAGATAACCTGATGACGCTTGAGGCCTATAGCAAGTGGCGCAAAGAGCATAAGTCTGAGTTGCTATCGCATAGAAAGTTGCGTACGGTGCATTTGGGCGACCATATTTCTCTGCAGTTTGAGTCTGAAATGACCATGCGCTACCAAATTCAAGAAATGTTGCGTGTCGAAAAAATCTTTGAGGAAGAAGGTATTGCCCAAGAAGTGGAGTCCTACGCTCCCTTGGTGCCGGATGGAACAAACTGGAAAGCCACGCTCCTTATTGAATATCCTGACGTCAATGAACGCAAACGTGAACTTGCCCGTCTGATTGGCGTGGAAGACCGCATGTTTGTGGAGCCTGAAGGCTATGAGCGCGTCTATGCCATTGCTGATGAAGACCTTGACCGTGAAAATGAAGAAAAGACGTCTGCGGTTCATTTTGTTCGCTTTGAATTTTCACCCGGCATGTGTGCTGCTATCAAAGCTGGAGCGGCGGTCAAGTTGGGTTGCGACCATACCCACTATCCCGCTCATGTGTTGATAGAACCTGAAACACTCGCTTCTCTAGCTGGCGACATCGCCTGAAGTTTCTGCAAGATTGAGCCTCCAAGGAGGTCATAAGTTATGTTGCTGTTGTTGTCGCCTGCCAAGTCTTTGGACTATGAGTCTCCTTTGGACAAGTTGCCTCACACCTTGCCCCAGTTCACCCCGCAGTCGGCAGAGCTGATTGAAATTTTGAGAGACAAGTCACCACAAGACATTGCCGAGCTGATGGACCTGAGCGACGCCTTATCGGGCCTGAATGTGGCGCGATACCAGGCTTGGAGCCCCAAATTCACCGCCAAAAACTCACGTCAAGCGGTGTTGGCCTTTAACGGAGATGTATACGAAGGCCTGGACGCCAAAACCCTGTCGGCCGACGATTTGGCTTGGGCGCAAGATCACCTGTGCATTTTGAGCGGTTTGTATGGTGTGCTGCGCCCCTTGGACTATATGCAACCCTATCGGTTGGAAATGGGCACCGCACTCCCCAACGCCCACGGGCAAAATCTGTACAAGTTTTGGGGCACTCAAATTGCCCAGTACCTCAACTTGCAACTGCAAAAGCAAACTCAACAGCAGCCTCAACCAGTCATCGTCAATTTGGCGTCGCAAGAGTATTTCAAGGCGGTAGACCGCAAGGCCTTGCAAGCCCGCGTGGTGGAGTGTGTGTTTGAAGACTTCAAGGGCGGCAAATACAAAATCATCAGCTTTAACGCCAAGCGCGCGCGCGGCTTGATGGCGCGTTATGCGGTGACCCAGCGTGTGAGCAAGGTGGAGCAGCTTAAAAAGTTCAACCTTGAAGGCTATGCGTTTGAAGCGTCAGCTTCTGAGACAGACCGCTGGGTGTTTCGCCGCAAGGTTCAGGCATGAGCTTGCCCAACACCCCTGCGCAATCGCAGCTGGGCAAAACCTCTGCCTATGTGGACCAGTACGACGCATCGTTCTTGTTTTCCATACCCCGCGCAGACAAGCGGCTCGAAATGGGGTTGAGCGAGCCCTTGCCCTTTATGGGAGCAGACCTGTGGACTGCGTTTGAATTGAGTTGGCTCAATTTGCGCGGCAAACCGCAAGTGGCCTTGGCGCACATCACCGTGCCTTGCGAATCGCCCAATATTGTGGAGAGCAAGTCGGTCAAGTTGTACCTGAACAGTTTGAACAACACCCGTTTTGCGGATGCCCAGACGGTGCAAAACACCCTGCGCGCCGATTTGAGCGAGGCAGTGTGGCGGGGTTCAGAGGCCAAGGGCACGGTGGGCGTCAAAATTATCTCGCCCGAGTTTTTTGACCGTGAACCGGTGCATGAACTCGATGGCCTGAGCCTGGACCGTTTGGACATTGAATGCACCCACACCCAGCCTGCCCCCGAGTTGCTTGGGGTTGCCACCCATGAAAGTCCCGTCACCGAGGTATTGGTGAGCCACTTGCTAAAAAGCAATTGCCTGGTCACAGGGCAGCCCGATTGGGCCAGCGTGCAAATTCGCTACAGCGGCAACCCTATCGACCAAGAGGGGCTGTTGCAATATTTGGTGAGCTTTAGAAACCACAACGAATTTCACGAGCAGTGTGTGGAGCGCATCTTTACCGATATTTGGCGCCAGTGCCTCCCGACCAAGTTGGCGGTATATGCCCGCTATACCCGCCGTGGGGGGGTGGACATCAACCCCTTTCGAACGAGCTACCCGCAACCCTTGCCAGCTAATACACGGCATGCGAGGCAGTAGTTAGGTACTCAGTGTGATGCCTCTATAGAGTGGGAATAGTTTCAAGTCTGCTCGTAAGTTAAGTTGCCTGCGGAAAAGTGCCCGGCAACAAAATGGCCTTGTCTACGTTTTGAATATTCGTGTGGCCGCAAAAGGCCATGGTGATGTCCAGCTCTTTGTGGATGATTTGTAAGGCTTTGCTTACCCCCGCTTCACCCATGGCGCCAAGGCCGTAAGCCATGGCGCGGCCCACCATGGTGCCGCGTGCTCCCAAGGCCCAAGCTTTAAGCACGTCTTGACCGCTGCGGATGCCGCCATCCATCCACACTTCCAGCTTGTGGCCCACGGCGCCCACTATGGCGGGCAGGGCTTCAATGGTGGAGGGCGCGCCGTCCAGTTGCCGCCCGCCGTGGTTGCTCACCACAATCGCATCGGCGCCGTGTTGAGCGGCCAGCAAAGCATCTTCTACGTCCATGATGCCTTTGAGAATAAATTTACCCCCCCAGCGCTCTTTAACCCACGCAATGTCTGCCCA
>DDPM01000170.1 GCA_002342165.1 Hylemonella sp. UBA2468
CAGAAATGAACCAGCTTAAGCAATGGGTGGACGCCTGCAGAAACCTGCGTGGTGAAATGAATGTGTCGCCCTCCACACGCTTGCCCCTGTTTGCATTGGTAGCTTGGCAAGACCAGGACTTCTTAATCCGCTGGGCAGCGGTGTTGCAAGCCTTGTCCAAGCTGAGTGAAGTGCAAATTTTTCAAGACGAGTCAGCATGGACACAAGCTGCCCAAGCCGCGCCCGTGGCTGTGGTGGGCGCAACTCGGCTGTGTCTGTTCATGAAGGTGGACATTGAGGCCGAAAAACTTCGCTTGGGCAAAGAGGCCACCCGCCTTCAAACCGAAATCGCCAAGGCCCAGCACAAACTGGGCAATGAAGCCTTTGTGGCCAAGGCACCGCCCGCCGTGATTGAGCAAGAACAAAAACGCCTAAGTGGTTTCAGCAGTACTTTGGCCAAAGTCCAAGAACAACTGGCACAGTTAGACCAAATGGCCAAGACATAACCGGGAGCCTTACATGAACAAAATCAACACCGCGGTGTTTCCCGTTGCCGGCCTTGGCACCCGCTTTTTGCCAGCAACCAAGGCCAACCCCAAAGAAATGCTGCCCATTGTGGACAAGCCGCTGATTCAATACGCGGTGGAAGAGGCTTATGAGGCGGGCATTCGGCACATGGTGTTTGTAACGGGCCGCAACAAACGGTCCATTGAAGACCACTTTGACACTGCATACGAGCTGGAAAGCGAACTCGAAGTCAATGGCAAAACCGCCATGCTCGAGCTGGTGCGCTCGCTGGCACCTTCTGACATGGACTGCACCTATGTCCGTCAGGCCCGCGCTTTGGGATTGGGCCATGCAGTGTTATGTGCCGAACACCTGACCAATGGCGAACCCTTTGCGGTGCTGCTGGCCGACGACTTGATGCAAGGCGAAGCTGGCGGCCCCAATGTACTCAAGCAAATGGTGCAGGCCTATGAGCGCTTGGGCCATTCGGTCATTGCGGTGCAAGAGGTGCCTCTAGAACACGTGAAGCGCTACGGCATTGTGGCTGGCGTTGCCGATGGCAACCGCCTGCTGAGGGTGGAACACATTGTGGAAAAGCCCAGCCCAGACAAATCACCTTCCAGGCTGGCGGTAGCCGGCCGCTACATCTTGAGCCATGCGGTGTTTGGCCACATTCGGAAACAAGGCAAAGGAGCTGGTGGCGAATTGCAATTGACAGACGGCATTGCCGGCTTGTTGGCCGATGAAGTGGTACACGCCTACACCTACCAAGGCAAACGTTACGACTGCGGCAGTAAGGAAGGTTTTTTAGAGGCCACCATCGAGTTGGCTTTGCAACACCCCGAAGTGGGCGAGAGCTTTAGGGGCTACTTGAAGTCTTTGCAACTTTAAAATAGCTACGGCACCAACAACAGCATCAGTGGCGGCATCACCGGCGGCGCAAAACGTGAATAAAGTCTTTCCCCTCGGTGCTTTGTTCGACCAGCTCGTTACCGGTTTGCTTGGCAAAGGCCTCAAAGTCGCGCATAGAGCCGGTGTCGGTGGACACCACCCGCAAAATCTGACCGCTGGTCAATTCGGCCAAGGCCTTTTTGGCTTTCAAAATGGGCAAGGGGCAGTTCAGCCCGCGGGTATCCAATTCTTGATCAATTTGCATCTGCGTTCTCTTACTAGGGGTTGTTGCAAAGAATTCTAATCAGGCCGGGAATACCCCTGTCGACAAATAGCGATCCCCCCGGTCACACACAATAAACACGATGGTGGCGTTTTCGACCCTTTGCGCCAGCTGATGCGCCACCCAGCAAGCACCCGCGGCTGAAATACCTGCAAAAATGCCCTCTTCTCGGGCCAAGCGGCGGCACATTTCTTCTGCATCCTCCTGAGACACCAGCACCAGTTCGTCCACATGCTGGGCATCGTAAATTTTGGGGAGGTATTCGGTAGGCCACTTGCGTATGCCTGGAATGCGCGACCCCTCACTGGGCTGCGCACCAATGATTTGAATCGCCGGATTGCGCTCTTTTAAAAAGCGCGAAACCCCCGTAATGGTGCCTGTAGTGCCCATGGCGCTTACAAAATGGGTGATGCGGCCGCCGGTTTGCTCCCACAACTCGGGGCCAGTGGTTTCGTAGTGGATGCGCGGGTTGTCTAGGTTGGCAAACTGGTCCAGCACGCGGCCCTTGCCTTGTTGTGCCATTTGCTCGGCCAAATCTCGGGCATATTCCATGCCGCCCGACTTGGGCGTCAATATGAGCTCCGCACCAAAAGCTTTCATGGTTTGGGCGCGCTCTATGGACAAGTCTTCCGGCATGATCAACACCATGCGGTAGCCCCTAATGGCCGCAGCCATGGCCAAGGCAATACCGGTATTGCCCGAAGTGGCTTCAATCAGCGTGTCGCCCGGGTGAATGTCACCCCGCTCTTCAGCACGTCGAATCATGGACAAAGCGGGGCGGTCTTTGACTGAGCCGGCGGGGTTGTTGCCTTCTAATTTGCCCAGCAACGCATTGCCTTTGGCCTTGCATTCTGTGGCGCCTATGCGTTGCAAAGCCACCAAGGGCGTTTTACCTACTGCGTCTTCAATGGTCGGATAGTTCATGACTTGGACTTTGCCATAAGTCCATGCCAGCTTCAGGCGCGCTCGACCCTGCCGTCTGCAGGCCTTTGCGTGGCCAGCACCTCGGCCTTGAACGCCTGAAACTTTTGAACTGCGCGCCCCAGCAGCGGCACGCGCTCCAGCCAATGCGGCGCGCGAGTGACCAGCAGCAAAAAGAGGGTGAGGTAAATGGCCCGGCCCAGCAAAACCACGGCCACCACGTAGGCAGCCGCCACGCCCGAGAGCAGCGTGGCCGCCACGGTCAGGCGGGCGGGGCTGGATGAAATAGAGGCCACGCACACCAACCACAAGCCCCACTCTTGCACCCGCTGCAAGGTATGCGTCCATTCAGGGCCAAACTGCTGCAAGCCCCATTGGTGGGCATGGGCGCCTAAATTTAGCAACACCAAAGCCATCAAAGCGGCACCTAAGGCCGTGGCCAGAGAAAACACGCCCACAATCCAGTGCAGGCGGTGAGGCTGCATCAGCCCCAACGCCAGTACTGAGGTTTGGGTTGGCAGCGCGGGCAAAAAAAAGTCTCCAACGGATAAGCCGCCCAGCACGCCTAAAGCCCGGGGCTGAGCCCCTTGCAACACCGCAAAACGCGCCGCACGGTCCGCCCAACTGCCGCGGACTGGGGTTTGGGATGGCGTTGGGTCCGCCATCAGACCACCACTGGTTCAGGCTCAAGCAAGATGCCAAAGCGCTCGTACACACTGGTTTGAATCGCACGGGCCAGCGTCATCACTTCGCCGCCGGTGGCGCCCGGGGTGTTGGTTCCGGCGCCTCGGTTGATCAGCACCAGTGCCTGTTTGTCGTACACCGCGGCTTGACCGATGGATTTGCCCTTCCAGCCGCAGGCGTCCACCATCCAGCCCGCCGCCAGCTTGAGGGTGCCGTTAGGCAGCTCGTAATACACCAGCTTGGGGTCGCGGGCGATGATGTCGGCACACTGCTCGGGCGATACGGTGGGGTTTTTAAAAAAACTGCCGGCATTGCCCACCACGGCGGGGTCGGGCAGTTTGGCACGGCGAATTTGGCACACCCAGTCCAAAATGGTGTGGGGTGTGGGTTGGCGGTTGCCGGTGTCGTGCATTTTTTTCTGCAAGTCCAGGTAGCCGAGTTCGGGTTGCCAGCGTTTGGGCAAACTAAAACGCACTCGGGTGATCAGCGCTTGACCCGCGAGGCCTAACCCTATTGGGTAGCCCCCTGAGTCTTGTGTTCCAACGCTTGGGGCATGTTTGAACACCGAATCCCGGTAACCAAAGCCACATTGAGCGGCATCAAGCGTGAAGCGCTGACCAGTGAAGAGATGAATGGCATCTAAAGATTCAAAACGGTCTTGCAGCTCCAGGCCATAAGCGCCAATGTTTTGCACCGGCGCGCCGCCCACGGTGCCCGGAATCAGCGCCATATTTTCCATGCCCGGCCAGCCTTGGGCCAGCGTCCATACCACCAGTTCATGCCAGGGCTCGCCGGCACCGGCCTCCACAATCCAGGCCTTATCGGTCTCCTGAACCAGGCGTTTGCCCAAAATTTCGACTTTCAGCACCAAGGGTTTGACGTCGCCGGTCAGCACAATGTTGCTGCCGCCGCCCAACACAAACTTGGGGCTGGCGGCCCATTGGGGGTCGGCCAAGAGCTGCAAGACGTCATCTTCAGAGCGGATTCGGGCCAAATGCAGCGCCTTGGCCACAATGCCAAAGGTGTTGTAGGGCTGCAGGGACACATGGTTCTCGACTAACATTGGGCCATTGTCGCATTCACTTTTTAGCCCCAAATGCCCTCTTTTGACACCGTTTGTGAAGCCGATTTGGTCGAGGTCAAAAACGCTGTGGAGAACACAGCCAAAGAAATCGGCACCCGTTTTGACTTCAAAGGCACCTCAGCGGCGGTTGAAATCAAAGACAAAGACATCACGCTATTGGGCGACGCCGAATTTCAGTTGGCGCAGGTCGAAGACATCTTGCGCAACAAAATGACCAAACGCAACGTGGATGTGCGGTTTTTAGACCTTGGCGACGTGCAAAAAATAGGTGGCGACAAGGTCAAACGGGTGGTCAAGGTGCGCAATGGCATAGAGTCTGAACTGGCCAAAAAAATTCAGCGTCTTATTAAAGACAGCAAACTCAAGGTGCAAGCCGCCATTCAAGGCGATGCCGTACGCGTGACCGGCGCCAAACGCGACGACCTGCAAGCCGCCATGGCGCTGCTGCGCAAAGAGATCACCGATATTCCTGTGAGCTTTAACAACTTCAGGGATTGAGCCGAGGGCTAGGTATCTATCCCTATGGCTTGAGCAACCTGTAAGTGTCAAAAATGCAGTCTTTCCCAGAAAGGCTGTTATGGCGTCAGATCCCCGAGTTGAGTCAGCGGTGTCGCACTGGGCACCACGTTTTGTATCCAATGGCGTCCTGTTGGCAGACTTCAATGAAGTCACCGATGGCATTGCCCGTTGGGAAGACTGGTGCTCCGCTTGGTGCGCCAGAGCTGCCTCGCACGAGGCCTTGGGCAAAGAAGCGCTGGCAGAAGGTCACAAACTTACTGCGGGCGAGCACTTAACCCGCGCGGGGGTTTATTACCACTTTGCCAAGTTTGTGTTTGTGGACGACATCGACCAAATGCGTGCTGCCCACACCAAAGCCATTGAATGCCGCCAGTTGGCCCTGCCGCATCTGCGCCCGCCAGGCGAGCGGGTAGAAGTGCCTTATGGATCCGGACATTTGGCGGGCATTTTGAGAAAACCTGCAGGCGTCTCCAAACCACCGGTGCTGATCATGGTGCCGGGATTGGATTCGGCCAAAGAAGAGCTTGAGGCCTACGAATTGCCTTTTTTGGTACGCGGTATTGCCACCTTGATGATTGATGGTCCAGGTCAGGGCGAAGCGGAATACGACTTCCCCATCCGAGGCGACTACGAAGTTCCTGTGAAGGCCGTGGTGGACTGGTTGGTGCAGCGCACCGATGTGGACACCCAGCGCATTGGCCTTTGGGGTGTGAGCTTGGGTGGCTATTACGCGCCGCGCGCCGTGGCCTTTGAAAAACGCATCAAAGCCTGTATTGCACTGGCTGGTCCCTTTGACTGGGCCAGCAACTGGGACGCCCTGCCCCTGCTCACGCGCGAAGCCTTCAGGGTGCGCAGCCACCTGAAAACCCAAGCCGAGGCCAAACAGCACGCCAGTACCCTGTCGATGGTGGGTATTGCCAAGCAAATTGAATGCCCTGTTTTTTTAGTGAGCGGCAAGCTGGACCGCTTGGTACCCTGGCAAGATGCGCAAAGATTGGCCGACGAAGTGTCGGGCCCTGTAGAGCTCATGATCGTGGAAGACGGCAACCACATTGCCAACAACCGCCCCTACCGCTACCGCGCCAAATCCGCCGACTGGCTGATGGCGCAGTTTGGAATGCCTAAAGTTTGAACAGGAGAAGCCCCATGCTGAACTTAGCCTTGCAAAAAATTTCCGGTGGTTTGAGCCCTTTTTACTTGGCGATCTCTGCCACGGCGCTCTCGACGGCCATGGCCTTTACGGCCCTCTTGCCTGCAGCATGGGCGCAAACCGCCCCCACCTCAGGGTTTCCCAACAAACCCATACGTTTGGTCTCCGGTGCTTCAGCTGGCAGCGCGTCTGATGTGGTGGCGCGTTCCATTTCTAATGCGCTGCAGAGCGACCTGGGCGTGTCAGTGGTGGTGGAAAACCGCACCGGTGCAGGGGGCTTGGTCGCAGCGCGACATATTTTGGCTTCCCCAGCAGACGGGTATTCAGTATTTGTGTACACCTCGGCGCACACTCTAAACCCGCTCATTACCCAAGTAGGCTATGACCCAGCGGCCGATTTTTCGGGTGTGACGCCGCTGGCGCACCTGCCCAACGTGTTGGTAGCCGCCCCCAGCAAGGGTTTTAAAACGGTGCAAGATTTGATTCAAGCCGGCAAGGCCAAGCCCGGTCAGCTGAATTACGCTTCGGCTGGCATTGGCACCGCCACATTCATGAATGCCGAAAAATTCAACTACGGTGCAGGCATCAAGGCAGTGCACGTGGCCTTCAAGGGCACCCCCGAGGCCCTGACCGAAACCATTTCTGGGCGAATTGACTACTTTTTTGCGCCCATTGTGTCGGCGCTGCCCATGATTCGCGATGGCCGATTGGTGGCTTTGGCCGTGGGCACCACCAAGCGTACACCGGTGCTGCCCGACACCCCCACCACCCTGGAGGTTGGGGTACCGGAGTCCGACTATATTTTTTGGACCGGCATGCTGGTGCCCTCCAAAACACCGCGCGAAGTGGTGCAAGCCTTGAATCAGGCCGCCTTGAAGGCCCTGCAAAACCCTGAGGTGAAAGAGCGTTTGGCCAAACTGGGCGCCGAGCCCATGCCGATGAGCCCCACCGAATTTGACAACTACATCAAGGGCGAACTGGCCGCCAACGCCAAAATCGTCAAAGCTGCCAACATCAAGGCCGATTGATTTATTTTTGGCCGATGCGCGATTCGGTGCCGTTGATCAAACGGCTGATGTTGGCCCGATGCCGGGCAATCAGCAGCATCGACATCACGCATAGGGCCGTGAAAACGGGCATGTCGGCCCGCCACGCGATGCCGTCGCCCAGCAGGTAATAAATGGGCGCGAACAAGGCTGCCACCAGAGCGGCCAGCGACGAATACCTCAAGAAGAAGGCCACGATGAGCCACGTGGCCAAAGTGGCCAAGCCCAACACACCATCCAACCCCAACAAAACGCCGAGCGCAGTGGCCACACCCTTACCGCCGTGAAAGCGGAAATACAACGGAAACAAATGCCCCAAAAAAGCGCCCAAGGCCACCAGCGCTAAGGCTTCAGACTCCAAGCCCCAAGGTGCGCCATACATTCGGATGAGCACCAAGGGCACGCCACCCTTGGCCGCGTCTAACAACAAAGTGGTAATGGCCGCAGCTTTTGAGCCCGAGCGCAGCACGTTGGTAGCACCCGGGTTTTTGCTGCCGTAAGTGCGTGGGTCGTTCAGGCCCATGACCTTGCTTACCAACACGGCAAAAGACACAGAGCCCAAGGCATAAGCCATCACGCCTGCAAGCAGGGCCCAAAACCATGTGGCATCCATCACGTGTAGCACCTTTCGTGTGTATTTATCATGCCTGAATGTACCAAGTCCAAAACAAGCCCCTAAGCGAGTTCGTACCGGTTCGCGGCGTGCTCTATCACGTGTTGCGCTGGAGCCCATCTACCAGGGCGCTACCCCACAGAGAACCGCAGCCCCCGCTGGTGCTCATGCACGGCTGGATGGATGTGGGGGCATCGTTTCAATTCATGGTGGACGCTTTAAGTTTGGCTTTTCTGCAAGGCCGTACCCTCATTGCGCCCAGCTGGAGGGGCTTTGGCCTGAGCGAATCGGCGCAAGAGCATTTTTGGTTTCCCGACTATTTGGCCGATTTGGAGGTGTTGCTGGACCACTATGCCCCAGACACTGCGGTGGATTTGCTCGGCCACAGCATGG
The DNA here is from genome assembly GCA_002342165.1 of Hylemonella sp. UBA2468. GTDB lineage: Bacteria > Pseudomonadota > Gammaproteobacteria > Burkholderiales > Burkholderiaceae_C > Hylemonella. The sequence goes on from DDPM01000170.1 coordinate 8,071, forward strand.
GTGGCAATGTGGTGATGATGTACGCCGGCATCCGGCCAGAACGCATCCGCAAGCTCATCAATCTAGAAGGCTTTGGCATGCCCGCCAACACGCCCGAGCAGGCACCGCAGAGATATGCGCAATGGCTTCACGAGCTGCAACGCGTGCGCCAAGGGGAGATGGCTTTAAAAGCCTACGACAACGTCCAGGGCGTGGCGCGCCGACTCATGAAAACCAACCCCAGACTGCCCGAAGACAGGGCCCATTGGCTGGCACACCAGTGGGCTCGCCCCATAGCAGCAGGGCCGCAGACCGGCCAATGGGAAATTTTGGGCTCTGCCGCGCATAAGGTCGTCAGCGCACAGTTGTATCGGGTGGAGGAGGTGCTGGAAATATGGAAGTGCATTACAGCCCCGGTTTTGATGGTGCAAGCCGGCGAAAACGAAATGACTACTTGGTGGAAAGACCGCTACACGCAGGCCGAATTTGATCAGCGCATTCAGGTGGTCCCCCAGGTTCAGCACGCCAAAATTGAACCGGCAGGGCACATGCTGCACCACGACCAACCCCAGCAACTGGCGACCCTGATCGAAAACTTTTTGCTCGCGTGAGAAAATCCGGAGTTATTCAGAGGACTCATACATCATGGACGCAGAACGCATCAATACCATTGGAACCCGCCTGGCCGACCTGAGCCAGCGTGCAATTGAGTTGCGGAGGTATCTTTGACTACGATGCCAAAGCCGAACGCCTGCGAACCGTTAACGCTTCACTAGAAGACCCCTCTGTCTGGAACGACCCCAAACGCGCCCAGGAACTGGGTAAAGAAAAAAAAGCGCTGGACGGCGTGGTAGTTACCCTCGCCGACCTAGAACGCGACCTGTCAGACAACAGCGAGTTGTTTGAGATGAGCAAAGAAGAGGGTGACGACGACAGCCTCGTCACCATCGAAGCCGAAACCGCCTCACTTTCTGCCATTGTGGAAGGCTTGGAATTCAGGCGCATGTTCAACAACCCGGCTGACCCCCTGCCCTGCTTTTTGGACATTCAAGCCGGTGCAGGCGGCACCGAGGCCTGCGACTGGGCCAGCATGCTCCTGCGTCAGTACCTTAAATACGCTGAGCGCAAAGGCTTTACCGCCAATGTGGAAGACCTGACCGAGGGCGACACCGCGGGCATCAAGGGCGCCACCATCAAAATTGAAGGCGAATACGCCTTTGGACTGCTGCGCACCGAAACCGGTGTGCACCGCTTGGTGCGCAAGTCACCGTTTGACTCTTCGGGAGGACGCCACACCAGTTTTGCCAGCGTGTTTGTGTACCCGGAAATTGACGACTCGATTGAAATTGACATCAACCCGTCGGATGTGCGCACGGACACCTTTAGAGCCAGCGGGGCGGGCGGTCAGCACATCAACAAAACCGACTCTGCTGTTCGCTTGACCCACATTCCCACGGGCATTGTGGTGCAGTGCCAAGATGGCCGCAGCCAGCACAGCAACCGCGATGTGGCTTGGAAGCGCTTGCGCAGCCGTTTGTACGACCATGAAATGCGCAAGCGCATGGAAGAGCAACAGAAACTTGAAGACACCAAAACCGATGTGGGTTGGGGGCATCAAATTCGCTCGTATGTGCTGGACAACAGCCGCATCAAAGATTTGCGTACCAACGTAGAAGTTTCTGCCACCCAAAAAGTGCTGGATGGCGACTTGGATGTGTTTATTGAGGCCTCGCTTAAACAAGGTGTTTAGGCAGGCGATGCGCCGAGCTTTTATCGACTGATCTTTATTTACCGGAGTTCCACCATGTACCGTGAAGGCCAAGCCGGCGTGATCCGCCGAGAAGACTACACCGCTCCCGCGTTTTGGATCGACACCGTCGATCTGACTTTTGACTTGGACCCCGCCAAAACCCGCGTCCTCAACAAAATGAACATGCGCCGCAACCCCGATGTGGCGGTACAGCCCTTGGTGTTGGATGGCGAAGACCTCAACTTGGCTCGTGTGTTGGTCAATGGGAATGGCGCATCGTTCAAGATGGACGGGCAACGCTTGGTGCTAGAAAACCTGCCCGAAGGCAACTTTGAGCTTGAAATTTTTACCACTTGCGCGCCTGCAAAAAACACCCAACTGATGGGTCTGTATGTCAGCAACGACTCGTTTTTTACCCA
>DDPM01000096.1:0-1108 GCA_002342165.1 Hylemonella sp. UBA2468
CGGCCGAATTGGTGGTGGTGGAGGATGAAACCCTGCCCCACATCATGGACCCCGAAGCTGCTATTGAACCCAATGCGACATTGGTGCATCCCGCCCACGGCAGCAATGTCATTTTTCATCGCAAGTTCGTATGGGGCAAAGTGGATGAGGCCTTTGAACAATGTGAGCACCGCATCAGCTACCGCGTGCGTTGGGCGCGAAACGCCACCGTCCCCATTGAAACATTTGCTGTGGCTAGCAACTGGAGCGACGCCACTGGGGTTTTAGATGTTTGGGCGTCCATTCAAATGCCCAAGTTTCCTGATCAGTTGGCCAAAGCCCTGCGATTGCCAGGCAATGCTGTTCGGGTGCACTTTGATGTGGATGTGGGTGGCAGTTATGGGGTCAAGCGCGGCCTAAAGCACTCTATCTTGGTGGGCTATTTGGCTCGCAAGCTGGGGCGGCCTGTGCGCTTTGTAGAAGACCGCATTGAAAACATGCGGGGCGGTGACATGCAAGGGCCAGACCGTATTTTTGATGTGGAAATGGGTTTCGACGCCAGTGGCACCGTGCATTGCATGCGTATGCGCGCCCTTGACGACATCGGCGCGTATTCCGGCAGATCGCCCTTGCAACTCGGAAAACCAGTGGGTGCCATCGTGGGACCTTATCGAATCAAGAGCGTGTCTTACGATGCTATGGCCGTCATGACTCATAAGACACCGCAAGAAGCGGTGCGCGGTTTTGGTCAGGCTCCAACCAACTACGCCATTGAAACCGGTATGGACAAGATTGCCCGTTATTTGGGTATAGACCGTATTGAGTTGCGTCTTCACAACCTCATTGGCAAGGAGGAATTTCCCTACCTTATTCCAAGCGGCACTTATTACGACTCAGGCGACTACAGCACCGTTCTAGGCAAAGCCATGGCCGCTGCGTCGTTTGAAGCCTTGCTCAAAGAGCGCGATGCTTTGCGCTCAGAAGGCTTGTTGGCCGGTATTGGTATTTCCACTTGCTTGGAACCCTCTGGTGGTAACTCGTCGTTTGAGCCTTTGTTTAACCCGAAAAATGAAACCACCACCTGGATGGATTCCTGTTTGGTACGGGTGGACTTGTCGGGGCACATCAC
>DDPM01000096.1:1153-2041 GCA_002342165.1 Hylemonella sp. UBA2468
GACCCCGAATCCATTCGGGTTTTGCATGCCGACTCTTTAAACGCATTGCCCTCCAACAGCCCTGTCGGGAGTCGAATGGCCATCATGTTGGGTGGGGCAGCAGCTGGTGCTGCCAAAAAAATCCGCACCAAACTGTTGGCCATTGCGGCCTACCAATTGCAATGTTCGGTTGACGATTTGTTGTACGCAGATGGGCAAGTGCTTCACCGTGCAAACCAAAGCAAGCTGATGACTTGGGATGCCTTGGTGGAAATTGCACACCGCAAATTTCATCTGCTGCCGGCTGACATGGAGCCAGGCTTGCAGGAGAAATTTGTGTGGGAGGTGCCCACTGGCGGACAGTTGCCAACCTCGGATGGCCGTGTTCAGATGTACCCATGCCATTCTTTTGAGTCGCATTTGGTGTTGCTCAGTATCGACCCCGATACCTGCAAGGTCACCCTTCGCCGTTATGTTTGTGGACATGATTGCGGCGTGATGATCAGCCCCGACGTGGTACATGGCATGACCTACGGTGGCATTGCCCATGGCTTAGGCGCAGCCCTCATGGAAAAGTTTTCTTATTCTGAAGAGGGACAGTTGTTGGCAGGAACTTTTATGGACTACCTTTTGCCCAGCGCCCATGAGGTGCCATCTATCACCATCGTGGACCATTGCACCCCTTCGCCGCTCACAGAATTTGGCCAAAAAGGCTCAGGTGAAGCGGGCTACCTGGGGAGCCCGGCGGCCATTGCCAGCGCAGTTAATGACGCTTTACAGCCCCGTGGCGCCAGTATCGATGCCTTGCCCATGACACCACAGGCTATTTGGACGGCGCTTCATTCTTCTCAACTCACAGGAACTTAATATGAGCTCAGACCTCATCATTCAACAAGACGGCCGGATTCT
>DDPM01000096.1:2160-2510 GCA_002342165.1 Hylemonella sp. UBA2468
GACTTTTGTACCGGCCGTGTGCGTGATGCCGGTTCGCCACCTGCGCCAGAAGCCTATGCGCGGCGTCCCGAATACGACTCTATTTTCAACAGCTACAAAGCCTTGCGCAGCTGCCAAGTCCCCGTGATGGGTGTGATTGAGGGCCGCTGCATGGGGTTTGGCACCGCCATTGCCGCCTTGTGCGACGTGTCATTTGCAAGCGACCAGGCTACTTTCAATATTCCTGAAATTGCCCACAACGTGATGCCCACCATGGTGATGTCGGCTTTGTATGACCGAATGAACCGCAATGCCATTTTGTGGATGGCGTACTCCGCGGATTTCATTGACGCGCATCAGGCCATGAGCTA
>DDPM01000119.1:0-2345 GCA_002342165.1 Hylemonella sp. UBA2468
TCGAGGTCGTTGGTCGGCTCGTCCAGCACCAGCACGTTGGCGGGGCGGGCAAACAGGCGGGCCAGCAACAGGCGGTTGCGTTCGCCGCCGCTCAAGGACCGCACAGGTGAGTTGGCCCGAGCGGGCGAAAACAAAAAGTCGCCTAAGTAGCTTTTAACGTGCTTGCGCTGGTTGCCTATCTCGATCCACTCCGAGCCGGGGCTGATGAAGTCTTCCAACGTGGCGTCTAGGTTCAGCGCGTTGCGCATTTGGTCGAAGTACGCCACCGTCACGTTGGCACCCAAACGCACCGTGCCCCAGGGGCTGTGGCCGGGCTCAGGCTTGGGCGCGTTGGCGGGGGCCGGGTCGGGCGCGTGTTCGCCCAAAATGAGTTTGAGCAACGTGGTCTTGCCCGCGCCGTTGGGGCCGAGCAGGCCAATTTTGTCGCCGCGCAGGATGGTGGCGCTGAAGTCTCTCACGATCACGCGGTCGCCAAAGGTCTTGCTCACATGCACCATCTCAGACACCAGCTTGCCGCTCTTGTCGCCGCTGTTGACGTCCATGTTCACGCTGCCGACCACGTCGCGGCGGGCCTCGCGGTTGGCGCGCAGTTCCTGCAGCCGGTTGATGCGGGCGGTGGCGCGGGTGCGGCGGGCCTCGACGCCCTTGCGAATCCACACTTCTTCCTGCGCCAGCAGCTTGTCGGCCTTGGCGTTGATCACCGCCTCCTGCGCGAGCTGCTCTTCCTTTTGCGTGAGGTAGGCGGCAAAGTTGCCGGGGTAGCTCATCAGATTGCCGCGGTCGAGCTCGACGATGCGGGTGGCCACGTTGTCCAGAAAGGAGCGGTCGTGGGTGATGGTGATGATCGAGCCCTTGAATTCCTTGAGCAGCCCTTCGAGCCACTCAATCGAGTCCAAGTCCAAATGGTTGGTGGGCTCGTCGAGCAGCAGCACATCGGGCTGAGCCACGAGCGCCTGCGCCAAGGCCACGCGCTTTTTGGTCCCGCCGGAGAGCGTAAGCACCACCGCATCGGGGTTAAGGTGCAGGCGTTGCAGCGTCTCGCTCACCCGCTGCTCCCAGTTCCAGCCGTCGAGCGCCTCAATTTCGCTTTGCATCGCGTCCAAGTCGCCAATCCCTTGGCAGTACTCGTCGATCAAAGCCCGCACGCGCGCCAGCCCCGCGCTGACCGCTTCAAAAATCGTTGCGTCCGCCTCCAACACAGGCTCTTGAGCCACATAGGAAATGCGGGTGTTGGTCTGGACTTGGAGGCTGCCGTCGTCGGGCTTTTCCAAACCGCCCAGAATTTTGAGCAAAGACGACTTGCCGGCGCCGTTGCGCCCGATGAGTCCGACGCGCTCCTGCGTCTCTAGTGCGAAATCAGCATGGTCGAGCAGGGGAACGTGCCCAAATGCCAGCTGGGCGTCAAGTAAGGTGATGAGTGCCATGTGGTGCCGATTATCCCCGCCAGGTAGCGGGCGAGGTTTAGTGGCGGGCCATAGAGCTTAGGTGAGGGTTAAGGCCGCAGGGTTTAAAATAAACACACCTCCAAGGAGCGTTGCAGTCTGCGCATTCCGCAGATCAGGCTTGGGGCATTTCATGCAACGACGCTCGCCTGACGGATTTACCCAGGTGAGCTCTATGACCCCTACTGCCTCTCAGTCGTCCCTTCAATCCCCTCTTCAGCCGTCTGTTGATGTGCCGCCTATGAGGCTCTCCGGCTTGGAGCCGGTGCTGATTGGTTCGGGCAGTTTGTTTGTGAACATTGGCGAGCGCACCAATGTCACGGGCTCCAAAGCCTTTGCCCGCATGATCCTGAATGACCAGTATGAAGAGGCGTTGGCGGTGGCGCGGCAGCAGGTGGAAAACGGCGCGCAAATCATCGACATCAACATGGACGAGGCCATGCTCGACAGCCAAGCGGCCATGGTGCGGTTTTTAAACCTGTTGGCCTCCGAGCCCGACATTGCCCGCGTGCCCATCATGATCGACAGCTCCAAGTGGAGCGTCATTGAAGCGGGCTTGCGCTGCATTCAGGGCAAGGGCATCGTCAACTCCATCAGCATGAAAGAAGGGGTTGAAGAGTTCAAGCGTCAAGCCAAGCTCATCAAGCGCTACGGGGCCGCCGCGGTGGTGATGGCCTTTGACGAACAAGGCCAGGCCGACACCTATGCCCGCAAGACTGAAATTTGCGAACGTGCTTACCGAGTGCTGGTTGATGAGGTGGGCTTTCCGCCCGAAGACATCATTTTTGACCCCAATATTTTTGCCATTGCCACCGGTATTGAGGAGCACAACAACTACGCGGTGGACTTTATTGAAGCCACGCGCTGGATCAAACAGAACCTGCCCGGCGCCAAGGTGAGCGG
>DDPM01000119.1:2387-2781 GCA_002342165.1 Hylemonella sp. UBA2468
TGTACCACGCCATTCAGGCGGGTATGGACATGGGCATCGTCAACGCGGGCATGGTGGGTGTGTACGACGAGCTGGATGCCACCTTACGCGAGCGGGTGGAAGACGTGGTGCTCAACAAAACACCCGTCTATAAGGCGGGTGAGGCGCACTTAAGCCCCAGCGAGCGCCTGCTGGAAATTGCCGACCAAGCCAAAGGCGCGGCGCGTGACGACCAGCACAAACTGGCCTGGCGCGGCACCCCAGAGACCCCAGTGGAGGTGGCGCAGCGCTTAAGCCACGCGCTGGTACACGGCATCACCGACTTCATCACCCAAGACACCGAAGAGGCTTACCAACAGGTGCTGGCAAAGGGCGGTCGGCCCCTGCACGTGATTGAGGGCCCCCTGATGGCGGG
>DDPM01000119.1:2923-6782 GCA_002342165.1 Hylemonella sp. UBA2468
AACATGGGCGTGATGGTGCCCTGCCATGAGATCTTGGCGCGCGCCAAGGTGGAGGGGGCCGACTTGATTGGCCTGTCGGGCCTCATTACCCCCAGCCTCGAAGAAATGCAGTACGTGGCGGCCGAAATGCAAAAAGACGAGTTTTTTCGCATGCGCAAAATCCCGCTGCTCATTGGAGGGGCCACCACCAGCAGGGTGCACACGGCGGTCAAAATTGCGCCGCATTACGAAGGACCGGTGGTGTACGTGCCCGACGCTTCGCGCAGCGTGGGGGTGGCGCAACACCTGTTGAGCGATCAGGCCAGCCAGTATTTGGCCGAGCTTAAGGACGACTACGAGCGGGTGCGCCAGCAGCATGCCCAGAAAAAACAAGTGCCGTTGTGGCCGCTGGCCCAGGCCCGTGCCAACAAAACCCCCATCCATTGGGGGAACTACACCCCACCTGTCCCCAAATTCATTGGACGCAGGGTCTTTAAAAACTTCGACTTGGCCGAGTTGGCCCCTTACATCGATTGGGCGCCGTTTTTCCAGACTTGGGATTTGGCAGGCCCCTTCCCCGATATTCTGAAAGATGAGGTGGTAGGCACCGAAGCGGTGCGTGTGTATACCGACGGCCAGCGCATGCTCAAGCGCCTGATCGACGGACGCTGGCTTTCCGCCCATGCGGTGGTGGGGCTGTACCCCGCCAACAGTGTGGGAGACGACATAGAGATATACACCGACGAGACCCGCAGCCAAGTGGCTCTTACCTGGTACGGCATGCGCCAACAAACCGCCAAAGAAGTGGTGACGGGGCCAGACGGGCAAACCCAGCAACGCCCAAGTCGGTGCATTTCTGATTTTGTAGCCCCAAAATGGGGCAAAGAGGGTGTGCCAACGGGCTTTAAGGACTACGTGGGGGTGTTTGCCGTCACGGCGGGCGTGGGCGTGGAGAAAAAAGAGCATTACTTTTTGGACGACCACGACGATTACTCCGCCATCTTGCTCAAAGCCTTGGCCGACCGCTTGGCCGAGGCCTTTGCTGAATGCATGCACCACAGGGTGCGAACCGATTTGTGGGGCTATGCCAGCGGCGAATTGCAACACCCCTTAAGCCCTCAGGACCTGATTGCTGAGCGCTATCAAGGCATACGCCCCGCGCCGGGCTACCCCGCCTGCCCCGACCACAGCGTCAAGCGCGGCATGTTTGAGTTGCTGCAGTGCCAAGACATTGGCATGGGCCTGACCGAGAGCCTGGCCATGACGCCTGCAGCAAGCGTCAGCGGCTTTTACTTGGCGCATCCTGAGAGCACCTATTTCAGTGTGGGCAAAATCGGCCCCGACCAGCTTCAAGACCAAGCGCAGCGCCGCGGCATGAAAGAAGCTGAGCTTGAAAGGCTGCTGGCCCCCAACTTGTAGACGGCTGACACCTGCGACACTAGGGCCATGAGTCCTTTGCCAGAGCTGCCCGAAACGCCTGCCTCATCAGCTTTATCTGCGGCAACGCGGCGCTCCATTTTGTTGCTGTCGTTTGCCACGTTTGCCAGCATGGCGGTGCAGCGCCTGTGCGATGCCATGCTGCCCGAGCTGGCGCGGGTGTTTGACACCAGCTTGGCCCAAGCCGCTCATGTGATTTCGTTTTTTGCGGTGATCTACGGCTTGTCTCAGCTCATTTACGGACCCATCGGCGACCGTTTGGGCAAGTACCGTATCGTGTCGGTGGCCACCTTGTGTTGCAGCTTGGGATGCGTGTTGTCGGTGCTGTCGCCCAGTCTGGTGTGGCTGGTATGGGCGCGTGTGCTCACTGCCTTGGCGGCCGCTGCCATCATTCCGCTAGGTATGGCCTGGGTAGGCGACCATGTGTCTTATGAGGAGCGGCAATTTACCTTGGCGCGCGTGGGGGTGGGCACCACCATGGGCATTGTGGGCGGGCAACTGATGGGCGGCTTGTTTACCGACACAGTAGGTTGGCGCTGGGCCTTTGTGTTTATGGCGCTGCTGTTTGGCGTGGTCGGCGTGTTGCTCATTCGAGACCAACGCCGCCAACCCCCAAGGCCCACAACCCCTGCCGATTTGATCCAAGCGCCCGATCGCATGCTGGCCAGTTACCTGGAACAAGTGCGCATGATCGTCACCGCACCTTGGTCGCGCATTGTGTTGACTGTGGCGGTCATTGAGGGGGCGGCCGGATTTGGTGTGTTGGCCATGTGGGCATCTCACCTGTACCACACATTGGACTTGTCACTCTCGGCTGCTGGCGCCACCGTGGCCATGTTTGGCGTGGGCGGGGTGTTTTACATGATGTTGGCTAAGCGGCTGATCCCCCTTCTGGGCGAAGCGGGCCTGACGCGTGTGGGTGTGGTGCTCATGGGGGCTTGCGCCTTGGTGGTGGCATGGGGCGAGTGGTGGTGGCTGGCGCCGCCTTCGTGCCTTGTGGGCGGGTTTGGATTTTTCATGTTCCACAACACCATGCAGGCCAATGCCACCCAAATGTCGCCCGCAGCGCGGGGCACCGGCGTTTCCTTGTTTGCGGCCAGTTTGTTTTTAGGGCAGTCGGTGGGCGTAGTGTTGGCGGCAAGCCTGGTAGCGGCCTTGGGCTCAGCTTGGGTGATTGTGTTGGGCGGCGCGGTGCTGGTGGCCGAAGGTTTTTACTTTGCCCGAGCGCTCAGCCGGCGTGAGGATTTGGTTAAGACGTTTTTGGCTTGAGGCTCGGGGTTCGCCTTAAGCCGCCAGGCGGTATTGCATGGCCTCCGCCACATGGGGCACTTGGGTGGTGGCGCTTTGGGCCAGGTCGGCGATGGTGCGCGCCACCTTGAGCGCGCGGTGTGTGGCTCGGGCCGACCAGCCCAGTTTGCTTGCAGCTGCTTTTAAAAAATCGGCAGCTTTGGGGTCTAAACGGGCCTGCGCCTCAAGCTGTGCTCCGGCCAAAGCTTGGTTGGCGCATCCTTGGCGCTCCATGGCCGCAGTGCGCGCCTGCACACAACGCGCGCGCACTGCGGTGCTGGGCTCGCCCGCCTGGGCATGAATCAGCTCATCGGGCGGCAGTGCGGCCACTTGCACATGCAGGTCAATGCGATCCATCAGCGGGCCGCTCAAGCGGCTTTGGTAGCGGGCGATTTGCTCAGCCGTGCACTTGCAGGCCCGCTTCAAATTGTGCTGTATTCCGCTGTTCTTTGGCCCACTGTGCGGCGGCCCTCCCACATGGCTGCCGTGGTGCGCACCCAAAAAGCCACATGGGCAGGGATTCATCGCGGCAATCAGCTGAAAACGCGCCGGAAACTCCGCCCGCCGCTGCGCTCTGACTATGCTGATGTGCCCGGTTTCAAGGGGCTCGCGCAAGGCTTCGAGCGCGGTGCGGGGGAATTCGGGCAGCTCGTCCAAAAACAGCACGCCATGGTGCGCCAACGAAATCTCGCCGGGCCGCGGCGGTACGCCGCCACCTACCAAAGCCACCGCGCTGGCCGTGTGGTGCGGGCTGCGCACGGGCCGAGTGCCCCAAGTCTCAATTTTTAAAGTGCCAGTGAGGCTGGCCAGGGCGGCACTTTGCAAGGCTTCTTGCGTGTCCATGGGAGGCAAAAGCCCCGCAAAGCGATGCGCCAACATCGACTTGCCCGATCCAGGCGGGCCGCTGAGCAACACATGGTGACCACCCGCTGCCGCAATTTCTAGAGCGCGTTTGGCCGCGGCTTGGCCCTTGACTTCTGACATGTCGCCAAGCGGTGCGCTGCTTTTGTGGGTGGTTGGAGCCAACCGTGTCCAACCTTTTGGGGTTAAAGCTGAGTTGGGGTTGGTGTTGGGATTTGAAGGTGAGTTTTTATGCGTACTTCTGTGGGCAGGAGCATTGCCGGTCTCATTTAAATACGCCACCACATCTGATAAA
>DDPM01000066.1 GCA_002342165.1 Hylemonella sp. UBA2468
GTAAGTGAGGTCTCGCTCACATCGCCTAAAACTGCCAAATCCAGCACATGGTCTTGGCCCAGGCGTTGCCCCCAATCCGGAAACTGGCGGCGAATTTCATACAACACCACCAAGCGGGACTTCAGCTCCACAANNGCTATGGTTTCCACCCGCTCGTATTGCGACAAGGCGCCTGCCAAACAGGTGGTGGAGTCTTGCCCCCCCGAAAAAAGCACTAAAGCGGTTCGGTGGTGGCGGTTTGCTTCTGCGGCTGTGAGTGAAGCGGCCGGTAAAGAAGCGTTGGAAGGGGCGTTAGGGCTCAAGATGGATCAAATGAGTGATGGTGGAGCCCATCTGATACGAACAATCAATGTGCCAATTTTATCGACCAGCTTTGCCGGACTGGTCTGATTTGTCGTTTTTCTTGATTTCAGAAGGCGTGTAGGTCAGGATCTCTTTGGTGATGGAGCCTGGGGCCGTGGCAGGGTCCTGATTTTTTTGCTCAGCCAGTTGTTGAATTTGCGCCATATTTTGCGATGGATGCTGGTTGGCAGCAGCGGTCACCTCAACCGCTTTGGCACTGGCCATCCACAAGGTCTGGATGTGTTGCATCAGCATTTTGGAAATGGGTTCTTTGGGCGGCGGCTCCACTTTGCCCACCTCTTCCATACGCTTGGTCCAATTGCGCAGGTTTTCATTGGCTTGGGGGGAGCCGCTCATGACGGCAATTCTGGCGGCATCCGCAGCGGCGCGGGCCTGAACCTTGGGATCAATGTCGTTGATGACCCCGGGCTTTTGGGGGGCCACTTGCGATGCCGATGAGGCAGCCGCAGGGTTAACCGGGGCCACAGGCACCACCTTGGCTGCGACAGGCGCGGCCACATCTGAGGCTACGGCCCTCAGAGCAGCTGTGCGATCGACAGAAGATAGTTGCATGTGATGATCCCCCGGCAGAGGAGGCCCTTTTCCAGTTACGTATATGGGTTAACGGCAGATCTGGAGGTTAATTTAGGTTTTATTTTCCCTTTATTTTTCATCTTTTCCTCAATACAACCTCATTTGTGGTCGAAATAAAGGTACGTGAATTTACTGGACATCAAAATGACACATACCGTTTTTCCCTCAAAACAGTCATCTCTTGTGGAAATCCACCAACGCCAACTGGGCACCCAAATCCGTGGGGCACGTTTGGCGCAGAACCTGCCCCAAGACGCTTTAGCCGAAAAAGCCGGTATTGCCATTGGCGCCCTCAAAAACTTGGAAAGTGGCCGCGGCGCCAGCCTGCGAACCTTAACCAGCGTGGTCTGCGCCTTAGGCCGCCAAGAATGGCTCAGCCAACTGGGCACAGGCTTGCTAGCTACCGACAGCCCCCTGAGCATTACCACGACAACCGGTAAAGAAAGACAGCGGGCCCGCACCATCAAAATGAGTGGCGCTAGCCCGATGCTAGAGGCGGCAGCTTAAGACTGTGAGGAACAAAAGATCCTGTTGAAGGTGGATGAACCGATTATTTTGTTCGTTTCAATTGGGCGTAAAAGTTCTCGTGTGGTCCAACCGCCAACAAAACCAAGGTACTCGGCTTTGACTTGTTCGGCTTCAGTCCATAAGCCAACAAAGTTTCTTGGTTGTTCAGCTTGAATTTGTGTACCAACACACCCATCAAATCCCCACGCTTCTCCTCGCCAATACTTGGGTCAATCGCGACGGCCTTCACTGCTTCATCAAGCACCTTCTTGTCCTTGGTGTGCAGTTTCTTGACCACCCGGTCAAACGATCGGGTGGTCAAAATAGTTAAAGCCATTGATTAGCCAAACTCGTATGGCAACACTTGGCCTGCTCGCACTTCTTCAATCGACAGCATCGTGTCCTGAATGAGCCGCAGTGGCATGTCCGGGTTATCCAAAACAGCCTTACCAATACGTGCCCAATACTCAATCTGCTTTGGTACCGAGCGGTGCTCCGCAGCTGCAACGGTTTTTGCGTCTTCCACCAAATCGTCCGAAAGTTTCATGGCTACGGCCATTGGGAACTCCTTCAATAAGGTTTCATTATATATCTTGATGCTACCTTTTGCCACCAATCACCCATCTAGACTGGGTTGGCTCCGGCATTTTCTCGGTTGCAACATCTCCAGTGAATCTTGACAATAAAGTCCGGCGGGTCTATTTCGCTCTAGTTCGCTTGCCTAAAACCACAACAGCTAATACGCACAACGCGAATCCCACATTCATTGCTGTGATTTTTTCATCCAGCAAGAAATACCCTCCAACAAGCGTCAAAAAGGGTTGAAGCAACTGAACTTGACCAACCCTGGCCACGCCCCCTAGCGCAATTCCGCTGTACCAAAAGAAAAACCCGATGTACATAGAGAACAAGCCTAAATAGACAAATGAAACCAGAGCTGGTGCAGACACTGAACTGATTTCAAAATCCAGGTACAGGTATGCCAAGAAGAGGTTGATGGGTAAGGTCAACACCAGCGCCCAACTGATAACTTCCACAGAACTCATTTCTTCGCTGAGTTTTCCCCCTTCGTTATACCCAATGGCCGCACTTAAAACTGCAACGAACAAAAGCCAGTCTTCACTTGCAAGACCTCCGCTTCCATTTAAAGCGGCATAAGTGATGACCAGCAAAGTGCCCATGACAGCTGTGGCCCAAAACGATAGCGAAGGACGTTCGTGAAAACGCAGTACACCCACCACTGCGGTGACGAGAGGCAGTACGCCAAGCACAATTCCCCCATGCGCTGATGGAAGCGTTTTCATAGCAAGTGACACACACAGTGGAAATCCATAAACCACCCCGAGTGCCATCACGCTCAACCGCATCAACTGACTCCTTGAGAGCAGTTTGGGCCTTGAAAACACAAACACCGAAAGCGCGCAAATGCCGCCAAGCGCAGCCCTTCCAAAGGTCACAAAGTAGGGGTTCAGCTCCGCAACGGCTATACGGGTAAAAGGAAGTGTCAGACCGAACATGGCAACGCCAATGAAGCCCAACAACATGCCTTTTGTCTCATGGGTCTGCATAAAGTCTTTATTTCGTTTTCAAATTTTGACTGTTCAGTCTTTGGGTGCAATAAAGTCCGATCGCCTGAGTTGCAATCTTATCATTGAAAAAATAACATCATGATGCAATAATAGCAATGATGTTTACTCGAAAAAAGCTGCTCGAACTAGAACAAACGCTACAGCGCTCGCCTGCCGTGGTGCTGCTCGGACCGCGCCAAGTGGGCAAAACGACCTTGGCGCTTCAGGTTGCTGAGCCAGATGGCGCCTATCTGGACCTGGAGTCGCCCGAGGATCGCAACAAGCTGGACAACGTAGAGCAATATCTGCGCACCCGCCAGGAGCGGCTTGTCGTGCTGGACGAAGTGCAGCGGCTGCCTACCCTGTTTGAGCCTTTGCGCGGCCTGATCGACCAGGCACGGCGCACGGGTAGCGCCAATGGAACCCGGACCAACGGCTTCTACTTGCTGCTGGGCTCCGCATCTCTGGACCTGATTCAGCACAGTAGCGAGACTTTGGCCGGGCGCATTGCTTTTGTCGAGCTCAGTGGTTTGCATCGCCTGGAGGTGCCGCCCGAGCTGTGGGACGCCTTATGGGTGCGGGGTGGTTTTCCGCCATCGTTAACGGCCTTGAGTGAGGCCGACAGTTCGCTGTGGCGGCGCGACTTCACGCGCACTTACCTAGAACGCGATGTCGCCCAATTTGCACCACGCACCAGTGCCGAATTGCTGCGCAGGTTCTGGACCATGCTGGCGCACCTGCAAGGCAGCACTTTGAACATGGCGCAGTTGGCTAGAAATCTGGGTATCGATACCCGCACCGCCAATGGCTATCTGGATTTATTGACCGATTTGTTGCTGACCCGAAAGCTTGCCCCATGGAGCACCAACCGGGGCAAGCGTCTGGTGAAATCGCACAAGGTCTATATCCGTGACAGCGGATTGCTGCACAGTTTGCTGGGTATTACCAACATGGATGCCCTACTGTCACACCCCATCGTGGGCGCCAGCTGGGAAGGCCACGTGATCGAGAGCCTGTTGGCTGTCGCACCTGCCGGTACACAGCCCAGTTTCTACCGCAGCAATGCCGGAGCAGAGATAGACCTGCTGCTCACCTGGCCCAACGGGGAGCACTGGGCTATTGAGATCAAGCGCAGCACCACACCCAAGGTTGAACGCGGTTTTTATAGTGCCTGCGAAGACATCCAGCCCACCCACAAATTACTGATCTACCCCGGCCATGAAAGCTATCCGTTAGGGGACGGCATAGAAGTGATGCCACTACATGCAGCAATGCAAGCTCTGGATAGTGCATAAACAGCACCCCGAACCTGGCAAGGCCACAGGCCACTCGAC
>DDPM01000192.1:0-1392 GCA_002342165.1 Hylemonella sp. UBA2468
CTGAACCTCAAAGTCGATTGATTCGAAACTTCAGCCCCCAAGCCTCAAACCAACACCCACGTTTCATGTCCAACCTTCACCTCACCATTGCCTTAGGCGACTACGACCACACCCGTGACCTCATGAGTGGCCGCGTCCGAGCCGAGGGCATTGACATCACGCCCATTCATGTTCCGGTAGAGGAAATCTTTTTCAGATTCACCAAGTTTCAAGAATGGGACGTGTCAGAACTGTCATTTGCCAAGACCATTTCCATCTTGTCGCAACCCGACCCTTGGTTGGTACCGATTCCAGTGTTTCCCTCTAGGGCATTCAGGCACTCGTCCATCTACGTGCGCGCAGACCGCAAGATTGAAAAGGTCAGCGACCTTGCTGGGAAAAAAGTAGGCTTGCCTGAATGGGCGCAAACTGCGGCTATTTATTCACGCGGATTATTGGCCCATGATTTCGGGGTGGACTTGTCGTCCATTGACTGGTACCAAGCTGGTGTGAATGACGCGGGACGCAAAGAAAAAGTCGCCCTCAAACTGCCCTGCAACATTCGCCTGACGCCACGCCCTGATGCTTCGTTGTCTTCCATGTTGCTGGATGGCAGCTTAGATGCGGTGCTGAGCGCGCGCCCACCCAATGCGTTTTTGCAGCAGTCTGATGTGGTCAAGCGGTTGATTCCCGACTACCGAATGGCAGAGGCCGACTACTGGTCTCGCACCGGCATATTTCCCATCATGCATGTCATGGCCATCAAGCGCACGGTGTTTGAGCAAAATCCCTGGATTGCCACCAACCTTCTGGAAGGTTTTGAGTCGGCTAAAGAACGCAGCGTTGAACGTGCCAAAGACATCACGGCGTCTTCGTTTCCGCTGCCTTGGATTTCAGACTACGCGGCGCAGTCTGAGCAGATCATGGGGCCCGACATTTGGCCCTATGGCATCGACCACAACCACAAAACCTTGTCGGCGTTTACCCAATATGCGTTTGAACAAGGGGTCACGCACCGCAAAATGGAAGTTGAAGAACTGTTTCCACCTCAAGTGCAGGCCAAGGTTAAGGTTTAAACATCAGGAGCACCCTATGAGCACAGCCCCCCAAAGACTAAATCCCATCACCATTGGCCAAGACCCCGCTTTGGCAGACATTGAGGCCAAAATTGTGGCCAAACGCGGCAAGATCACACCGCTCTATACCTACTTGCTCAACAGCCCCACGCTGGCTGCAGGTTGGGAAGAGTTCACCCGAGCCGTGCGCCAAAGCAACAGCCTGCCCGCCGATATTCGCGAGCTGGTGATTCTGCGGGTGGCGGTACTCAACAATGCCATGTATGAATTCAATGCTCACACCCCCATTGCCATAGAGGCTGGAATGAGCCAGGCACAAGTGGATGCAGTAAAAGAG